>JBJOOU010000163.1:0-4404 GCA_046051105.1 Bacteroidota bacterium
TAAATGTGAAAAAGTCTTTAAACGGTAAATCGACAATATTATAAACAATTTTAAAACACATAAGCAAATCCGCTCGTAGACGACGAAGTTCTAGTCTTTCATTGTTCAATACAGACAAGCGTTCGTCATAAGAAAGGTAAGATAAACCTTTGATTCGTTTCGTAAACCATCTTTGGACGGATTCAATTTTATTTATGCTGCCTATAGCAGTAGGTGACCACACAGGAGAACAGTATTCAACGAGAGGCCGCACATACACATTGAATGCTTTAATTAAAATGAACGGATCGCGGCTAAGAAAACAGCGTAAAATTTGACTTGCTCGCAGATGAGCTTTGGCAACTATCGAGTTAATATGCTCAACGAAAGAAAGTCTTGAATCAACAATAACACCAAGATCGCGACATGAAGTACAACTAGTTAGTATATTATTATGTAGAGAAAAGTGAGGCAAAACAGTAGATCGAGATAAACCAATATGCACGTGCTGACATTTATCTATAGATAATTTGAGCTGCCTAATAGATGCCCAGTCTGCTATTTGGTTAATGCTATTCTGGAAAGAAGATAATTCAGAGTCGTCACCAATTTCTAAATATATCTTAATGTCATCAGCAAACATTTTTATTTTAATAGCACCTGTGAATAAATCACTAATATCATTTATGTAAAGTAAAAACAAAAGAGGACCTAAGACGCTCCCTTGAGGAACTCCACTTAAAACCGACTTAAAACTAGATGTGCCGTTAGGTAGCACCACTCGCTGAATGCGGTGATGTAGGAAATCAGTGATGCAGCTGAACAAATCGCCGTCAACGCCGTAGGCAGCCAGCTTGTACAACAACTTAGTATGACTGACGGAGTCGAACGCTTTAGCAAAATCGAAGTAAACCGTATCTACAGCATGATGGTTACGTAAAGCAATAGACCAGTCATTGATAGTTTCAAGTAACTGAGTGCATGTACCATGGCGACTCAAGAATCCATGTTGATTACGATTAATCAGTTTGTGTTGACTTAAATAAAACAACATTTGATCCTTAATTATACGTTCATAAAGTTTGCAAAAAATTGATGTAAGAGAGATAGGTCTGTAATTACTAACACTTGATGATAAACCCTTTTTAAAAATAGGAATAACATTTGCAGTTTTCCAGGCGGCAGGAATTTTTCCATATGAAAATACAAATTTAAACAGAACACAAAGGGGGCTGACCAAACTGTACATTAGTTTTTTAACAGCATTTGTAGTGTACCCATCGGGGTCGGATGCATTACTAACACGTTTAATAGATTTAAGTGCTTTAAGTACTGCTTGCGGGCTAAAGTCAATAGTTCCAATAGACACATCATTTGTAACTCTCTTAGGAAAAATCGGCAGTACGCCATCGTCCTTGGTGAAAACACTACAAAAATAATCGTTTAAGACCTCAGCCTTAGTAATATCTTCAGTAACGAGTGAACCTGAATGAATACGAAGAGGCCCTACACCAGATTTACAAGACAATTTGTTATTGAGAAATCTGTAGAAACCCCCAAGATTATTTCTATTTATCACTTCAAATTCTTTCTGTTTCTCGTAATCAAACAACAACTTTTTTACAACTGCAGCTTGACGTTTGTATGTATTGAGATTAGTATCAATAGGAGACAAGCGATACGCTTTCCAACAAGCAGACTTAAGTTTGATAGCTCGCCGTATGTGAGGAGGATGATATTTAATCTGTTTTGAAGGTTTATTACTACGAGTGATAGTAGATTTAACTGGAATGAAGGATTCGAATGCGATGTTGAGTGGTTCAACGAACTTTTTCCAAACATCATCTGCAGAGTCAGAGAAGCAAACGTTATCAATAGAGTTAGCTTGAACAATAATGTTATTGAACGGGTGATTATACAAGGCGTCATTTATTGCACCATAATCACCTTTACTGAAGTCATAATAAATATGCGAATTGTTAGAAATTTGTTCATTAGAATTAGAATTAAGCAGTAGATTAAAGTATACCATACAATGATCGCCGTTGCTAAAAGGACATGTAACCTTCAAATCAGACACAATTAACTTGTCATTAGATAATACGAGATCTAAAACATGATCTCCAAGAGTAGGCTCGGTAACAAACTGATTGAAACCAGATTTGAGGCAAAATTCTAGAAACACTGAGTGAAGCTGGTCATCTGGGGAATCAGATGATTCCCAATTTATACATGGCAGATTAAAATCGCCGATGATAAAAACCGTGTCTTTAGTGTTACATAGAAACATTAAACAATCTTTCAGTAAACGCATGTTATCTCTTCCCAACTTATTAAATTCTGGAGGCCGATAGACCACAATAAAACGATAATTACCACTAGCAGTTATTAAACAAAAAGCAACGATTTCAACAGCATCAAATTTAGCTGGCAACGGTATAGAATGAGATTGAAACCTGTTTGAAACCAAACCAATTACACCACCACCTCGTTGTTTGTATGCACGATCCTTGCGATATATAGAGTAGCCATGCGTGCTATCAAGCATACTGTTGGTTACAGACTCTTTTAACCAACTTTCTGTTATAAATATCAAAGAAAAGTTTTCCAATAGAAGCTGATAAAAATCAGCTAGTTTGTTATTAAGGCTACGAGCGTTTATCAGAACACATTTATTGAAAATATCGTTGTTGTTAGAGACAAGTTGACGATCTTGCAATTGTCACGATGATGGTGAAGTAGATACAGCCGGCACAAATGATTGGACTGCAGCATTGAGAGAAGACGCTGCAACCGTGTCGTGATGTGGTTGAGTGGACCTCTCATCTTCAAGGTCGGCATCACACGGAGGATAAGTAATTCCCTTCTGGCGACGAAACTGAGAGTTAACTATAACACGATGGTGCAGATTACCGACATTGGCTCTCCCGATGGCGTTTGAAGCGCTGTCTGTATGATCAAAGTTCAGCTGCTGTGTGGATGCCATGCGTCTGCGGCAACGCTGATCGTAGTTTGCACGTGCCTCTTCTTTACTGAGGTTGGCGTTGATGTAAACATTGTCACGTATAGCTAGATCAGGTGATCGTCGCAAAGACTTGGCACATGTAATAATTTCTCTTGCAGTATCGCTGGATTTCACCACTGCTAGCACTGGCTGGATACGGCCAGCGATAACTTTACCCAAACGTTTGGTGTTAGTGATAGCTGATCGTATACCAAATTCAGAGTAGCACAACTTTTCTATTACTTCGGTGTCCGAATGATTAGGATCACATACCAGACCAGACACAATAATGGAGCTAGAACGCCGATTATTTGCAATCTTTTCATTATACACTGTTGACAAAATAATCTCCTTGACACTCAACGGTCGCCGAACTGGCTGCTGGGTAGACACACCTCGAGCGGTAACAGCCGCAGCAAACGATGCAGAACCAAGCGGCATTGAAGGTAACGATAATGTTATATTGGCACTAGAGGTAGGACCTACATCGCTAGATTGGCCCGACAGGTGATCAGCACTTGCTGGTGGCGATACGCCAGGTGATACAATGCTTCCATTCTCATTTTTTTCGATTCCAAGGAATGAGAGAACAAAGTTTAACCGAGTAGCAAGGCTATTAATAGTATCTTGTTGTTGTTGTACAATTGCAGAGAGATTATTTATAGATATTTGTAGGTCAGCAATCATAACAATTTTTCCTGATATTTCATTTAAACTGGTAGTCTTTTCCTGGGTGATATCTGGATTATCGATGTGTGCCACGGCGTCGATAATTGTATCGATATTCACTACAGAAGTGCTTGGCTGAGACGCACTTACAGGAATAGGATTACGAAGCGATTTCTGTTTCTTAGATTTCTTGGTAGTAATTGTTATGAAATTATCACCTGAATCATCCACATTTCCTGCAGATAGACAGCGCTTCATAGTTTCTTGTTGGGTTGAAAGTTTACATGCAGCAGTACGCAATCAGTGGATGAACTGCAGCAAATATGGCGTATAAGCCGATGTGATCATGTAAACACGCCGACGGTATCTGTGTATCACACGTCGCCTAACAGTATCGCACGTGCAGCAATATTCCTTCGACGAAAACGAAGTCGAAATCGATGAAAATCACAAAAACCAAACGATATTCACTCAAAACAGTCCAGCGGTCAGAAAGATTAATTCAAGGCGAAAACGTTGATACAAAATTTAGAGCGCATGAATGAAAATAATCCACTTTAAGCACTGAAAAACTGCTGTAATTGACAATACGACTGGTTTGTTTACTCCACTCACCATGTTTCTATATACGACACAATTCAAAATGGTGGACACTTAAGACCCCGCTCTTGAATTTCAGCAAAGTAGGTATTGAACGGTTCAACCGAATGATTTTTGATTTTTTCATAAATGCAAATCGCTATAAAAAGGAG
>JBJOOU010000164.1:0-3630 GCA_046051105.1 Bacteroidota bacterium
ATGTGTACAGCAAAATGGAATCGCTGATAGCTCATTTCAAAATGATTATGGGCGAAATAAAGGTTCCTGAAAAAGAACAATATACAGCTATCGAAGCTGCCAACGGAGAATTAGGATTTTATGTGGTAGCTGATGGTGGTCGTACTCCATACCGTTTGCACTTCCGTCGTCCGGGCTTTATTTATTATCAGGCTTTCCCTGAAATTATCACCGGAGCTTCGCTGTCGGATGCGATTCTTACCATGAGTAGTATGAACGTAATTGCAGGAGAGCTGGACGCGTAATTCAATTGACAATTAACAATTGACAATTAAAAGTTTTAGAACAACATTAAAAATGAGCGGAAAACATTTTAAACATAAACTCTATGTAAAGAAGGGATTGAAAGTTGCTTTCACACCCGAAACCATGGAGAAAGTTCGCAGTATCATTGGGCATTACCCCGAAGGTCGCCAAAAATCGGCGCTGATTCCGTTGCTGCACATTGCACAGGAGGAACTAGGAGAAGGTAGCCTGAACGTAGATATTCTGGATTACGTGGCTGAATTACTGAACATCACCCCGATAGAAGTGTACGAAGTGGCTACGTTTTACTCCCAGTTTTATCTTGATCCGGTAGGAAAATACGTGTTCGAAGTATGCCAAACCGGACCTTGCGCTATTTGCGGTGGCGAAGATATTATTGCTTATCTGGAAGAAAAACTACAGATCAAAGTGGGTGAAACCACGCCGGATCGGTTGTTTAGCCTGAAAGCAGTAGAATGTCTGGGTGCTTGCGGATCGGCTCCGGTGATGCAGGTGAATACTGAGTTTTATGAATTCCTGGATTTAAAAAAAATAGACGAAATAATAGAGAAACTTCGCGCCGAAAGCGATAAAAAGAAACCCGAAGAGCTGACATGGAAAGAAAGATTATCTTAGAACATATTGAAGTTGAGGGTATCCGTTCGTTCGAAGTGTATCGCAAAAACGGTGGATATCTGTCGGTGGAAAAAGCGCTGAAAAGCATGCAACCCGACGACATCGTAAACGAAGTAAAAACAGCTGGCTTGCGTGGTCGTGGTGGTGCCGGATTCCCTACCGGAATGAAATGGAGCTTTATCGACAAAAAATCGGACAACCCACGTTACCTGATTTGCAATGCCGACGAAAGTGAGCCGGGAACTTTTAAAGACCGATTTCTGCTGATGAACATTCCCCATCGTTTAATTGAAGGAATGATTTGCGCAGCGTATGCTTTGGGTGCTAATACAGCATATATCTATGTTCGTGGTGAATTTAAACAAGTAATCGGAATCCTGAACGAAGCCATCAAAGAAACCCGCGCTGCCGGATTGTTAGGAAAAAACATTCTGGGAAGTGGTTATGATTTGGATATTTTCGTTCACAGCGGAGCCGGAGCATATATTTGTGGTGAGGAAACTGCACAAATTGAATCGCTCGAAGGCAAACGTGGTAATCCACGCCTGAAACCACCATTTCCAGCTATCAAAGGTTTGTACGACTGCCCAACAGTGGTAAACAACGTAGAAACACTGGCCAATATCGGTTGGATTGTGAACAATGGCGGTGAAGAATATGCTAAAATCGGTATCGGTCGTAGCACCGGAACAAAGCTCATTTCTGCCTGCGGAAACATCAATAATCCGGGCGTTTACGAAATTGAACTTGGCCTTCCGGTAGAAGAATTTTTATACAGCGATAAATATTGTGGTGGCGTCAAGAATGGAAAAGAATTGAAAGCGGTAATTCCAGGCGGATCTTCCGTACCAATTTTGCCAAAAGAACTAATCCTGAAAACAGCTGCAGGCGAACAACGATTGATGAGCTACGAATCTCTATCGGAAGGCGGTTTTGCAACTGGTTCGATGATGGGTTCAGGCGGATTTATCGTGTATGACGAAGATGCTTGTATTGTAAGAAATACTTATAATTTGTCGCGTTTTTACCACCACGAATCCTGCGGACAATGTTCGCCTTGTCGCGAAGGAACTAGCTGGATGGAAAGTGTGCTTCACCGCCTCGAAAACGGCGAAGGTCGCATGAAAGATATTGATTTATTGGTAAGCATTGCTTCTAAAATTGAAGGAAATACCATTTGCCCGCTGGGCGATGCGGCTGCATGGCCGGTGGCTGCTGCCGTTCGTCATTTCCGTCATGAATTTGAATATCACGTCAATCATCCGGAAGTGGTGAAAAATGTGAAGCATGGCAAGTTACCCCTAACCCCTAAAGGGGAATAAGATTTTTTTGGGTTTCGAAAAAGTAAAGAAGAATTATAACTATAAAAGCTAACTCCGTTCCCCTTTAGGGGTTAGGGGTCTTATTTCAAACAGATGTTTAAGGTAACAATTGATAATAAAACCATAGAAGTAGAACCGGGGACTACCATCCTGCAGGCTGCCCGTATGATTGGTGGCGATGTGGTTCCTCCTGCTATGTGTTACCATTCCGAACTGAAAAAGAGTGGTGGTAAATGTCGTGCTTGTCTGGTGAAAGTATCGCAGGGTTCTGCTGCCGATCCACGTCCGATGCCTAAGCTGGTGGCTTCGTGCCGCACTACGGTGATGGATGGTATGGTGGTTCAAAACGTTAGCTCGCCCGAAGTAGTGGAAGCCCGTAAAGCCATCACCGAATTCCTGCTGCTGAATCACCCGCTCGACTGTCCCATTTGCGATCAGGCCGGCGAATGCGATTTGCAAAACCTGAGCTATGCACACGGCGCCAACACATCCCGTTTCGAAGAAGAAAAACGCACCTACGATAAAGTAGATATCGGCGAACTGATTCAGTTTCACCCCAACCGTTGCATCCTGTGTTACCGTTGTGTGTATGCAGCCGAGCAACTGACCGATCAACGTGTACACGGTGTGTTGTATCGCGGCGAAAAAGCGGAGATTTCTACTTTTGCGCAAGCAGCTATCGAAAACGATTTTTCCGGAAATATGATTGATGTATGTCCTGTGGGCGCATTGACCGATAAAACTTTCCGCTTCAAAAACCGCGTTTGGTTCCTGAAACCGATGGATGCACACCGCGATTGCCCGAAATGTAGCGGCAAAGTAACGTTATGGTATCGTGGCGAAGAAGTGTATCGCGTTACCGGACGCAAAGATACTTATGGCGAAGTGCATGATTTTATTTGCAACGAATGTCGTTTTGAGAAAAAGAATGCAGCTGACTGGACGATTGAAGGACCTCGCAAGATTCAGACCTACTCGGTGATTAATCAAAATCACTATCGTGAAGTTGTAAAGCCACATGTCATTAATCCTCTAAAAGAAAAAATGGAGTAATTATGGATATACAATTTGTAGTTTATAAGTTGATTCTATCGGTGTCGGTGCTGTTGCTGAGTTTGGTGATTGCGATGTACGCCACTTTGCTGGAACGTAAGGTCGCCGGATTTTTTCAGGATCGTTTAGGACCTAACCGTGCCGGTATCTTTGGTGTACTACAGCCCGTAGCCGACGGCTTAAAACTCTTTATGAAGGAAGAGTTTATGCCAGCCAATGCGGATAAGGTACTTTATATTTTGGGGCCTTCGCTTACTATGTTGGTGGCTTTGCTTACCAGTGCGGTGATTCCGTGGGGCGGTACCATCGAAATTGGCGGAAGTTCGTTTGCCCT
>JBJOOU010000165.1:0-16838 GCA_046051105.1 Bacteroidota bacterium
TAAAAAAACTGATTTTAATTTGCCGTAAAATAATGGTAATTTTGTGCGCTCAAAAAAAAACGGCTTATGTCTGATTCAAAAGCATTTAATCAGTTCGAAAATATGTACGGGAAACTTTGTAAACTCAGCTTATTAGTCCTTCTGCTGATAATGGCACAGCTAAGTCATGCAGCAACAGCCGATTCCATTGTTTCTACCTACAAAGATGGTCGGTTTTCAACGCGCTATCAGCTAAAAACCAAAGCTTCGGCAATGATCATCAACGATGTAGCTGATTATCTGGTCAATGATTTCCATACAGCTCCGGGGCATTTGTTTACCTGGGCGCTGAAAGGACTAGGATTGCAAGACAAAAGCAACGAGTTGGTGATCGTTTTCAAATCGTCGGACAATGATCCGAAAACGAATGTAACTCATGGAGTTTTTGATATTGTAGTACCGGGGGTAACGACCTTCAGCAACATTAAAGTAGACGCGATAGTAAGTAAAACCAAATACACAAGCGGTGTAATCAAGGTGAATGCCAACATTATCTATTCCAGCCTGCTGATGAAAAACGCAGTGGGAACAGTATTATTCGTTCCTCAAAAAAACGGAGAAGTTTACCTGATCACGGATGTGGATATCAACTTTGGTTGGTTTTTTAATTTATTCATCACACAAAAGCGCTACAAAAGTATCGTAGAATGGCGAATTAAAAAATTCACCGAAAACATGATAGACGAGTGCGAACGCCGTCGGAACCTTCAGAGCAGACTAAAATAGTTTGCAAGATTGAATGTTGAAAAGATAATATCTGAATGAAAAAAGTGATGCTGACTATGCTTTTGTTTTTGTGCTTGTGCTTCGGCGCGAGTGCCAATCCGAACGACAGCATTGCCACGGTATATAAAAACGGGGAGTTTTACACCGTTTACCGACTGTATGTAAATGCCTCGGACAGCGTAAGCAGCAGGGTTTTGAGCAATTTCGATCAGCAAATGTGCTACAACCTGGACGGATTGTTTCCGTGGGCATTGAAGAAAATGAATCTCCGAAAGGAGAAAACAGAAATGATGATGTTTTATTTCAAAACAACAGCATTCAACAAGCAAACCAGCATTTTGCGAGCAACGGGCGACGTGATTATTCCCGGAATAACCACCATCGACAACATAGTGGTAGACAGTAAGCTCAGTTCCAAAAAGTTGAAAAACGGAACATCAGCAGTGTATCTGGACTTAATTAGTGCCAATGGTTTTATAAAAAAAATGAACAGTTCCTTCAGTACCATTCCCCGCAAAGACAACGGCTACTGGTATGTGTTGGAATCGAGAGTGAGATTTGGATGGTTTTTCGACATCTTTATCACCCAAAACCGATTTAAAAGCATCATGGAATGGCGACTGAAACAGTTTGTGAGAAATCTGAGAGACGAAGCCGAACGGCGCGAAAGATTATTGACGCAAGAAGTAAAAAATACATCAAAATAAAATGGCAGAAAAAACACTTTTAGAAAAATTAGAAGGGCTGCAACACAAATTCGAAGAAATTTCTACCCTGATTACCGACCCTTCGGTAATTTCGGACCAGAAACGATATGTGAAGCTAAACAAAGAGTATCACGAACTGGAAAAGATTCTGAATGCTAAAAACGAATATCAATTAGCTTTGGCTCACCTGGCTGAAGCAAAGGAAGTATTGGCAACAGAAAATGATCCTGAAATGCGCGAAATGGCCAAAGCCGAAATTGATGATATTGAGCCACGCATTCCGGAAATGGAAGAAAACATCAAACTCCTGCTGATTCCTGCCGACCCCGAAGATGGGAAAAACTCGATCGTTGAAATTCGTGGTGGTACCGGTGGTGACGAGGCCGCTATTTTTGCCGGCGACCTGTTCAAAATGTACACCAAATACTGCGAATCCAAAGGATGGAAAGTGGAAATCACCAACATTAGCGAAGGTACTGCAGGTGGTTTCAAGGAAGTTATTTTTACCGTAACCGGCGATAATGTGTACGGTACATTAAAATATGAATCGGGCGTACACCGCGTACAGCGCGTGCCACAAACCGAAACGCAGGGACGCGTACATACCTCAGCTGCTACTGTAGCCGTATTGCCCGAAGCCGAAGAAGTAGACTTTGAACTGAACCCCGCCGATGTGGAAATGCAGACATCACGCTCGGGTGGTGCCGGTGGACAGAACGTTAACAAGGTAGAAACCAAAGTGCAACTTACCCACAAACCGACCGGTATGGTGGTAGTGTGTCAGCAGGCACGTACACAGTTGGCCAACCGTGAGCTGGCAATGCAAATGCTTCGTTCGAAACTGTACGAAATTGAAGTGGCCAAGCATCAGGAAGCCATCGCATCGCGGCGTAAAACCATGGTATCTACCGGCGATCGTTCTGCAAAGATCCGTACCTACAACTATCCGCAGGGACGTGTAACCGATCACCGCATCAACTACACGATGTACAATCTGACGGCTTTCGTCAATGGTGATATACAAGAAGTTATCGACAGACTGATTGTGGCTGAAAATGCCGAACGTCTGAAAGAAAGCGAAATTTAAATTAGTTAATAGTTCATAACTGATAATTGATAATTGACAATTGATAGTTGATAGTTGATAGTTGATAGTTGATAATTGATAGTTGTCAATTGCATCTAACTATTCAACTTTATAAACTTTATGGACTTTATGAACTTGATAACTTTATGAACTTTATAAACTTTACGAACTCAACACGAACAATATGACCAAACAAGAATTATTTGAAAACATACAGCGCAAAAAATCTTTTCTTTGCGTAGGATTGGATACCGATGCCACTAAAATTCCGGAACATCTTTTCGATGAATCGGACGATGCTATCTTCGAATTCAACAAAGCCATTATTGATGCTACTGCCGACCTTTGTGTAGCTTACAAACCGAACCTTGCATTTTATGAATGCCTGGGTCTGGAAGGATGGGAAATCCTGGAACGCACCGTAGAATACATCCGCACCAACTACCCTGATCAGTTCATCATTGCCGATGCGAAACGTGGCGATATTGGTAACACATCGGCCATGTACGCCCGCACGTTCTTTGGCAACATGGAGTTCGATTCGGTAACTGTAGCTCCTTATATGGGCGAAGATTCGGTAACTCCGTTTCTTACCTACGAAGGAAAATGGGTGACTCTTCTAGCGTTGACTTCCAATAAAGGTGCTTTCGATTTTCAGTTTATGAAGGATGCTGAAACTGGCGAACGGTTGTTCGAAAAAGTATTGAAAGCCTCTTTGAAATGGGGAAATGAAGACAATATGATGTATGTAGTAGGGGCTACGAAGGCAGAAATGCTCACCGACATTCGTGCCATTATTCCTGAGCACTTTTTATTAGTACCGGGTGTTGGTGCACAAGGCGGTAGCTTGCAGGAAGTAGTAAAATACGGCATGAACAGCACATGTGGCTTATTAGTAAATTCATCGCGCCAAATCATTTATGCATCGGCCGAAAAAGATTATGCAGAAGCAGCCCGCACCGAAGCACTAAAAGTGCAAGAGGAAATGGCCTCTTTATTGCAGGCAGGAGGTTTGTTGTAAATCACAGATCACCATCAGCTTATTTAAAGCGCCGAGTAACAGAAATGTTGTTCTGCGCTTTTTTTATTCACTTCGGAATGATCATTTTACAGCGACATATATCAAAACGCAAATTCAAAACATCAAGATATACAACTGAAGAAGAGGAAAAAGGTAGAATTTTGTATTTTGCAAATCCACTGATAAAAAAACGTGGATGTTCCCTTTAAAAATCTAATTATTAATCAGTCACATTGCAACATGAAAAAGTTCTACTTTCATGTTTTGGCGATAGCTATTGTTAGCTTCTACTCATCTTATAGCTCAGCCAAAACTCCGCAGAAATCAACCTCTGCATCCGAAGTTGTATCAACGGACACGACCTACTACGTTGATTTTAAAACAAAACCCGCCACATTTACTACCGGCGATATTTTTACTGCATCCACCGGAAATGCAAACAAGGAAAGCACCGTGAACGGAATTGTATTCGGTGCCGGACCAAACGGCCAGCGCATCAATATGAACACGTCTCAGAGTGCGTCGGTGTATGGAAGTACAGCCACTACTTACGTTTCGGCCACTGCCGACGATGATGGCGCCACCGCAGGAGCATTCAGCTTTATCAAAACCGGTAGTGGATCGGCTTCAGGAGGTTATATTATTCTGCCCGAAATACAAGGTCCTTCCGATATCACCATTTGGGCTTGCGGAGCAAACACCAGCAATACCCAATCGTACAAAATACTTACTTCCAACGATGGTGGTGCCAATTGGGTACAGTTGGGAACCGCTTCGTTCACCGATCTGAAACTGATACACAAAAATGTTTTTACCTATACCGGCAACGACAAAGTAAAAATAAAACTCCTTTGTACTACCGGCAGCAGTTCCAATTGTAATTTGTACATCTATGATGCATTGATCACCAAACGTCCTTCTCTGGTTCTTAGTTCGGGCATTGGAACTGACAACCAAACCATATCAACCACCGCAGCTGAGTCAATAGAAAACATTGTGTACACCTGGGGAAGCATTGCTACCTCAGCAAACATCAGTTGGACAGGTACAAGCAACGGATCTGCTCCTGATGGCATAACTGTAACTACCGATGCCACCAACAAAACAGTAACGATTGCGGGAACACCTACTACTTTGGGTACCTACACTTACTCTATCAGTGGTACTAACGGAACAATATCTACCACCGCTCTGACGGGCACCATCAAGGTAGTAAACACTCCCGTTCCATTGATTACGTTGACCTCGGCCAGCGGCACCAACAGCCAGAAAGTGACTGCGGGCAATACCATCAGCAATGTACAATACACATGGGGAGGATCAGCGTTCAATGCCATTATCAGCTGGACAGGAACCGCATCTGCTACAACTACTCCTGACGGCATTATTATCACTAAAGATTCTGTAAACGAGAAAATAATCATTTCGGGCACTCCCGGCACCGCTGGAACTTATGGTTGGAGCATTGTAGCCAAAGACAGTACCCTTACCAGCCCTTCCTTATCGGGTACATTAACCGTGGTTCCTCCTCCTACAATTAGTTTGACATCAGATGCAAGCACTACCGAACAAACAGTAGGCTACTGTCAAACCATTAGCTCGGTGGTATATACTTATAGTGGTTCGGCCACTTCTGCAAGTGTTACATGGAGCGGAACAAGTTCCTCTGCAACAGCTCCTGCAGGCATTACCGCCACTGTGAACACCACCGCCAAAACGGTAACCATTTCAGGCATGCCTTATCTCACGGGAAACTATAGTTATTCTGTTACATCCACCGATGGAACATTAACTTCTACTGCATTAACGGGAAAAATCATTGCATCTGCTACAGCCAGCGTTTTACCATCGTTCCCCGGCGCCGTTGGATATGGCAATCATGCTACGGGAGGCCGCAAAGGAACAGTTTATCATGTTACCAATTTGAATGACAGCGGCACCGGATCGTTTCGCGATGCTGTAAGTGCTTCCAATCGCATCGTTGTTTTTGATGTAAGCGGATGGATCAACCTTCAGACAGCCGTTTCGGCCAAGAGCAATCTCACCATTGCCGGACAAACGGCTCCCGGCGAAGGTATTGGCTTTTTGGGAGGCGAAATTTCGTTTGCAGGACAACAAAATGTCATTTGTCGCCACATTCGTATCGTGCCCGGAGGCGTGTCAACTGTGGCCAGTTCGGACGATGCACTGAGTTTGTACAATGCCCGCAACATTATTCTGGATCATTGTACCTTCGAATTTGCTCCCTGGAACAACATTGATGGAGTGAGCGACAACTACACCGTAACGCCTGTAACCGGCATCACGATGCAAAACTGTATCGATGCTAATCCTACCGGGCAACAGTTTGGAGCACACTGCGAATCGGTATTGAGTCAGTGGACTTTTTATCGCAACCTCTTTGCCAACTCTCACAACCGCAACCCTTTGGCAAAAGTAAATGATCAATTTATCAACAACGTGCATTACAACAATGAAGCAGGCTACACGACTCATACGAGTACCTCTTTTAAACATGACATTATCAACAACTATTTTATTGGCGGGCCTGCATCCAATAGTTCAACGGCTTTCCCCTGGTTTCAGGTGGATGCCAATCAAAGCATTTACAACTCAGGCAACCTGTACGACGGAGATAAAGATGGAACACTGAACGGTGCTGCCACCAGCATTTATTGGTACAGTGGGGCGGGCACATTGCTTACATCGCCATGGTCGGCACTTACGGCGGGCGTACCTACTTCGGACGCAACGTCGGCTTACCGCACGGTACTGTCGTCGGCAGGCACTTTGCCTTTGTGCCAATTGGATTCGGTCATCATCGGGCAGGTAAAAACGCTTGGAAAAGGTTCTGCTGGCTTTACAGCAGGCACTACAGGCCCCTCGGGAGGTTTATACACCGACCAAACACAAACCGGATTGAGCAATAATGGCTACGGAATTATCAGAACGGGCGTAAAAGACACCGATGCCGACAACGATGGAATGCCCGATTATTGGGAAATGGCCACCGGATCAAATGTAAATACTGACGATGCTATGCAAATTGGCACAAACGGATATGCATTGATTGAAAACTACCTGAACTACATGGCCGACATTCATGCTAAAACCTACGTAAACACAGCAGTTGATATTAATATTGCAAAATACTGTGGTGGGTTTGCCAATGTTTCGCCGGCGTACAGTGTATCCTCTGCAATCAATGGTGCAGTCACCCTTTTATCCGACGGACATACCGTACGTTTTACACCAGCGGCCGGAGTTAGTGCAGTAGGAAGTTTCCGCTTTACCGTTACCGGTTCGGACAACACTACATACAGCGACACAGTGCGTATAGCAGTGAGTGGCAACAGTCCGAACGGAATAAAACAATTGCTGAACCGCATTCAGGTATATCCGAACCCCGTAAGCAACCGTATTACCATCAGCAACATGGATGCATGCCTGTTCGATATTTATGACTGCAACGCCAAACTGATTGCAAAAGGCAAAACTTCAGCTCAGGGAAGCAATCAGCAAATAGATGTTCAGCAATTACCGGTAGGTGTGTACACACTCAAACTTCGAAACGGCAAAACACAAAGTGTAGCCACATTCATCAAAAAATAAGCTTGACACGCTTCAATTAAAAAGAGCGGCAATTTCCTTCGGGGGAAATTGCCGCTCTTTTATGTTTTTCAGCCAATTACACAACGAGAGTCAGATTCAATATTTATTCAACAAAAGTAAACAGATGATCCGAAAAATCTTTCATTTGCCAATAGGCAGTAAAATTCATGTGCAAAATAGACGTGCCACTTAATTCACTGATCTCCGGGAAATAGACCCATAGTTCCTTCTTTGTCAGCTCAAAACAATCATACAAAAACTCTCGACGAAGTTTTTTGATCTCCTGATTCTTTTTGTATGCATTAACATACAGTTCTCTTTCATCTTCTGGAATAGTAAGGAGATATTCCATCACATCTTTATCACGATAGTTCAGCTCCTGTTCTTCGCGTGGCGCTACTTTGAATTTGGCCGGATTTTGCTGATGGTCGTCTACGCCTTCGTAGATACGTTGATACATAAATTCGAGCAATTCGTTGGAAGCGCGGTCGGCCCAACAGCCCAATTCGGACTTACGCAGGTTACTCATTACTTCTACCTGCGGAAAACGCTCCAACGATAGATCATACAGTTTATCGCTAAGTGAATTAATAAAGTCAGTTTTACGCTGAAGCATGCGCTTCAACTCATATTCGTCGGGAGTATGATTTCTGTGGATGTAACCTTTGTCAAATGCTGTCATAGTATTTAGCTTTTACATATAACCATCTAACAGTGCGATCTGTTGAGTATAAAACAAACTTTTTAAAAACAGAATTGAGGACAATGTTTATTGTCCTCAATTCTATATTCTACCAGGTAAATATATCTTACAATCTGCGGGTTACTCCATATTGCGGTGTGCTTTCCTGCTTGTATTTGTTCACAGCCGTCACCACAAAGGTATGATTGCCTTTCAGCTTTTTCTCCAACTGTCGCAAATCCACAAAATGATCTGTCGTTTTCAGCAATATATATTGCGGATCGCTCAGGTCGCCCACCTTTTTGCCTTTAAACGCATACACCACGTAATAAGCCGTTTGGCAACCACCTTCTCCGTTTACATCGTCCCAGATAAGATAAGCGGCCGAGCCATCTTTTACCACACGTATGTTCTGAGGTTGAGCCGAAGCTTCAACCTTGATATTACGGTTTGCAGGCGTTAGTGCCGGATATTTGTAATAGTTCTGTTGCAAACTATCATTCAGGTTTTGTTTGTTTTTCAGAAATGGTTTGGCGCTGAAATACATGGCGCCATCTATCTGCGAAAAGTTTTTGTTCATCTGCAACTGACGGCAAAGTTCATTGCCCGTGCGCCAGGCTTCGGAGGCCGTTGTCGATCCCAGTTGCGAAGCATACAAGCCGATATACAGATTCTTTCCATAGGAATTTTCGCTCCACCATTTGGCAAGTACTTCGTAGTCGGCTACTTTTTTGCCTATTTCCCAGTAAAGCTGGGGTGCCACGTAATCGATAGTTCCTTCTTTCAGCCATTTCAGGATGTCGGCATATAAATCGTCGTAATTCTGGCAACCGGCTTTGGTAGCCGATCCCCGCGGGTCCACGTTATTGTTGCGCCATACTCCAAAAGGCGAAATTCCAAATTCCACCCAGGGTTTAATGCTTTTGATGGTATGCTGAAGTTCCTGAATCACCATATTCACGTTATTACGACGCCAATCCTCTTTCTGTGTTGGAGCGAATCCTCTTGGGTTGGCTCTGAACGCCGCTTCATCGGGAAATTCTTCGCCCGGCACTTTGTAAGGATAAAAATAATCGTCGAAATGAATCGCATCCACATCGTAGCGCTCCACCACATCCTGCACCACCCGGTTCAAAAACTCGCGTGTCTCATCCAGACCCGGATTGAAATAATATTTATCACCGTATTTCACAAACAGGTTTTTGTTTTTGAAGTACAAATGATCCTTACTCAATACATTCAGATTGTCAGAATTGGTTACCCGGTACGGATTCATCCATACATGCACTTCCATGCAGCGTTTGTGTGCTTCGTCAATCACAAATTGTAACGGATCATAATACGGATCAGGACGCTGTCCCTGTTTTCCCGTCAGCCAGTGTGCCCATGGCTCTATGGCCGATGGATAAAAAGCATCAGCTGTAGGGCGTATCTGAAAAATAACGGTGTTGATGTTGTTTTTGGCCAAATCGTCGAGCATAGTGCGCATTTCGTCGCGTTGGGCTTTCGAAGTTAAGTTGCGCTGACTGGGCCAATCGATATTGGCTACGGTAGCCATCCACACGGCACGCATTTCGCGCTTTTGATACTGAGCACTCAGAGTGCCGAAAACAAATAAAACAGCGAAGAGGAAGGAGATCTTTTTGAACATGAATATTGATTATCTATTTATGCAAAAGTAGCTAAAATTGATATATATAGCAACCTGATGACAGTTTTTTAGCAGCCATTTAAAATAATGTGTTGGCGAAACAGGAAAAAAACGTATTTTTGTGATATGAACAATGTAAACACAGAGCGTATGAACAAACAACTGACAATTGCCCTTGTAGCTCACGACCGTCGAAAAGCAGATATGGTAGAATGGGCAGTACACAATGCCGAGATGCTATCAAAACACAAGTTGATTTGCACAGGCACTACCGGAGGATTGATTAAGCAAGCATTTGATGAAAAAGGTATAGACGCCGATGTAACCTGCATGAATTCAGGACCATTGGGTGGTGATGCTGAAATTGCTGCATTAGTGGTACGTAAACAGGTAAATTTGGCGGTGTTCCTGATCGATGACCTGAATGCTCAGCCACACGAAGCAGATATCCAGATGTTGCTGCGCCAGTGCCGCGTTCACAATGTGCCCATTGCCTGCAATCGATACAGCGCTGATTTAATGATTACGAGCACTTTGTGGGATAGCGATGACTATCAGCCAACGGAGCCCAGATATATTGTTTTCGAACGCAAATAAAAAATCAATTTCAACCCTACATAATCACCGCCCTACAAACCATTGGGCGGTGTTTTTTGTTTGTATGCCAATGAAAATACACAAGCTGCTGATAACTTCGGCCCACTGATGAACCGCTGTTTGTTGTATTTAAATTTAATGTGTATTTTTGACTGAATTATAAGGCTTTGACATAACAACTAATGAAGTATATACGATCGTTTCTTGTATCCCTGACACTGATATTATCGCAAGTTTTACTTTTAAGTACAACCAGCGCAACGAACACCCTGGTAACCGACGTGAGGGTTACAGACAATGACACAACCTATCGGTATGTCTATCTGTACAGCGATGGTCAAAAGGTATTGGAAACCAAATATTATAAACTAGGGACAGAATGGGTAAGACAAAATCAGACCGAGTGGGTATACGATGCGGGTCTATGTACTTCGCAAATTGAACGGATTTTCCGCAACAATAATTGGCTACGAACATTTCAAATAGACTACAGTTTCGTAAATGGCAACTTAATTACTGAAACACAACAATTGGTAGTCGGCAATACGGTAACCCCCTTGCAAAAAACGGCATACGAATATTCCGGAACAAAACTACTTGACAGAAAAGAATATAGCTACAAGAACAACAATTGGTCACCCGCTTTCTTTCAAAGTTTCCATTATAATTCGTCGCTTATCGATACTGTTTTCAGCACCGTTTATCATGCGGATACCATCAGCAACCAAACCAAATTCCAAAACAATTATTACAACAACGGATTAATAAAAGAACAACTGCAACTTACAAAGAAAGCAGACAAATGGATGAACCAGAAATTGGTAAACTGGTTTTATCGTGATACAACTACCGATATTTTATCCGTACGTACCCGACAATGGGACTCAACAGTAGTGAAATGGGTAAACTTGCAAAAGACTGATTATGAATACAACAGTTCAGCAAAACTGCAATCGGAAACCAACCAATATTGGAAAGAAATGTATTGGGTAAGCGATCAAAAATATTTATATAGTTATGACGAGAATGGTCAGTTGGCAAAAAAAACGATGCAGATTCCTCTTTATCACAAATGGAGAAGCCTGACAAGTATTACCTACACTGACTTCACGCAAAGCAATCCATCCTTAATGGAGTCGCGTTACGAATTTTGGGGAGGAACCAAGGACGAACCGGTTAGTGCTTACATACCGTTTGTATTGAATGATGAAACGGTAATTCGTAAAGCCAAAACCATTGAATTGGTTTACGCTGATGCTGATACCACGCAATCGGTGCACAACATAACTGATGACACACATCTGATTTCGGTGTATCCCAATCCTTCTGATGGAATATTCTATTTTAATGTTCAAAATTACGGTGTCAGTTCGTGGTCTATTGCCGATTTATCGGGCCGAATCGTTAAGCAAAGTGCGATAGCAATCAGTTCGGGAGTAATCGATATTTCCGAATTGCCTGACGGAATATATATGCTGCGTGCCAAAACGGCACAAAAAATGCTTACCCAGAAGCTTGTCAAGCAATGACCACATCAAAGCACGGTTTTTGCTGCGCAAAACTCTACATTATTTATCACTAATATCATCATCAGCCCTACTGTAAGCTGATTTTATCGAATTTTAAATCTTTTTTTTATGTCTGAACAATCTGTTAGCGGAACTGCTATGGCAGGTAATCCGCTTTTGGAGTCTTATAAAACCCCGTACCAAACCATTCCGTTCAACTCCATTAAAATTGAACACTATTTTCCGGCTTTCGAAGAAGCAATGAAAGTAAACCGCGCGGAGATAGATGCGATTGTGAACAATCCCGAAGCGCCAACATTTGCCAACACCATCGAAGCGCTGGAGCACAGCGGAAAGTTGCTGAATCAGGTGGCATCGCCTTTCTACAATCTGCTCAGCTCCGAAACCAACGACGAAATGCAGGAAATAGCCGAAAAGATTTCGCCGCTCATGAGCGAGCATCACAACGCCATTAGCCTGAACGAACAGCTTTTTGCCCGGGTAAAAGCCGTTTATGAGCAAAAAGATACGCTCACACTGACGGCTGAACAGGAAATGCTGCTGCAAAACACGTACGATGGTTTTGCCGATAATGGAGCCAACCTGAGCGAAGCCGACAAGGAAATTTACAGGGAATTGTCGAAAAATCTCAGCATGCTGTCGTTGCAATACGGACAAAATGTGCTAAAGGAAACTAACAACTGGAGCCTGCTGATTACCGATATCAATCAGTTGGCCGGATTGCCCGAAGATGTGCTGGACATGTTGTCTGAAAATGCAACAAAAGCCGAAAAAGAAGGATGGTTGCTCAATCTGAAAACGACTACCTATGTGCCGTTTATGAAGTACGCCGACAACCGAGAATTGCGTCGGGAGTTATACATGGCTTATTCTACCCGCTGCCTCAATGGCGGCGAATTCGACAACCGCGAAATAGTCAGAAACATCGCCAACGACCGATTAAAAGTGGCCAATCTGCTTGGCCATAAATCATACGCCGACTATGTATTGAAACAACGCATGGCTGAAAACAAACAATTGGTATACGACCTGTTGGACAAGCTGCTGGTGGCCTACCAGCCTGCCGCCCAAAAAGAATATGCAGCCGTGCAGGAATATGCCAACAATCAGGGTGCCGATTTTCAGTTGCAGCCCTGGGATTGGGCCTATTATTCCGAAAAACTGAAAGACGAAAAATACGAGATAAACGACGAATTGCTCAAACCTTACTTTGAACTGGAACAGGTGAAGAAAGGCGTATTTGGCCTGGCTACCCGTTTGTATGGCCTGCAATTTGTAAAAAACACGACCATCGAAGTGTATCATCCTGAAGTGGATGTGTACGACGTAATGGATGAAGAAGGAAAATTCCTTTCGGTGCTCTATACCGATTTTCATCCACGCGATGGCAAACGTTCCGGCGCCTGGATGAGCGAGTTCAAAGGTCAATGGATGGAAAATGGAACGGATAGCCGCCCTCACATCACCATTGTAATGAATTTTACGCGTCCTACCAGTACCAAGCCGGCTTTGCTTACGTTTGATGAGTTGATTACCTTCCTGCACGAGTTCGGTCATGCCTTGCACGGCATGCTCACCAAGTGCCGCTACGAAGCATTATCGGGCACCAACGTGTATCGCGACTTTGTGGAATTGCCTTCGCAAATAATGGAAAACTGGGGTTCGGAAAAAGAATTTCTGGATGGTTTTGCAGTGCATTATCTTACCGGCGAAAACATTCCCGCGGAATTGATCCAAAAAATAAAAGACTCCGAAAACTTCAATGCAGCTTATTTCTGCCTGCGCCAGTTGAGCTTTGGCTATCTGGACATGGCCTGGCACACCATCGAAACTCCCTTCGAGGGCGATGTAGTGGCTTACGAAAAAGAGGCAATGGCTTCCACTCAAATTCTTCCCGTGGTAAAAGAAGTAGCCATGAGCACGAACTTCAGCCATATCTTTTCAGGCGGATATGCAGCCGGATACTACAGCTATAAATGGGCCGAAGTGCTGGACGCCGATGCCTATTCGGTGTTTACAAAAAATGGAATTTTCGATCAGGCTACAGCCGACTCTTTCCGCAAGAACATTTTGGAAAAAGGTGGAACCGAACACCCAATGACATTGTATAAACGTTTTCGCGGTCAGGAACCGTCGATTGATGCCTTACTGAAACGTAATGGCATTCAGTAATAGACCTTTGTAAACGATTGCAGAAACTGAATTATAGTTTCTGCAATCGTTTTTTTGTTATATTCGCACTGTGCATTAATTTTGTAGTCAAAATAATCAAAGATAAAATGAAGAAAATCCATTGGGTTATGCTACTCTCAGCTGGCATTCTTTGCAGTTGCAATCAGAAACAGGTCTTCAAAAGCTATGAAGAATATCCTGTATACGAAGGTTCAGACCTGGAAATGAACTATTCAGGACATACGACCAGTTTCAGAGTGTGGGCACCTACTGCCGACGATGTAAAGGTATTGCTTTACGACAACGGCTCGGAAGGTGGAGCTTACCAAACGCACGATATGAGTCCGTCGGAAAAAGGTACTTGGACATTGAATATTGATGAACACCTGAAAGGTAAATTCAACACCTCCCAAATAAAACAAGGAGAGACATGGGTGGAGGAAACGCCCGGCGCATGGGTTAAAGCTACCGGCCTGAACGGTAAACGCGGTGCTATTATCGACATGGGCGAAACCAATCCGGTGGGTTGGGAAAGCGACGAGCGCCCACCGCTGAAAAACTTTACCGACATTGTGCTGTACGAAGTTCATATGCGCGACTTTTCAATGTCGGCCAATTCCGGGATGAAAAATAAAGGCAAATTTCTGGCCTTTACCGAATACGGAACTAAAACAGCTGATGGCGAAAAAACCGGACTGGATCATTTAAAAGAATTAGGTGTGACACATGTTCATTTGTTGCCTTCATTTGACTTTGCATCGATTGACGAAGCCCGTCCGCAGGATAAAAAATACAACTGGGGCTACGATCCGTTGAACTACAACGTGCCCGAAGGAAGCTATTCCACCAAGCCAGCCGATCCGTTGAGCCGCATACGCGAATTCAAACAAATGGTTCAAACATTGCATAAAAACGGCATCCGGGTGGTGATGGATGTGGTGTACAACCATACTTCCACCGGCAAAGGTTCGCATCTCGATTTGCTGGTGCCGGGTTATTTCTACCGTCATAATGCGGATAGCACCCTCTCGAACGCTTCGGGATGTGGTAACGAAACCGCTTCGGAACGGGCTATGATGCGCAAACTGATGATTGAGTCGGTGGTGTATTGGGCTACCGAATATCATGTAGATGGTTTCCGCTTCGACCTGATGGGCATTCATGACATCGAAACGATGAATGAAATTCGTGCAGCATTGGACGAGGTAGATCCTACGATCTTTATTTATGGCGAAGGCTGGACCGCCGACAAATCGCCTCTGGCAGAATCAAAACGAGCTGTAAAAAAGAACGTAAAAGAGCTAAAAGGTATAGCCGTGTTTAGCGATGATTTGCGTGATGCCATCAAAGGTAGCTGGATGCACGCCGAAGTACCGGGCTTTGTGGCTGGCACCGATAGTCTGGAAGAAAGCATCAAATTTGGTGTGGTGGCCTCGACCAAACACGATTCGATAGATTACACGAAACCCATCTATTCGAAAGCGCCCTATGCTACCAGTCCGTCGCAAATCATCAATTATGTTTCGTGTCACGACGACTTATGCCTGGTGGATAAACTAAAAGAATCGCGCCCGGCCAATGCTTCGGACGAGGATTTGAAAAAGTTTAACAAACTCGCTCAAACCATTGTATTCACTTCGCAAGGTGTTCCGTTTATTTATGCCGGCGAAGAATTATACCGCAATAAGAAAGGCGTTCACAACACCTACAATGCTTCCGATTCGATTAATCAGATTGACTGGAGTTTTAAAACCACCCATAAAGATGTGTTTGATTACTACAAAGGATTGATTGCACTGCGCAAAGCACATCCGGCTTTCCGCATCCCGACATTGGATCTGGTACAGAAGCATTTGCAATTTCTATCGTTCAAGCATCCGAATGTGGTGGGGTTTGTACTGAAAGACCATGTCAACGGCGACTCGTGGAGCAATATTCTGGTACTTTACAATGGCTATCGCTATCCGGTGACGGTGACCATTCCCGAAGGAAGCTGGAATGTTATCTGCCACGATGGTCAGATTAATCTCAACGGCATTTCCACGGCCGGATACGGAAGTTTTACCATTGCAGGGTCGTCGGCTAGCATCATGTATCAGGAATAAAAACAGAAGAAATAAAGATAGAAAGACAAGTGAACAAAAGCGCTTGTCTTTTTTTATTATTTTTGTGTGTAAAACAGAATCAATCTTTTTGAGTAAAGCGTTCATTATGAAAAAACTCATCTTCACCTTTGCATTGCTGATCGGAAGCTTAGCAGTGATTGCCCAGGATATTCCCGAGCATGTTTCTTATACCCGCATTTATGATTATCTGGACGAGTTAGCCAATGATGGTGTTATCGAGCTAAACTCTGTAATAAAACCCTATTCGCGCAAGCTAATAGCGCAAAAACTGATCGATGCGCAACAGCACGAAAAGCAGCTGAACCGACGTCAGCAAAAAGAATTGCAGTTTTTTCTGAATGAATTTGCACTGGAACTCAATCAGCTGCCGGCATCATACCTCAACATTGTAAATACTGAGAATACCCGATTAGCCTGCATTCAACCCGCAGTGAGCTATCGCGATACATTATTCAAGGCCCGCATTTCACCATTACTGGGAATGACAGTGACGCACAACGACAATGGCAACATTACAAAACGCTGGTATGGCATTGATTTCCAAAGCTCGATAGGGAAATACCTGAGCGTGTACGGTAGCCTTCGCGATGTTTCGGTGGATGGTGCTCTCCTTGCCCGCCCTGGCTACCTGAATGATTACCCTGGATACGAATACAAAGAATCGGCTAAAGGGGGCGATTTCAGCGACTCGCGTGGTGGTATCAAACTGGCAAATTCGTGGGGATCAATCGGACTGGTGAAGGACAACATTATTTGGGGCGACAATTACCACGGATCGAATATTCTTTCCGGTCGTGCTCCCTCTTTCCCTATGATCACCCTGAGTCTCAAACCCGTAAAATGGTTCGAGATGAATTACATTCACGGCTGGCTTGTGTCTAATGTATTA
>JBJOOU010000166.1:0-36971 GCA_046051105.1 Bacteroidota bacterium
CGAACGATTGTTTGATTTTTGATAGTTTTTTAGAGCCGGACTGATAGGTGATTTTATTTGTGATGTACTGTGAAAGACAAAGTTTGGTGTTGTTTAAAGAATAGTATTTGGTGAGAGTATCATTATTGTTCTGATCTACGTAGTGTATAACCTTGCCTGTAGTTCTCCAAATGTTGGTACTGCTATTCCAATCAGTGTTATCTTCTTGTCTTAATACATTGCTGTTGTATAGATAGGAAGTTTTTTCAGCGTAATAGGGGAGTGAGATTGCTGTATTCTTCGTAAAATTTGTTTTATATTGAATTAGATTATTGCTGTTGTAGTCATATTTTATGATGTTTATCCAGGAAGAGCCAGAATTGTAAGTGATGATTGAATCTTGCTTTTTTTGTCCATTAGTGTTGTATGAATAATGTGATGAAGTATACAGATCATACTTGTTTGTGGATGAATTTATCTGATAAATGTCTTTTTTGATGATCTGATTTGCAGTGTTGTATGTGTAGTAAGACTTTTGATATTTACCAGCTATATATGCTTCAGAACCGTTGTTGTAAACGGTGCTATCCAAACGTGTGGTGGTTGAATGTTGAGTTTGGTTGTTATAAGATTCAGCTAAAGCTTGATTTGTGATAATGATGGATAAGAATAAAATTATTTTCTTCATGAGTGTAATTGTTGATGTGCTTGTTTATTTTACAATGAATTTTCCGTTGAAATTTGCTTTCTCAGAACTGATGTTGTAGAAATATACCCCTGCTGCAAGCTGATTGATAGCTATTGTGTTGCTGTTGGTGTGGATAGTTTGAATTTTGCTACCCGCTGCATTGTATATAGCAGTGCTGTAGTTGGCTTCGACGGGCATTTGTAACTGAACGCTGCCTGCTGTGGTGCCGGAAAGTACTTTTACGGTTTGCGAAGTGCTGGTGTTGGAAAGACCATCTTTGATAAGTGGGGAATAGTAGAACTTGTATGTCATAGCTGTGCCGTCTACGTTTACATTCCACTGTTTGGTCATGTTGTTTGGATAAATGGGGATCTGTAATTTATCGTAGCCGAGAATTTCAGCGGTTTTGTAATTCAGATCTATATCGGTGGTAGTGAATGAATATTGACCTTCTAAAGCACCTGTGGAAGAGTTGTAGTCAGTTTCAGTGTAGCTGTCTATATTTCCGTTGTTGTCGTAGTTCCCTGTTGTATTGTAGGTGAGTGATTGTATCGTGCTGTCGAGGTAACTGATATAGTATTCAGAGTAGTTGCTGTTTAGTATGTTTCCGGCTGTACCATAAGTGTATTTTGTGTGAGTGGTATAATTCAGGTATTTACCGTTGTCTGAAACGAAGTAATTTTTTGTTAGGGTGTCGTTGTTGTGTGCGTCAAAGAAATGGTATAAGTATTTGCTTACCTTATTTGTGGCAGTGTTTCGTGTGGTTTCGCAGCTAATGTTAGCACCTGAATATTCATTGTAAGTAGTTGTGGTTTGATACCATTCACTGTTTGAGCTTCTCCAGAGTGAACGACTGATAGAACTTATTCTGTTTGAATTGTCGTATGAATAATGGTAGCTTTCGCCATCTGCAATTTGGTCGCTGGAGTCGTAGGGATAAAGCTCGTACATGCTGTCTACCCGGTTTTGGGTGTCGTAAGTATAGATATATTTTTGTTGTATTACATACTTTGAGTCTGTACTGCTTCGGGCGTGATTGTCCATTTCTATGAATTTATTGTCCTTATAAATACAGGTAAGTTTTATTTGTCTGATAATGTCGGTATTGTTCTGGTCGTATATAAGCGCAATAACACTATCTATCCGATGTGTGTAAGTTGTTTCTGCAGTGCTGTTGATCGCTTTTGCTTTTTGTAAGGCAGAGGCTGCTGATGGGCGGATGGCTGTTGCGCTGTGAGACTTGAAGAACGGAAATGTTTTGGGTAGTTCCGATTGTTGTGCAGTGGCTGTGCCGATGAAAATACTGATGATTGCAAGAATGATGTAATGTTTAGTCATATGATAAATGTGTGAGTGATTAAATGAAGTTACAAAGTTAAAGCTTATTTTTTATATAAACAAATTTGTTTTGGTGGAATGGGCTTCGGCTCCGCTCATTCTTTCAATGAGCGAAGTGGTTGCTTTGCTTATTCGATTGGCTGAAAAATAGTTTTGTATTGTTCTAATCTTATTTGTTGATGATGTTTTGCTTGTGTTGCTAGTAGAAATATATTGAGCCGGCAGTGTTGCCGGCTCAATGTTTTTAAGCGACTTGGAAGTCGCTTCTCCCTTGTCCTATTTTGTCTCTGTACTGGTTGTAGTGGTTGTTGTATCGGTTTTTGCTTTTGCTTTGCAATGGCCGGCTGCAATCTTTATGATGGTTCGGGCTTTGGTGTAGTGTCCGTAGAGCGTAGCGTCGCTATGTTTGAATGGTTCCATGTACACATCCAGGGTTTCTTTTAAAAATATATTTGATGATATTTGTTTAGCTTTCATATCTTCGGTGGCTTGCTTGGTGCGCGACTTGATGTTTTTGATTGCCGGATCTTTCGACTCGAACGAGTCGGAATTGGTGTTGATTTCTTCGATGTCGGCTTCTGTTGTGTTCCAAATCGCCAGTTTGTCTTTGAGTGGAAGTGCTATTTCGTAGATGGTGCGGGCTTCTTGTAATAATACATGTTCGCGCAGGCGATCTAGGTCGTTGTCGGTATAATCCACCGAGAGTTTAAGTGCATTGTCATTGATAGATGTTGCATGGGCTTTGACGGCTGCGCATACTTTTTTTAGCATTTGAAGTAATGAGCTTTTGGTCTCACTTTTTAAAGTTACAAATGGTTGTTTGTCTTCTACTTGTGCTTTATCTAAAGCGGCAAATTCGGCAATGATTGTTCTTAATCTTTCGATTGCTTTTTTTAATGCAGGATTGTTTTCTTCTAATTCTGGATGTTCGGTGAAAAATTGAAGTACAGCTTTAAGCATGTCGACAAAATTGATAATTCTTCTTGTCATTTTGTTTTGATTTTTATATTAGTATTTATTTTAAAGAAAATTTTTTCTTGTGTTGCAATGGGCAATCCGCTGTCTTATACAGATGCAGCGTTCATTGTTTGGCGTGCAGCGCTCATTGTTTGGGATGCAGCGCTCATTGTTTGGTGTGCAGAGCTCATTGTTTGGGATGCAGCGCTCATTGTTTGGAGTGCAGCGTTCATTGTTTGGTGTGCAGTGTTCATTGTTTGGGATGCAGCGCTCATTGTTTGGTGTGTAGAGCTCATTGTTTGGCGTGCAGCGCTCATTGTTTGGTGTGCAGTGCTCATTGTTTGGAAGTGTGCATTCATTTTTGATAAACAATTAGCAGAAATATAGATGTTAGTGCCTATTTCTTTTAAAAAGCTTATTGTAGTGCTATGTGATGGGGTTTTTGAAAAATGATTTCCGGTTGTAAGCATATAGATAATAGGTAAAGTGTTGAATAAATGGTTTATGTGGCAAATATATGCAAATGTAATTGTATAACAATGGAAAATTTATCTTTTTTGTAGGGTTGAATTTAATTTTGTGTATTTGTATGTTTGTGTAAACGAATGCACTGCAAGTTTCACTTTGTGTAGGGTGGAGGTGAGGACGGGTGTTTCGGGTTGATTTCTTTGGATAGGCGGGTGCGTTGTGTCTGTTGTTTTGTTGTATATTTGCATTCGTTTTTATTTAAAATGCTATCGGTTATGGATGCTCAACAACTTTTACAGCAAATCGCCTTTATCAAAGAGATTGATAAGATTAAATACATTCTGCGCAAAACAAAACTGATCAATAGCGATCGTTGTGAAAATGATGCGGAGCATAGTTGGCACCTGGCCATGATGACTATCGTGTTGGCCAATCATGCCGACCGCCCCATTGATGTGCTGAAGGTAGTAAAGATGGTGTTGATTCACGATATTGTAGAGATTGACGCCGGCGATGTATTTATTTACAGTACTACGCAAAATCATAGCAATACAGAGAATGAACTGCGGGCTGCGAAACGCATCTTTGGTCTGCTGCCGCAGCAACAGGCCGACGAACTGATTGCCCTTTGGTTGGAATTTGAAGCCGGTGAAACCAATGAAGCTAAATTCGCAAAGGCAATGGATCGGCTGGAACCGCTTTTGCAAAACTCCTCCAACAATGGAGGCACCTGGCGCGAGTTTGATGTGGACTACCAGCAGGTGTATGACAAGAAAAAGGCTATCGGCGAAGGTTCTGCTTCACTTTGGGACTATGCTCAGGGCGTTTTGGATGATTGCGTGGCGAAAGGGGTGTTGAAGAAGAAAGAAAATGAATAAAATATCAAGCTATCGAATGCGTTTTAGTTGTGTTACGATAGTTCTTTATCTGAAACAGTCCTTAATTGCTACATTATGAATAAATCATCACAAAGGAAGATAAGTTCTGCTATCCGATTTGGTCTCTTTTTTCTGTGTTTAATCACATGGACGGCCTGTCAGCGGTCTTCCCGCTCTGTTTCGCACCTTTGTACTTCGGATGGTACTCAATGGGAGATTAGTACTGATACACTTCGGCTTGATGTTAAGTCATTTGCCAAGCCGAACGCAAGAGTTGAGGTTGTTTCGTATCTACAGCTGCACGAGAAGTACTACTGTTTGTTGCGTGAGGGTGGAATCTCCGATTTTGCAGATGATCGCTATCTGTTTCTGACACTCAACAAAGACGGAAAGTTGCTGTCGAAGATCAATTGTACTTCCCAATTTGTCAATCTTGGTTATTTCAGACTTCAGATACAGAATGATTCTATCGTTGTTGAGAATCACGAAAATGTGCCTTTGTATTATGATCTTCATCGGCAACAATGGATGCCAACGAAAGGAATGCGCATTCGGGGAGTGGAAGATGCTGATTTTATTATAGATCAATATGATAGAGGTGAATGGGGTACCCGCACTATTTTTCATGATAAAAAATCAGGGAAAAACTATTTTAGCTTATGCGCTGGGAAAGCAATTTGCAGATGGGGAAATAGCTATGTTGGTACAGGTGATTATTATGTGAATCTTATTGTTGATCCCACCAAAATGCATGAATGTGTTGATTTAGATTCAATTTTACAAGAAAATGTGTCTGAATACAGATACAAGCCACAGGGTGAAGAAATTTTATATGAGAATCTTACTCGTTTTAATCCTTATGCTCCTCCTGTCAAGCATGATGATATTCGGTTGAAAACATCATTTGCTGCCAATAATCGTCTCTATCATCTTTTTACGATCAACGACACCAATTATATAGGCGCCATTCGTGGTGATCGACTCAAGCGAATGATTCGCTTGAGGCCGGGGATTGCTTTTTATGACGATGCAATTGTTTTTAATGACATTGCCAATAATATTCAATATTTGCAATTTCGAAAAGACGAGAATACCTTTGGTTATATGGAATTGCGGGGAAACAGGATACAATTTCATTATCTGATCCATAATCAGGATTCCTTGCGTTATTTGGGTAAGGACGATTTTGCTCGTGTTTTCCGTGGTTTATGTGATCAGAAAATGGTTAGTTTGGAAAAACTAAATCAATTGGAACAACAGACGGGCGGCACCTATCTGCAAATTGATCGCTTAAATATAAATCATAATGCTTATTACGACCCTAAATTCAAAACGATACCTGTGCGCACCAAATGCTTTGCAAAAGTGATTGATCGTTTTTTGACTTTGGAGTCGGAATATCTGTTTAATACGAAAAAGAATAAACTGGAGGCTGCATTTCTGGAATGGCGCGATACGCGGGATTATCGGGTGCCGAAATTTTATACGAATAAGTTTGAATATCCAGGGATGCGTCAGGAATTGATTTCTAAATCAGAAGAAATACAGAAGCTCATTAGTCGGGAATTGCAGATTTCTCCGATTCGTGTATCAGAGCCCGATGGCTACTATGCACTCATCTGGAAAACGAAGAATAATTTCAATGTGAAACTGTATGGTTCTGTTGATTTCAGAAATAATAATACGCTAAGGGTGTTGATAGAGATGCCCGGAGAGTAATATTCGGTTTTTGTTTTCTATTTCGCTTAAATTCGGACTGTCTGCGTAATTGGCATTTTGAAAATGGAAACGAATTTTACTCCCCCTCCAGCGATTTATAAAATTCTTTGTAGGTGTGTTCGGCGGAGTGGAACTGCAGTCGATTCAGCATGGAGGCGGAAGTTTTGAATCCGTAGGCCAGAATGGCATTGTAGCCGCGGGCTTTGCAGGCTTTTTCGAATTCCTGATACAAGCGGATGCCAATGTTCTTTTGCTGGTACTGCGGAAGCACCGCGCAAAACCAAAGCATAACCGCTCCGCTTACCATCACTTCTCCACTGATAAAACCTTTGATCAATCCGTCGGTTTCGTACAGCAAAGTGAGGCAGCGTTCGTTCGTTACGAGCTGCTCTATCCACGAGCGCTCGTAAGGCAGGCTGTCGTCGTACTTAAACGGCTCCATATCCAGCAGTTGATGGATTGTATCTATGTTGGCTTCGGTGGCCGGGCGGATGGCTGTGCTCATTTTTCCATGGAATAAACGATGTCCTTTACCCATTGTGCCCATTTTTGCGGACTTTTTGACTTGTCGAAAGTCTGCCAGGGTATCGGCTTGCCAATAACTACCCGAAAATGATTGCCCCGCTGCTTAAACATTTCGTCGGCCAGAAACATCATTTCGATATTGAACTTAATTCCCAGTGCTTTGCGTAGTCGCGCCAGATTGTAGAAGAATTTTGAGTTTTTGCCATCAAAATAAATGGGTACAACGTTTCGCTGGTGTTCAATTGCTTTGGAAACGAAGCTTTTTTTCCATTCCAGATCGCAGACTTTGCCATTGATTTTTCGGGAACAAACCCCTGCAGGAAACGTCATTATCTGATAATCCGATGCAAACAACTCATCCATCTGTGAAGATAGCTTTTTGCTCTGCGCTCCTACTTTGTTGACGGGAACAAACATTTCGCGCAGCGGTTCCAGGTTCATGAGTAGGTCGTTGGAGATGGATCGGATGTTCGATCCGTAGGTTTGGCTGAGAATGTAGCTGATTGTGACTCCATCCAGCCCGCCCAGTGGGTGGTTGCTTACAAAAACCGACCGTCCTTCCCGGGGAAGATTCTCGCGCCCTTCCACATCCACCGATATTTCGAGGTATCTGAAGGTGGCTTCCATGAATTCCAGGTTCTTTACATCGGGATTTTTGCGAAAGAAATCATTAAAGTCGTCTTCGTGGGCAATCCGACGCAGGATGTTGACAACGAATTTGGGAACTTTGGTGTTCGGGGCTTTGTCTTTCAGTACTTTGGCGATGTCGATTTGAATCGGTTTTTTCTCGGTCATAAGGTGTTTTGTTTCTGTGGAACAAATGTACAAAAAAATGAGGAAAACCGCGAGCAAAAGGCGTCTCCGCTAGTGGAAAAATGGGGTCTTTTCGTCTGTTTTTGGTAGATGTCGTGAAAGTTTCCCCCACTTTTTGTCATTTTTCCGCCACTCATCCTGCTGAAATTATATAATATTCTGAATATCTTATTTTTATATTCAATTGTTGAAAAGAAATGCCGTGTTGAAATACTGTTGAAAAGTGGTTGAAAACCTTCTAAAAACCGCTCTGTTTCTGTTGAAAAGTTTTTGGTGGCGTATAGTGGTGGATTGAAATTAATTCTATACTTTTACCGTCGAAAAATTAGGTTCGGAAAACTATGTCGACATTTATAGGTAAATATGAAGCGAAAGCTGATGTAAAGGGGCGAATGTTCATCCCTTCTACCTATCGTAAATTGTTGCCAGAGGGTGAGCGCGAGCGCGTTGTGATGCGGAAAGATGCCGGCAACGACTGCCTGATTATCTATCCCGAACATGTGTGGAACGCTATGCTGGCCGACCTGCAAAAAAAGCTGGACATTTGGAATCCTGTCGATGTATTGATTATGTCGCAGTTTACCGAAGATGCCGAATGGCTGGATATCGACTCACAAGGGCGCGTACTGATCACTAAAAAGCACCTGCAAGCCATCGGTGTGGACAATGCCGAAGTGCTGTTTGTAGGGATGATCGACCGTTTTGCGATCTGGAGTAAGTCGCGCTACGAACAAAGTAAACTTTCGGCGGCTGATTTTGCAGCTTTGCTCAAAGACCGAATGATGAAAAAAGAAACCAATGGCTAAAAAGAAAAAGAATACAGTAGTTAAGAATGATGTGGTATTTGCTGCGGTTGACGGCGAAGTGGCCTATCACGTACCTGCCCTTTTGTCTCAAACCATTGAGGGACTTCAAATAAAACCCGATGGCGTTTATGTAGACGTGACCTTTGGAGGTGGCGGACACTCGCGCGAAATTCTCAAACATCTGGGTAAAAACGGCAAACTGATTGCTTTTGATCAGGACGAAGATGCTATCAAAAATGCGATTGACGACCCGCGGTTTATTTTCGTTCGCAGCAACTTCCGCTATTTAAAGAATTTCCTTCGTTATCACAATATCGAAAAAGTGGATGGTATTCTGGCTGATCTGGGAGTATCTTCTCATCACTTTGATGATGCAGAGCGTGGCTTTTCGTTCCGTTTCGACGGCGCACTGGATATGCGCATGAACACAAAGTCGCCTCTTACAGCCGCTGTTATCCTGAATACTTATCCTGAAGAGCAGTTGGCGGATATTTTTTATCTGTACGGCGAGTTGCATAACTCAAGAAAAATTGCCCGCACCATTGTCAATGCCCGTTCGGGTCAGGCTTTTGATCGTATTTTTCCTTTTATAGAAGTATTGAAACCTTTCTTCGGTCGCGAAAAAGAGAAAAAAGACATGGCGCGTGTGTTTCAGGCGCTTCGCATCGAAGTGAACAAAGAAATGGACGTACTGAAAGCGCTTTTGGATCAAAGTCTGGAAATGCTGAATCCCGAAGGCCGGTTGGCAATACTCACCTATCATTCGTTGGAAGACCGCCTGGTGAAAAACTTTATTCGCAGCGGTAATTTCGAAGGAAAGGTAGAGAAAGATTTTTATGGTAATGTATTATCTCCACTGAAAGCCGTAAATACAAAAGTAATTGTGGCCGATGAAGAAGAACTGGAACGCAATCCACGCTCAAGAAGCGCTAAACTACGGATTGCAGAGCCCGCCTAATTGTTTGTTGTTTGCTTATGTCAAGGTTGAATAAAATATTTGAAGCTATTTTGGGTAGCGAAGATTTCTCTGATTTAAAATCGAGAAACTTTCGCGACATCCTCAATGGAAATATTTTGACTACACGTTTCTTTCAAAGACAATATGCACTCATCTTTATGATAGCCGTATTGGCCTTTTTGTATGTAGACAATCGCTACTATTGCGAAACTCAACTGGCAGAGGAAATCAAACTCAAAAAGCAGATACAGGATCTCAAGTACGAATCTCTGACGATTTCGGCAGAGCTAATGCAGGCCAGCCGACAATCAAACGTTCTGAATCAAATCAACGAGCGTGGAGTAAAACTGATACGCAGCTACACTCCGCCTATTGTGATCACCGACAGCACCGAAGAAGATAAATAACGATGGCAGACAAACGGAAAAATATTGTTTTGAGGTTTGGCATAGTTTACACCATTATATGTCTTTCTTTTATTGCAGTGCTTTACAAAATCATTGTTATCCAAACTGTGGAACGCAGCAAATGGATGGAACTGGCGGCGCACAATAAGAAAACCGACATTGTGGTGAAACCCAACCGTGGAAATATCTACGCCTGCGATGGACGATTGATGGCCAGCTCTATCCCAACGTACTATATATATATGGATACCCGAGTTCCGGCTTTGCACGAAAAGGACGGAAAGTTGTTCAAAGATAAAATAGATTCGCTGTCTGCGTGTTTGTCCGCATTCTTTGGAGATCGCACCCCTACGGAATACAAACTTGCCATCAAGAAAGCTTACCGGGAAGAGGACGCCGATTTTCAAATATACCCCAAACGCATTTCTTACGCACAACTCAAACAGTTGAAAAAATTTCCTCTTTTTCGATTGGGGAAAAATAAAAGTGGGTTGATTACCAAAGAATTATTTAAGCGTGTTCGTCCGTTCGGCTCATTGGCCGCCCGTACCATTGGCGATATTTATGCCGACGAAACTATGGGTGGAAAAAACGGATTGGAGAAATTCTTCAACAAAGAATTGTCGGGAACTCCCGGACTTTCTACCCGCGAAAAAGTGGCCAATACCTATATGGAAACGGTTCAGATTGAACCTACTGATGGCATGGACATCAACACAACGCTGGATGTGGATATGCAGGATATTTGCGAAAAAGCACTGATCGACAGCATGAAATCGTTTGATGCAGGCTCGGGTTATGCGATATTGATGGAAACCCGCACCGGCGAAGTGAAAGCGATTGTCAACATGCAGCAAAACGAAGATAAAACTTATAGCGAAAATCGCAACGGCGCTGTCTCCGATCAGGTAGAGCCAGGGTCTACGTTTAAAGTAATGTCGTTGATGGCTGCGCTCGATGATGGAAAAACCCGTATCACCGACCGAATTGAAACAGGCAATGGGTTGTATAGTTTTTCAAACAGGGTGATGAAAGATCATAATGCCAACAAAGGTGGTTATGGCAATATTTCAATTGCCGAAGCCATTCATGCTTCTTCGAATGTGGGTATTTCGAGAATGATCGTTAATGCATATGGCCATAATCCGTCGGCCTATGTGGATAAACTATACTCGATGAAGCTCAACGAGAAAATGAATCTTGAGATTCCCGGAACTGCTGGTCCGAAGATACGGCATCCACACGACAAATCGCACTACTGGTCGGCTACCACGCTGCCCTGGATGTCGATAGGTTACGAAACGCAGATACCTCCTATCTATACGTTGTCCTATTTTAATGCCATTGCCAATGATGGGAAATTCATTCGCCCATTCTTTGTAAAATCGATCAGTAAAAATGGACAGATTATCAAAACGTTTGAAACAGAGACGATCAATGAGCATATTTGCAAACCGTCTACCCTGAAAGATATTCGTGAAGTATTGTTGGGTGTGATTGAAGGCAAACTGGGTACGGCTCAAAACATGAAATCGAAATACGTTCGCATTGCCGGCAAAACGGGCACTGCCCAGATTTCGAAAGGATCGTTGGGATATAAAAATGGAGGTACCACTCACCAGGTGTCTTTCTGCGGATATTTTCCAGCAGATAATCCTATGTATACTGCCATTGTGGTGATTCGCGAACCCCGCAAAGGATATCCTTCGGGAGGAAAAATGGCCGGTTCGGTTTTCAAGAGTATTGCCGAAGGCGTGATGGCTTTGAAATCGGATTCGCACCCCTGGAACTTTGCCAATGACACTTTGTATAAAGATCCGATAGCTCCTTTCAGCAAACCGGGCTATGTGAAAGCATTGAGAGAAGTGCTCACTCAATTGAAACTAGGTCTGAATCCGACTACTTCCAATTGGGTTACCACATCTGCCGAAGCAAAGGCTGTAAAAGCAGAGCCGCTATCAGTCCCCTCCAATGCTGTACCGGACATGACGGGCATGGGTGCGAAAGATGCAGTTTACCTGGGCGAACGCCTGGGGCTGAGCGTACAGGTGTATGGATATGGGAAAGTAAAGTCTCAAAGCATCAAAGCGGGCGCAGTGGTTCGCAAAGGCACTATTTTTAAACTTATACTTCAATAATTTCTGTCAACAATAAAACACAGGATGATGATACTAGCAGAAATTCTGCAAAACATTGTTTTGCTTCAAACAACAGGAACTACCGAAATTGAGGTTTCGGGCATACAGTTCGACTCAAGAAAGGTAGAAAAGGGATGCGTATTCGTAGCCACCAAAGGAACGGCTTCGGATGGACATCAATACATATCAATGGCGATAGAAAAAGGAGCCGCTGCAATTGTGTGCGAAGACATGCCGGAGGCGGTTCCAGCCGAAATCACTATCGTTCAGGTAGAAAACTCGGCTGATGCATTGGGCAAAATGGCATCCGCTTGGTTCGATTTTCCATCGTCGAAACTTACGCTCGTGGGAGTGACTGGTACCAACGGTAAAACAACCATTGCTACCTTATTGTATAAGCTTTTTCGCGAATTAGGATACAAAGCCGGATTGCTGTCTACCGTTTGCAACTATGTAAACGACACTGCGATCGAAGCCACACACACTACGCCCGATGCTTTGGCGCTGAATGAACTATTGGCACAAATGGTGGAAGCCGGTTGCGACTATGCTTTTATGGAGGTGAGTTCTCACTCGGTAGATCAAAGACGAATTGCCGGACTGGAGTTTGATGGCGGTATTTTTACCAACATCACCCGCGACCACATCGACTATCACCTGACATTTGAGAACTATCTGAAAGCCAAAAAACGCTTTTTCGACGAACTTACTAACGAAGCTTTTGCATTGACCAATGCTGATGACAAAAACGGAATGGTCATGCTTCAAAATACCAAAGCAAAGAAATATAGCTATTCACTTCGCTCAATGGCCGACTTCAAAACGAGAATTCTGGAACATGGTTTTGATGGAATGTTGCTGGATATGAACGATAAAGAAGTGAATGTTTCGTTTATTGGCAAATTCAACGCCAGCAATCTGTCGGCGGTGTTTGGCGCTGCGGTTCTTTTGGGTCAGGACGAGCTGGAAGTGTTGCGCGTGATTAGCTCTTTGCACTCCGTATCGGGACGCTTCGAAACATTGCGCTCTCCTAATGGCTACACGGCCATTGTGGATTACGCTCATACGCCGGATGCACTGACAAACGTGATCGAAACTATCAATCAAATATTGCAGGGCAATGGAAGATTAATTACCGTGGTGGGCTGCGGTGGCAATCGCGACAAAGGAAAGCGCCCAATGATGGCTCGCGAAGCAGTGAACGGTAGCTGGAAAGCCATTCTTACGTCGGACAATCCCCGTTTCGAAGAGCCTCAGGATATTCTGAACGACATGTTGGCCGGACTTGACATTACAGAGAAGGCAAAAAGTCTGACCATTGTGGATCGTCGCGAAGCCATTCGCACTGCATGTGCATTGGCGCAACCGGGCGATGTGGTATTGGTGGCAGGCAAAGGTCATGAAGACTATCAAATCATCCAGGGGGTGAAACACCATTTTGATGACCGTGAAGTGGTCAGAGAGTGTTTTTAATTTATTTATTTGAATCATCAAAACAAAAAAATATGCTTTACCATTTATTCCACTATTTGGAGAAAACATTTATATTTCCGGGTAGTCACCTATTTAGCTTTATTTCGTTCCGTACAGGTATGGCGTTTATAGTATCATTGATGCTGGCTACACTTTTTGGCCGCCGAATCATCGATTTTCTGCAAAAACAGCAGATCGGCGAAACCATTCGTGACCTGGGTTTGGAAGGTCAAATGAGTAAAAAAGGTACACCTACCATGGGTGGCGTTATTATCATTATGGCCATCCTGATTCCTATTTTGCTATTCTCCGATCTGACCAATATTTACATCATCCTGATGATCGTTACCACCGTTTGGTTGGGATTGATTGGCTTTCTGGATGACTACATCAAGGTTTTCCGCAAAAACAAAGAAGGCTTGAGCGGTAAATTCAAGATTGTTGGACAAGTTGGGCTGGGCCTTATCGTCGGGTTGACTATGTATTTGAGCCCAAGTGCCGTTATTCGCGAAAATATCGAAGTAAAAGGACAAATCAGTCAGCGCGTGGAAGATGTGTACTATGCAAAGAAAGATATCAAATCGACAAAAACTACTATCCCTTTCCTGAAAAACAACAACCTGGATTATGCCGATGCTTTTAAATGGGCCGGCGAAAATGCTCAGAAATATGGTTGGTTGCTTTTTGTGGTGGTGGTAATATTTATTGTGACTGCCATTTCGAATGGTGCGAACCTTACAGATGGACTGGACGGATTAGCCACTGGTTCATCGGCCATCATCGGAGTCACGCTCGGGATTTTGGCCTATGTGTCGGGAAATATAAATTATGCCGGCTATCTGAATATCATGTATTTGCCCGGTACAGGCGAATTGCTGGTATTTGCAGGTGCTTTCATGGGGGCTACCATTGGTTTTCTTTGGTACAATGCATTCCCGGCTCAGGTATTCATGGGCGACACCGGAAGTTTGACTTTGGGTGGTATCATTTCGGTATTTGCCATTGCCATTCACAAAGAATTGTTGATTCCTATTTTGTGTGGCGTATTCATTATCGAAAACTTGTCGGTAGTACTTCAGGTAAGTTATTTCAAATATACGAAACGTAAAAACGGCGAAGGCAAACGCTTGTTCAAAATGGCGCCATTGCACCACCACTATCAAAAGGCTGGCAATTCGGGCATCGTAGCGGTGATTCAGAAACCATTGCGTCCGCTGCCTGAATCAAAAATCGTCATTCGTTTCTGGATTGTTGGAATCATTCTGGCGGCCATTACGATTATTACTTTGAAAATACGATAACAACAAACGAAAACTGATCCTGTCTGAAATTTAGATCCCTGATTTAAAACAATCTATTAGAGATGAAAAGAATAGTTATACTTGGTGGAGGCGAAAGCGGTGCTGGTGCTGCTGTGTTGGCAAAGAAAGAAGGCTTTGATGTATTTCTTTCCGATCTTTCGGAAATAAAACTCGAATACAAAGCTCAGCTTGATAACTATGGCATTGCCTGGGAGGAAAAACAGCATACCGAAGAGCTGATTCTGAATGCTGATGAAATCATCAAAAGCCCCGGCATCCCCGATAAAGCTCCTTTGGTTAAAAAGCTGAAGGCGCAAGGTACTCCTATTATTTCTGAAATAGAATTTGCAGGAAGGTATACCAATGCAAAAATGATCTGTATCACAGGTAGTAATGGTAAAACCACTACGACCATGCTGACGTATCATTTGTTGAAAACCGCTGGCTTCAATGTTGGACTGGCCGGAAATGTAGGTCAGAGTCTGGCCTTGCAGGTAGCTACTGAGAGCTTCGATTATTATGTAGTAGAACTTAGTAGTTTCCAGTTGGATGGTATGACGGAATTCAAAGCAGATATTGCCATCTTGCTGAATATCACGCCTGATCATTTGGATCGGTACGAATATAATTTCCAGAACTACATCGATTCAAAATTCCGCATTTTGCAGAATCAAACCGAAAAAGATGCCTTTATTTTCTGGGAAAATGACCCAGTGATCAAAGCTGAGTTGGCCAAACGCGATATACAGTCGACGCTTTATCCTTTTGCTATCGAGCGGTCGGAGAAAACAAAAGCATTTATAGAAAATGATGATTTGGTTATCCAGACTCTGCAATCGATTTTTAGCATGTCGACCAACGAGCTTGCCATCAAAGGATTGCATAATACCTACAACTCTATGGCAGCAGGTTTAGCTGCTTCTATAGTGGAGGTGAAAAAAGAAAGTATTCGCCAGTCGCTACAGGATTTTCAGGGAGTGGAACATCGCCTTGAATATGTGGCTACAGTGAAAAATATACGCTACATCAACGACTCGAAAGCAACGAATGTAAATTCTTGCTGGTACGCTCTCCAGAGTATGACAACTCCGGTTGTGCTGATTCTTGGAGGCACCGACAAGGGAAATGATTACTCGGAAATTGAAGAGTTGGTAAAAGAGAAAGTAAAAGCACTGATTTTTATGGGGCTTGACAATGCTCCTTTGCACAATTTCTTTGATGGTAAGATTGAGAACATTGTTGATGTGCAATCGATGGAAGATGCCGTAAAAGCATCCTACGAATTGGCAAATAGTGGCGATACTGTATTGCTTTCGCCCTGTTGCGCCAGCTTTGATTTGTTCAAAAACTACGAAGATCGCGGCCGTCAGTTCAAAACCTGCGTAAGAAATCTTTAAGCTGCGGGATGATCCCAAAACTTATTATTTAACTTGTATTGATATGGAAAACCTGCTGAAAAAATATCTGAAAGGTGATGCAACCCTCTGGATTGTGTTCATAGGTTTGTGCATCCTTTCCACCATCGAAATGTACAGTGCTTCGAGTACCTTGGCCTACAAAGCATCTAACCATGCAGCGCCTATGCTAAAGCACGTTACTTTCTTGTCGTTGGGAGCTTTGCTGGCATTTTTTGTTCATCTTGTTCCGTACAAATACATTCGCATATCGTCTTATCTCGGTCTGTTTTTGTCTTTTTTGTTGCTGGTTTATGTGTTGTTCAAAGGGCAGAGCGCCAATGATGCAGCCCGCTGGATTTCGATAGCCGGCTTTCAGTTTCAGCCATCTGAGTTAGCCAAATTATGCGTTATCATTGTGGCTGCCGATTTGATTTCAAGAATTAAAGAGCCCAGCGAAGAAAAAAAATATTTCTGGACCAGCATCGGTATTTTGGGAGTAATCTGTCCGTTGATTTTGCTCGAAAACTTTTCTACTGCATTCATTTTGTTTGTGGTGGTTTATATTATGATGTTTATCGGTCGTGTATCGCTAAAGCGGCTGGGTGTGGTAGCTGGTGCTCTGATACTGGCTCTGGTGTTTGGTTTTATGATCGTAAAAGCCATTCCGCGGGAGTCGATGCCTAAAATGTTCGACCGTGCTTATACCTGGGTGGGGCGTATCGACCGATATAAAACTGAGAAAAAAGATGAATCGGCTAAATATGTAATCACCGACGACAACCGACAGGTGCAGCATGGGCGTATAGCCATTGCCCGTGGAGGGATTGTGGGTGTATTTCCCGGCAATAGTGTGGAACGCGATTACCTGCCTCAAGCTTATTCGGATTTTATCTTTGCTATCATTGTGGAGGAAATGGGAACCATTGGCGGTTTTGTAGTTATCATTTTGTACCTGATATTACTTTTCCGAGCGGGAAGAATTGCCACCACCTGTGCTTCGGTATTTCCGGCTTTGTTGGTGATTGGCCTTTCGGTGATGATCGTAATTCAAACTTTTATTAATATGTCGGTGGCTACCAGTTTGATACCTGTTACTGGCCAGCCATTGCCGTTGATTAGTCGTGGAGGAACTTCTATTATTATCACCTGTGTGTATTTTGGAATTATTTTGGGAATTACCCGGCAAATAAAAGACGAAAAACCCTACGAAGAGGAAGTTGAAATTCAGGAAGAAACATTGCCCGTTATTGATATCGATAATTTGTAAGTCTACTCTATTTTGACTATTTTTGTAAGATTCTGATAATCGGTTCAACTACCGTTGTTGTATTATAATTTTTGATGAATGAAACGTAAATTCATTATAAGCGGTGGAGGCACCGGCGGACATATTTTTCCGGCTATCAGCATAGCGAATGCATTGAAAAAACGCATTCCCGATGCTGAGATTTTATTTGTGGGTGCATTAGGTCGAATGGAAATGGAACGTGTCCCTGCGGCAGGTTATCCCATCGAAGGACTTCCAGTCAACGGTTTTGACCGCAAAAACATGCTCCGGAATGTAAAGGTGCTGATCAATCTTTTTAGAAGCATACTGAAAGCCCGGAAAATCATACGCACTTTCAAACCCGATGCAGCTATTGGTGTTGGCGGTTATGCAAGTGCGCCTACTTTACGTGCTGCTTCAGCTTTTGGTGTACCTACGTTTTTGCAGGAGCAAAATTCGTATGCCGGAGTCACGAATAAATTGTTGGCCAAAAAGGCGAAACGAATTTGCGTTGCATACGAAGGAATGGAGAAATTTTTCCCAAAGGAAAAATTGGTACTCACCGGCAATCCTGTTCGTCAGGATCTGTTCAGTGTGCAACCGGGTACTGCTGAAGCCTATGACTTTTTTAAACTAGACCCTTCAAAGAAGACAATTCTTGTAGTAGGAGGAAGTCTGGGAGCCAGAACCATCAACCAAAGCATTATTGCAGGATTGGAACAATTGGCTAAAACGGATATTCAGATGATCTGGCAAACCGGCAAATTTTATATCGAAGATGCACGCAAAGCAGCGGAGCCATTTGCTTCGCCCAAATTGCTGGTGACAGATTTTGTTTCGAGAATGGACCTGGCTTATTCCATTGCCGATTTGGTTATTTCGAGGGCAGGCGCTAGTTCCATTTCGGAGCTTTGTTTGCTGGCGAAACCGACTATACTGATTCCATCGCCCAATGTGGCTGAAGATCATCAAACCCAAAATGCAATGGCTTTGGTGCGCAAAGAGGCGGCTGTGTTGATCAAAGATGTGGATGCTAAAGTGCAATTAATGGATAAAGCATTGCAGCTGATCAGTGATGAAGCGGAGCTTACCAAGCTGAGCCACAACATACAGAAGCTTGCAGAAAAGGATTCGGCAGACAGAATTGCGGATGAAATTTTGAAGATGATTGACTAATTACCGCTGCGGTGATTTGCTATTTAGAGGACAAATAAATGACGATGAATAAGTTTACTCAATATTACTTTTTAGGAATCGGTGGTATCGGTATGAGTGCCATTGCGAGATACTACAACACGAAAGGATATCGTGTGGCAGGATACGACCGTACCGAAACTAAACTAACGAAAGACCTGGCTGCCGAGGGGATTGCTGTTTGTTACGACCAGTCGGTGGGACAAATTCCTGTACATTACACCAAAGCGGACAACACGCTGGTGATTATTACACCGGCTATTCCCAAAGATCATCCACAACTAAAATATTTTCAGGCTAATAACTTTACGATTCTGAAAAGAGCAGAAGTATTGGGCAATATTACCCGTCAAAACAAAGGCATTTGCATTTCGGGTACACATGGCAAAACGACTACTTCCACCATTACGGCACACTTGCTTTATCAGTCACAGGTCTCCTGTAACGCTTTTTTGGGAGGAATTGCCAATAATTACAATACTAACCTTTTGCTTTCGGCCGAGAGCAATCTGGTGGTAATTGAAGCGGATGAATATGACCGTTCGTTTCATCAGCTGTCGCCTTACATGGCAGTGATAACTTCGGCCGATCCCGATCATCTTGATATTTACGAAACAGCAGAAGCTTTTAAAGAAAGTTTCGAACACTTCACGTCGCTGATCAAGCCGGGAGGTGCATTGATTATGCGGAAAGGCATAGCTGTAGAACCAAGCCTGCAAAAAGGCGTGAAGTTGTACACCTACTCGATGGAAGATGGCGGCGATTTTCATGCTGAAAACATTCGCACCGTAAAAGGTGAAATTCGTTTCGACTTCGTGACACCTACCGATCGCATTTCGGATGTACGATTGGGTGTTCCTGTGAAAATTAATGTTGAAAATAGTGTAGCGGCCATGGCTCTGGCCTGGTTGAACGGTGTTACCAGCGAAGAAATTCGTACAGGTATTTCTTCCTTTTCGGGGATTTACCGCCGTTTCAACGTGGTATACAAATCGGACAAAACGATTTATATGGATGATTATGCTCATCATCCCAGCGAGTTGAAGGCGAGCATAGGTTCCATCAAAAACCTGTATCCCGACAAGAAAATAACCGGCATTTTTCAGCCACATTTATATACCCGAACCCGTGATTTTGCCAATGAATTTGCAGAAGCACTGTCACAGCTGGATGAGCTGATCTTGCTGGATATTTACCCTGCACGCGAACTGCCCATCGAAGGGGTGGACTCGGAAATGATATTGAAAAATGTTACGATTAAAGACAAATCGCTTTGTAGTAAAGAAGATTTGCTCGTCGTATTGGCAGGCAAAGAGCCCGAAGTATTGGTAACCTTCGGAGCTGGCGACATTGACAAACTTGTACCACAAATCAAGGAACAACTCAAAAAATCAGCTAAATAATAAACATAAGCGAACTTTTATTCATGAAACCCGTTTGGAAATATTCACTCATTAGCTTCTTCAGCACTGTCGTGTTGGGCTATTTGGTGTTTTCATTGTGGTTTATTCATGGTAACGAACGTGAGAATGTGTGCCACAAGCTGAATATCGACTTGATGGATAAGAATAAAATCCAGTTGATAACCGAAAAGGAAATTGCCCGCATTCTGGAGGAAAATGATTTGAATCCGATGGGCAAAACTCTTAAGCACATCAGTACCGAAGAAATTGAAAGGGCATTGCACAAAAACCAGATGATAAAAATAGCCGAATGCTACAAAACACCATCCGGCATAGTGAACATTAAGGTACAGCAGCGAATCCCTAAGTTTCGTGTAGTGGGCTTTGGAAGTTACTATATTGATGAAAATCGCAAACCGATGCCCGTTTCCACCAATTATGCGGCTTATGTTCCGGTGGTTTCGGGGAGAGTAACGGTTTCGATGGCCGCAGGGCAGTTGTTTGATTTCATTTCTTATTTGGAAGAAAATCCATTCTGGAATGCTCAGATCGAACAAATCAACGTTCGCGAAGATAAAAAGATTGAATTGGTTCCTCGTGTGGGCGAGGCTTTGATATTATTGGGAACTCTCGATAATTATGAAAAGAAACTGGGAAAGCTCATGAAATTGTACACCAAAGGGTTCAATATAATGGGGTGGAACCGGTATAAATTAATTGATTTAGAATATAAAGATCAGGTAGTTTGCAGCAAAGAACTGCCTGTAGAGCCGACCGCTGCCGAACTAAAAAAAGATTCGGTAACAACGGTAGATAAAGACAGTATAATAGCCTCAAAATTATGAGTTCAACTAAACTTATAGCAATAGATTTCGGAAGTACCCGTATTTCGGCCATGGCAGCCGAAGTGCTTGACAATGGTGCTGTAAGGGTTCTTTCAGAAGAGTCGAAGGCTTCTGATGATGTAAAATGGGGAATCGTGGATAAGCCTTCCGGAGCTTCTTTCAAAGTAAGTGAGCTCCTGAAATTACTGAAAAACAGCGCAAAAATGCAGGATATTTCATTGGTTTCGGCTTCAATTGGAGCCAAAAGCATGAAAATGATGCCTGTAGCCATTAGCCGTTTTGTACCATCTCCTGGGATTATTACCGAAGGCTTGTTGGCGGATATGATGAAAGAATGTGAGCGGAAAGTGAAACAACCGGACATTACTGTTTTTGACGTTACACCAGCTGAATATATGGTGGATGGCGTAGTGATGGATGATCCCGCGGGAAAAGAAGCGATGCAAATTACCGCCACTTTCAATGTGATTGCCGGTAGCAAGCTCATTCGTTCCGAATTGGAACGCTGTTTCGACAGAACAGGTATTGTGCTAGAAACCAGCCCGCTGACCATCGATGCGATTTCAACTGTTGTGGTAGAAGAGCATGAAAAGGAAATTGGGTGCGCATTGATCAATTTAGGAGCCACCACTACTACTCTGGCGGTGTATCATGATGGTATTGTACAACGCATGCAGGTAATTCCGCTGGGTGCTAAAAATATCACAAAGGACATTCAGGAACTGGGTATCAATGAGGCAAATGCAGAAAGACTGAAATGTATCAAAGGTTCTGCGCTCGAAGCTATGGTGTTGGAACCGATGTATATTCAAATAGCAGCGGCCGACGACAGTCTTGATCCGGTAAAGATTTCCACTAAGTTTCTGGCTACCATCATCGAGGCGCGTCTGGACGAAATATTATTGCCGATTTTTGAAATATTCAGAAGTTTGCCTTTCGACCTGGAAGCAGGCATAGTACTTTCGGGCGGTGGTTCTAAACTCAACAATATCGTTGATTATATTGAACAAAAATCGGGTATTTATACCCGCATCGGTTCGCACGTCGACTGGCTGTCGGACGACACACACGAGCGTTTTCATGATCCATTATACAGTCAGTTGATTGGAACAATATTACTGAACAACGAATACCGCAAGGAAAATCCGATAGAAACAACAGTAAAAGAGCCTCAAAAGAAACCAAAGCTTCCGGGACGAAAACTGGGAAGCAGGATTACCGAAGGCTTTTTCAACTTTTTCAACGAGGATAATAAAATGAATTCATAAGCGATTAGCTTTAAAAATACTAACAGACTAATACATATACGCAATATGGGATATTTTGAAGACAGTTTGCCACTGGAATTGCCGGTTGTCGATAGCTCAATAATTAAGGTTATTGGCGTTGGCGGTGGTGGTGGAAACGCCGTAAATCACATGTATCGTCAGGGAATTACCGATGTATCTTTTGTGGTTTGTAATACCGATAATCAGGCTTTACGTAAATCGCCTGTACCTGTGAAAATTCAATTGGGTGCCGACACAACCGAAGGGTTGGGAGCGGGCGGTAAACCTGAAGTTGCCAAGCGAGCAGCGGAGGAAACTATCGACCGCATTCAGGAAATTCTGAGTGACAACACTAAAATGGTATTCATTACTGCAGGTATGGGGGGAGGAACCGGTACCGGAGCTTCGCCGGTAGTGGCCAAAGCGGCGCACGACATGGGTATCCTTACTGTGGGTATTGTTACCATTCCGTTTGCTTTCGAAGGTAATCTGAAAATCCGTCAGGCACTGGAAGGTGTAGCTTCGTTGAGCGAACATGTGGATGCGATTCTGGTAATCAACAACGAAAAACTGAAACAAATCTATCCCGACCTGGAACTTTCGAATGCTTTCGCAAAAGCCGATGATGTATTGACCAATGCTGCTAAAGCGATTGCCGAGATTATCACCGTTCCCGGTTATATCAATACCGACTTTGCCGATGTGTACAGCATCATGAAAGATGGTAATGTGGCGATCATGAATACTGGTTTTGCTTCGGGCGACAACCGTATCACGAAAGCAATTGAAGATGCATTAAATTCTCCGTTGCTTAACACCAACGACGTAAGCGGAGCCAGCAAGATCTTGCTTAGCTTGTACTGTTCTACCACCCAGCAAATTCGAATGGAGGAGGTGGAGCAAATTCACGCTTTTATGTCGAAAGTGGGCGAAAACGTTCAGGTTATCTGGGGAGCAAGTTTCGATGACGAACTGGGCGACAAGGTGAAAATCACGCTGATTGCCACCGGTTTTGATGTAAGTGATATTCCGGGAATGCCTGCTACTGTAGCCAAAGCTCACAACAAACCTCAAATGAGTGCTGAAGCCGCTAAATTCTTTGACGCTGCTCCTAAACCAGAAGTAGTGGTGGAAACACGTCAGACCTTGTTTGAAGACAAAGAAGTAGATACCAAACAGGCTGATTTGAGCAAAACGATTGAAGAGTACTATGTGAAATCTCTGAAACCGGAACCGACTGCAGCGCCAATGCCGGAACCGGAATTGCCAATCTTCTCATTGGACGAACTTGAAAATGATACAAAACTAAAAGACGTTGAAAATATTCCGGCATGGAAAAGACGTTTTATGAAATAAAATAGAAATAGGAATGAACGAATTATTTGATCAGATAAGTGCTGATATAAAAACAGCGATGTTGGCACGCGATAAAGTAAAACTGGAAGCTTTACGCGGAATTAAAAAAGAATTTATTGAAGCTAAAACAGCAAAAGGTGGCGACGGTAACCTGGCGGATGAAGTAGCGGTGAAAATTCTGATGAAAATGCAGAAACAACGCAAAGATACTGCCGCGATTTATACCGAACAAGGTCGTCCGGAACTGGCTGAGACCGAATTAGCCGAAGCGGCTGTTATCGAAGCCTATTTGCCTGCACAAATGAGCGATGCTGATTTGGAAGCAGCCGTAGCAGCTATCATTGCACAAGTAGGTGCCGCTGGTCCGCAGGATATGGGCAAAGTGATGGGAGTAGCTACCAAACAACTGGCCGGTAAAACCGAAGGTCGATTGATTTCAGAAAAAGTAAAAGCGTTGTTGGCTAAATAACTTTGCTGACAAATATGAAAGCTAAAAGCTTTTTTATCATCGCCAGTTTAGCTATAGCAGGATTGGCGAATGCTCAATCGAATCTTGGCAAAAGTTTCAACTATGGTATTAAGTTGGGCGTAGATGTAAATACAGCCGCGACGCCTAAAACCATGGATGCCTATCAGGCCGGAGTGTTTTTGCAGGTAGGACGACAGATTTATGTGCAGCCCGAAGCGTATTACACCTTGCAATCGGGCAAGTTTTCGATGGAGAACAGCTATGTGAGAGTTCCATTAATGTTGGGTTACCATGTTTTTGATATAGATGTGCTTCGCTTCAACGTTGAAGCGGGTCCCACTTATTCGAAGCAACTGGTAGGTGGTTCGAAGGGCTTTTTCAACTGGGGAGCGGGCGTAGGAGTGGATGTCTTCAAAATCATCACTGCTGATTTGCGCTATAGTTTTAAAGCCGATGACAATGCACTAACGCTGAATACCAACAGAATGAATTTCACCGTAGGATTACGTTTGTGATGCAATAAAATACTACTAACAAACGAGGCTGATTCGAAAGAATCAGCCTCGTTTGTTTTAGCTCTTCTGCGACTCCTGGTATTCGCGGGGCGTTAATCCAAACTCTATTTTGAAACAACGACTAAAATACTTCGGATCATTAAAGCCTACGGCAAAAGCAATTTCCGATATATTGCCGGAATTCTTAGTAAGCATCAAAGCCGCATGTTTCAGTCGGATGTTCCGTATAAATTCGCCGGGCGACAGGCCGGTAAGTGACTTGAGTTTACGATGCAATGTCGATTTGGATGTAGCCATATCTACAGCAAACTGATCGAAGTCGAAAGTTTCATCGGCCAGCTTGTTCTCAACAATTTTCACCGCCTGCTTCAGGAACAATTCATCAATCGACCCATATTCCATCGCAGAAATATTGATATCCTGGTTCTTCTGGAACGTTTCGGTCTTTTGCTGACGCTTCCTTACCAGATTGCGGGTGCGGGCATTGAGTACCGACAGCTCAAAAGGTTTCGCAATGTACGAATCGGCACCGGCATTGTAGGCTTCGATGCGGTCTTCGGTCGAATTCTTGGCTGTAAGCACCAATACATTGATGTGGCTGGTGGCGATATCATTTTTCACCATCTTACAGAAGGTTAGTCCGTCCATTTCCGGCATCATCACGTCTGTAATGATCAAATCTATCTCGTGATCGTTCAGTACTTCCAGTGCTTTTACACCATTGTCGGCCGTAAGTACATTGTATTTGCCGGCAAAGTTATTGACAATAAGATCCTGAAGCTCTTTGTTGTCTTCTACAATCAGAATGGTAGAGTCTTCGTGTTCTTCCGTAACAGGTTCAGTTTCCTGCTCGCTCTCAGCAACAATAGCATCCTGCATATCTGGCATATCAGCGGGCACAATTTCATCTTCCGCCAAATCTTCTTCCGAATAGATCTCTTTGGATACGGGTATTTCGATGGTAAATACTGCACCTTCGCCCAACTGACTCTTCACGCTGATTGTACCTTTGTGCATTTCAATCAAATCGTTGGTAAGTGCCAGTCCGATGCCATGACTCTGGCTTTGATCTGAAGAACTGCTAATGTAAAAGCGTTTGAAGATATGCGGAATATCCTGTTCAGCAATGCCTTCGCCGGTATCTGATACCGAAAGACGCATGTAATTTATCTCGCCCCTTTGCAAAAAGACGACTTTCACCATAATCTCGCCTCCGTTGGGTGTATGTTTAAAGGCATTCGAAAGAAGATTGTAGATAATCTTATCCAGCTTGTCGGGATCAAAACAGGCCAGATAGCTTTCGGGCTCTACATTGACGGTGAATTTTATCTTTTTCTGATTGACCAGTGGTTTGAAATTGGACTTGCAGATGTTATTGACAAAAGCAACGATATCATTCTCTCTGATTCGCAGTTTCATATTTCCACTTTCCGTTTTTCGGAAGATAAGAATCTGTTGAATGAGCCTTTTTAGTCTGATAACATTTTCTTTCATGATATCAAACTGACTGGCATCACCGATATTCTTCTTTCTCATGCTTTCAATCTGCAGCATGATAATGGTAAGAGGGGTTAAAAGCTCATGTGAGATATTGGTAAAGTAACGGAGCTTGATTTGTGTCAGTTCTTCGGATTTTTCCTTTTCGATGAGCGATATTTTCAACTCATTGCGAAGCTTTAAGCGATTGATAAGAATGCGCGAAGTGAAATATGCCGCCACAATGACTAACGCCAGATAAATAAGGTAGGCCCACCAGCTCCGATACAAGGGAGGAAGGATCTGTACTTCCAGCGAGGTGACCTGATTACCCCAGTTCCCGTTCTCATCACTTGCTTTCACCAGAAAAGTGTAGTTACCACTAGGTAGATTGGCATAATTTACGTAGCGACGGTTGTTGCTCACATAGTTCCAGTTCTTATCAACACCGGATAGTTTGTAGGCATACTGAATTTTCCCGGCAGCAGTATAGTCAAGTGCAGAGAATTCGATGTTCAGATTATTTTCCGAGTATTTAAGAGTTACTTTATTGTCCTCCGAATCAAAGTGAAACATTTCTTCATCGTCCTCAAAAATCGATTTGTTTTCAACCAGAATATCGGTGATGGATACTTTATGAGATTTTTCGGCAATTTTAGCCTGAGTGCCAGGGGTGAATGCACATACACCTTTGTTTCCACCAAATAAGATGGTGCCATTGCTCGTTTTTGTTCTGGCCCCTTTGAAGAAAGAACTTACGAGCATTCCATCTGCGGTAGAGTAGTAGATGGCTGTCTGATTTTGAGGGCTAAAGCGAATGATTTTCTTGATGGTTGATATCCATAAGATACCATTGTTATCTTCTACAATGTCAAGAATACCTTCGTCGGTGATGGCATATTGCCCGCTGATGTCGACTGCAGTATGTTCTTTTTCGTTGTACAGATAGATACAACCTTCTTTTGTGCCAATGTAAATTTGCCCACGTCGTGTAGCACAAATGCTTTGTACACTTAAACTTTTGTAGTTTTTAATCATCAAAGGCACTGCCTCGGGCGTCATTTGCTTGCCTTTCAGTACAAATGCACCTTCCTTTTCGGTACCGACCCATATGTTATGATTATGATCTTCTTCTATTGCATTGACCATGTTTAGTTTGCTGCTGACAAGGCGCATGGGTTTGTCCATTTGCTTTACAAATAATCCCTGATCTGTGCCAATCCACACATTGTGCTGAGTATCTTCGTGTGTCGACGTAATCGAAAAATCGTCGGCATGTGGCGTGTTGTTCAGCGTCATGGTTCTGATGAATGCCAGTTCGCCTTTTGCCGATTCTTTAAACACATGAATGGCAGCTTCGCCTTCGTCGCTGATCCATATTTCGGCTCTTAGGGGTTCGTATAGTATAGAACTGATGCTTGAAAGGCTGCGCAGCTTCGGATCGGCAGGGCGATTGACAGCACCGGTTTTCATGTCGAGGTAAAAGATGCCAATGCGATTGATGGCCACATATACATTGCCGGGGCTTGTTTCTACAATCTTGGTTACATTGGATTGCAGGTTTAGTTTATAAGTAATATCGCTGAGGGGATAATTACGAATGGGCTGTTTGTTGAAATCTAGTTTGTAAAGACCATCGCCTACAGACCCTAGCCATATATTGCCATGATGATCTTTATTGATTTCGTGGAATAAGCGACTGGTGCCTGCCTGAAAAAGACTTTCAGTGTCGACCAAACGGCACGTACCATCCGCCAGCTTTTCAATCAGATTCATCCCCCTGAAAGTAACCAACCAGATCAATCCGTACTTATCGTCCTGAGTGATACTATACACGATATTATCTAATGTAATGCCATCATTGATATGAATAGGGGCGACAGAGGTTTTACCGTTGGCATCTACTTTCATCGTAAAGATGCCATCGCCCCAGGTGCAGATCCAAAACAGACCATCTTTGTCCTGAAATACACGAAAAGGGTTGTCATTGGCACCTACGCTACCTGTATGTACAACTTTCTTTTTATTTAAGTCGATATAGCTTAGTCCTTTTCGCCAGGAAGAAATCCAGATGCGATTGCTTTTGTCAAGATAAAGGTTGGTGATATTGTTTCCCTGAATTTTGTATTTGGAATGATTGTCGGTTGAGTAGCGTTCGAACTCCAGCGTTTCGGGATTGATGCGAATGATGCCAACGGTAGAAGTCCCCACCCAGATATATCCATCTTTGTCGCAGATAATTGAGTTGATGCGCTCTTTCTTTACAAACTCATTGTCCAGGGCTTTGATTGTGAAGTTGCGTTTATCAATAATATTGATGCCTTCAAAAGTACCCACCCAGATACGTTGATTTTTATCTTCGGCAATGCATTGTATTTCGTTGTTGGTAAGTATACCCGGAGTGAAAGCGCTTGATCGAAACACTTTTACATCATATCCATCGAAACGGCACAAACCATCTTTGGTGCCAAACCACATATAGCCATCGTTATCGTTGAAGGTACGGATAACGGAATTGGATGGAAGTTTGTCGTTGTACTGAAACCGCTCGAAAGACAACGGCAGACCGGCAGCGGACGTAGAGAGTATGCTGAGAAGTAGAATAAGACAATTTAAAAGTAGTTTTTTGATCATAACGATAGTGAACGATTGAGAGTAGTTTCTGCTAATTCCTGAATAATACTATACAAAAATACGATGTTTGAACAAATTATCACATCTATAGCAGATTGAATTGTCATAATCTTTTCAAATTCAGAAATTATGACCTAAATATCGCCTAAAATAGAACAGGCGCTGACAAAATAAGTTGCCAGCGCCTGCGTAATTTGCATAAATATTTGCGTTTATTTCACTTCTAGCTCTTTTATGAGGCGTTCGGCACCATAAACTTTGTCCATCACAAACAGAATGTATCGTACATCTACACTAATGGTGCGTTGTAAATCCGGTTCGAATACTATGTCGCCGCTCATAGCTTCCCAGTTGCCATCAAAAGCCAATCCAAGCAGTTCGCCTTTGCCATTGAAGATAGGGCTTCCCGAGTTTCCACCGGTAATGTCGTTGTTGCTCAGGAAAGCCACGTGCATTTCGCCGGTTTTCTTATCCAGGTAAGCGCCATAGTTTTTAGCCAGGATATTGTCTTTCATCTTTTTGGGTACATCAAATTCATAATCGCCTGGTTTCTCTTTTTCAAGTATCCCTTTGGTAGTGGTATAATAATCATAAGATACCGCATCGGCAGGATCATATCCACCAACTTTTCCATAAGTCAGACGCATAGTAGAATTGGCGTCCGGATGAATAGCAATCCCTTTTTCGGCAGCCATGGCTTTTAGTCCGTTTTCGAACAAACGTTCAGCATCTTTAATCTTAGCTGCGATGTTCATGTATTCATCTCCACGAATGCTGGAAGAAGTCTTGGAAATATCCAACCCAAAGTCGATAGCCGGATCATCGTTGAAATTGATTTCGCCATTGGCCACTGCTTTCGATATTTTTTCCAAAGATGTGAAAGCCGATTTTTTGTACAACCACGCAGCGTATTTCTTGTAATCGCCTTTGAATTTCTTGGCGATCGTTTTGTACACTTCAGGAAGCGCATCGGGTGTTACCGATTTTTTGTACACTTCCAGCAATACTGCCATAGCTGCTTCATCTACCGCCGGGTAGTAATCTTTATACAGTTTTTTCAATGATTTTTGAATAGAATCAGTTGAAATGTTTTTGTGAGCCAATTCATTGGCCTGCATCGCCAAACGAGGCATTTCCACACCGGTGGACAATGCTTCGGTGAGGTAATTGTACGCACGACCGTAAGGATATAGTTTACCATAGCCTTCTTCCAGTGTAGTCAATACTGTGCTGTATTTAGCTTTGCGTTCGGCTGAGGCATTTACCCAGGCAGTAAATTCTTTTTCAAGTTCTTTTTTCTTGCCAATAACGTCTAAGCGTCCGATGGCTTTGTTCATCCCTATGCTGTTTTTCCAGTAATTGGAGCTGCGGGCGTATTTGCTGGCGTAAGCAATGTTGATGGCTTCGTCGGCACGCATAAACGATTTCCATACATCCTGTTTGGCGCCACGTACTTCGATCCGAGCCATGTTGGTAGCGTTCATTCTGTAGTTCACTCCCCACGATGACAGGTAGCGGGTGGTAGTTCCCGGGTTGCCCATGATCATAGTATAGTCGCCGGGTACATATCCCTGGTTAGAGATGGCCGCAAAACGTTTGGGAACATACGGAACATTGTCTTTGCTGTAATTGGCAGGAGCCCCATTGGGAGCAGAGTATACACGAAATACCGAAAAGTCGCCGGTATGGCGGGGCCACATCCAATTGTCGGTATCGCCACCAAATTTCCCGATAGAGTTGGGAGGAGTAAAGGCCAGGCGTACGTCGGTGAATTCCTGCCATACAAATAAATAGAACTCATTGCCCGAATAAAAAGGCTTTAATTTGGCTACCAGTTTGCTGTCTTTTACGGCTTCTTTCTCTATGGCTTCGGTAATTGAATCTACTTTGTCGGTACGTGCTTTTCCTGTCATATTTTCGGGAATTTGCGATAGCACACGCTCTGTCATATCTTCAATGCGTACCACGAACTTCACACTTAGTCCGGGACAAGGAATTTCGTCGGTCAGTTCTTTGGCGGCAAATCCATCTCTCAAATAATTGTGCTCCACCGAGCTGCGTTGCTGTATGGCTTCGAACCCACAGTGGTGATTGGTGAACACCAAACCCTGATTGGATACTACCACTCCTGAACATCCTGCACCAAACACAATCACTGCATCTTTCAGACTGGTATCTTTATCGCTGTAAATCTGATCGGCAGTGAGTGCACAACCCATTCCGTTCATCTTTTGGATGTTTAGTTTCTTGATCAGGGGCAACATCCACATCCCCTCGTCGGCCCGCGCCCCCACCAGCATGGTGAGCGAAAGCAGTACTACTAAAAGTCTTTTCATCTTGTATTTATCGTTTGTTTTTGTTTTATTTTCTGTCGTTTTGTATATTCATTCAGTACAAATGTATAAAATAATTTCCTGAGCAGGTAATTCCCATCGAAAATTATAGATCATCTCTGTTTTAAGCCGTCAAAAAGCAAGCACATTTGTATCCAAACTCACAATCAGTTAGTAAATAATGCCGGCAAATTACAAATTCGCAAAAGTAGAACCTGCTTTTTCTTACCAAACAGTGTTGCTTGTGTTGTGTACTCAATCTACTGTAGCAAGGTAAATATCAATGATTAATTAGGTTTTAATCATTATCTTTGCAGCCGTTTTTCGAAACAACGTATATTACTAATTTCAACTCAGAAAATGAACTACGACCAAATCCCTTCTCCCTGCTATGTGCTCGACGAAGCTGCCTTTCGCAGCAATCTGGCACTGATCAAGTCGGTAAAAGACCGTGCGGGAGTCGAAATTATACTTGCTTTCAAAGCATTTGCTATGTGGAGCGCCTTTCCGATTGTACGCGAATACATTCCGTATTCTACTGCCAGCTCATTGGCCGAAGCCTGTTTGGCTTTCGAAGAAATGGGCAGCAAAGCGCATACCTATGGCCCTGCTTATACCGACCGCGAATTTCCCGAAATCATGCGTTGCAGCAGTCATATTACCTTTAATTCCCTGCAACAATACCAACGCTTTGCCAATCAATGTGCTGAGGCCGGCATTTCCTGTGGTTTGCGCATTAATCCCGAATTTTCGGACGTAGAAACCGATCTTTACAATCCTTGTGCTCCGGGTTCGCGTCTGGGGGTAGTGGCCGAATTGCTGGGCGATACTCTTCCTGATGGTTTGGAAGGACTTCACTTCCACACGCTTTGCGAATCCACTTCTTTTGATCTGGAAAGAACCCTGGCGGTAGTAGAAGAGAAGTTTGGAAAATACTTTTCGCAGATTAAATGGCTGAATATGGGCGGCGGTCACCTCATGACCCGCGAAGATTATGATACTGAACATCTCATTCAACTTTTGCAAAACTTTAAAGCTAAATATCCGCACCTGCAACTGATACTTGAGCCCGGAAGTGCCTTTGCATGGCGCACGGGTGTACTGGTTTCGAGCGTAGTGGATGTGGTAGAGAACCGCGGCATTAAAACTGCGATGTTGGATGTATCGTTTGCCTGCCACATGCCCGACTGTTTGGAGATGCCTTACAAGCCGGCCATCGAAGGGGCTACCGATCCTGTGGCGGGGCAACCCACTTATCGCATGGGAGGCAACAGTTGCTTGTCAGGCGACTATTATGGCGACTGGTCCTTTCAAAAAGAGCTGGCCATTGGCGATCAAATCGTGTTTCAGGATATGATTCATTACACCATGGTAAAAACCACCATGTTCAATGGGGTATCTCACCCCTCCATTGGCATCTGGACCACCGATAATGAATTCAAACTCATCCGCGAATTTGGCTACGACGACTACAAAGGCCGCATGAGCTAACAACAAAACCACAGAGGCTGTAGAGTGAGTGATCATACTACAGCCTCTGTGGTTTTTGAACCCCGAAATTTCTTTGGTGGTTATGGCGGTTTTACCCTACGGGTAGTTATTAGTTTATTCTATGCGGTTCTTTCTACTTTTTGTCCGAAGGACAGAATAATTCATAACCCCCAATGCAATTGGGGGTAGAGGCATGTCCCTTTCTGTAATCCGCAGGATTGAATACTGATTTGTTCAATCCTTCGGATTGTTTGTTCCGTTCATCCTTAGTCCCCCAATTTCATTGGGGGTTATGTTTATTTTACCCTACGGGTAATTGTATAGCTTCGTCTTTTTCCCAAATTTATTGAGGGTTATATTTATTTTACCCTACGGGTAATTATATAGTATTGTCTTGTTCTCTGCTTCTTTTGTGGTTATGATAGTTTTCCCCTTCGGGTAATTGTTTAGTATCGTTTTGTACTCTGCTTCTTTGGTGGGGATGATTGTTTCCGCCTGCGGGTAGTTATTAGTTTATTCTATGCGGCTCTTTCTATTTTTTGTCCGAAGGACAGAATTATTCATAACCCCCAATGAAATTGGGGGCAGAAGGTATGATCTATTTGCAATCCGCAGGATTGAATAATCACTACTAACTTTAATCCAGCTCAGACTCATCAAACTCTATTCCATGCTCTTTGAGCAAAGCAATGTATTCATCTCTGAAATTTACAGTTTTGTGATGTATTTTCTGATTTATGATATACTCCCGAACGCGGTTCTGGTCATTGTGTGTAATGGTAAATGAAGCATAGCCTTCTGCCCATCCTTCAAATGACCTGAATTCTACTTGTTGTTTCAACCATAGAGAAGTTGCCACTTTCATGTTTTGTATAAAAGTGGCTACTCCTATCGAAGGATGGATGTCGAGCAACAGATGTATGTGATCTGTACTTCCATTTATTCGGTACAGTTTGCTTTTCTTGTTATCTACAAAGCCCCAAATGTATTTGTAAAGAAGCTCACAGTGTGTGTCAGGTAAGGTGTGTTTACGGTGTTTTGTTCCGAAAACAATGTGGTAATAGTGTTTGCGATAAGACATGATAGGATGTATTTAATGGTTATTTTCCCTTTGATGTGGGATGGGTGAATTTGTCTTTTATGATAGTTTGTTCAATCCTACGGATTGCTGATTGCATATCTTTGCTTATCCCCCAACTTCGTTGAGGGTTATGATTATTTTACCCTACGGGTAATTGTTTAGTATCGTCTTTTCCCTGTGCTTTTTAGTCGTTCTGGTTGTTCCCCTTTCTATTTTCGTTTTTCTTCTCATTGTCCGAAGGACAGAATGATTCACAACACCCAATGGAATTGGGGGCTGATGCTGGTCTCTGTCTACAATCCGCAGGATTGAATAATGATTTGTTCAATCCTACGGATTGTTTGCTCTGCTTATCCTTAGTCCCCCAATTTCATTGGGGGTTATGTTTATTTTACCCTACGGGTAATTGTATAGCTTCGTTTTTTTCTCAGCTTCATTGGGGGGGATGATTATTTTACCATTCGGGTACTTGTTTAGTATCGTCTATTTCCTGTTCTTTTTGTTCTTTTTGGTTGTTTCTCTATCTATTTTCGTTTTTCTTCTCATTGTCCTCAGGACAGAATTCTCCATAACCCCCAATGGAATTGGGGGCTGAAGCCGGTCTCTGTCCACAATCCGCAGGATTGAATAATGATTTATTCAATCACCATGTTTTGTTCAAAGAGTTGGCGGAATTGTTCCATCGATGCGTCATAGATTTTTCCGCAGCTGTCCAGAATCACGCAATAGAAGATGCGGGAGGCGAAGCGGGTTTTGAAGTTGGTAGGGGTATAGTACTGTACACCTGCATCAGCTGACTGATCTATTTTGATAGGAGTTTCTAATGCCAGGCCGGGGTAGGTGGGAGCGTCTCTTTCCAGGCCAACGACCACAAACCGTCCCCCGCCATTTTCTTTATAGGTATTCGGGTCCTGAATTGTATAACTTTTCAGGTCAGGGTATTTCGTGCTGAAAACAAAAGGGATGGGGTGATCCTTCGGTTTTATAAACTTTTTGATGTAGTCGTCCAGAGTCTCGTCGGGATTGGCTACTTTGCACATCACCACCATGGTGTAACCTATCCTTTTTCCTGATTTTGTGGCTGCCGGAGGAGGAAGCAACACAAAGGCCGACGATTGGTTATTGTACCCGTAGGGTTTTACGTCCCAGGTGGAATATACCCCTATTTTTATACCTAAAGGCCGGCTCAAAAACTGTACAATATCACCTTTGATGGCCGTCCACAGTTCTTTGTCGGTGAGTTTGTCGGTAATGTTGGGTGTTTCGAAGCGCTCAAAGAATTTAGCGCCCATTGCTTGTTCCAGTTCGCCGGCGGTACCTTCCTGTTTTTTAATCATATCGAAAGCATATACCATGTGCGAGGGCATGTTGGTGACATTAGCGGCCATGGCATAGGAACTCCAGTAATCTACCGGCGCTTTTTCGGGCAAAAACGCCTGACCTTCTTTGTAAGTATCGATAGAACTTTCCAATCGACCCGATTGCCAGAGATGTTCGCCCAAAAACCAATACCCCCGATAGTCTTTAGGCGACTGGCCGATGGCCGCGTGGTAATATTCATCGGCCAACTCACTGTATGCCTGTTCCTCCATATTGTATAAATAATGCGCCACATCGCCCATGAGCAGATTGGTTTCCGCATTTCGTGCAATCACTGTTTTCAAATCCTTTAGAAAGTCTGAAAGTTCTGCTACCAGGTCGGCTTTTTTGTCGGAATACTCCCATTTAGCCGACCAATGGTCGTAGCAATACAGGTGGCTGACTACAAATTCAAACTTAGTTTCCAATGCCTTGTCATTGCTTATCTTTTTGAAATCAATGTGCTTCACATTAGCACCGGCTGTGCCTATCCATGCACTAAAAGCCAGTAAAAGAAGGAGTTTTTGAGTGTTCATGGGAGTGGGTTATGTTGTATTTGTTTCTATGTGATGTGAAAATGCAAATTGTTATTCGTAAATAATTTAATGGTACATATTTCGGGTCTCCGACCCTTATTTTTCGGTACGATTTGGTCTGCTACAAAGATTTCGGGGTTCCACCCCTTTACGTTGTTGTATTTTTAGGTGCGGAGCACCGGAATCTTTGTAGCCGTCGTTTACAATATCTACATTAAGGTGCAGCGCACCGGAATATGATTGTCCAATTTTCGTACATTTAATTTTATCTTATTCTCTATGTTTTTTGTTTCAGGTCTCTGGCCCTTTTTTTTGGGGATTGTTTAGGTTGCTACAAATATTATGAGGTTCATCCCCTTTGGGTTATTGTATTTTTAGGTGCAGAGCACCGTAATCTTTGTAGCAAACAATGATCTTCTGAAAAACCTAAGGTGCAGAGCACCGAAACATATTATCTGGAATAATGATTTCTTTCTCTCAATCAAAAAACTCAAATAAATATTCTTCCTTGAAATCGATACCATTGTCTTTGAGCATCTGAATATATTCTTCTCTGAATGTTCTTTTCTTGTGGTGATTTTCTTGATTCATGATGTAGTTTGAGACAATTTCTACTTGAGAATGGGAGTGAGAGAAACCTCCATATCCTTTTTGCCATGCAAAATTGGCCTTGCACAACTTTTGTTCTTTAATCCATTTATTACTGGAAGTTTTAATATCTTCGATCAAATTGGGTATTAAATGGTTGACATTGTAACCAATGAAAATATGGATATGATCAGAAACAGCTTTTATTGCCAGTAGTTTGTGACCATGATTTTGTACAATTCCTGTAATGTATTTTTCCAAACTATCACTCCAGGATTTTTGAATGGAAGCATCCCGATATTTAGTTGCAAAAACCAGGTGTGCATGCATTTGTAGAAATGTGTCTGCCATGTTATTCGATTTTAGTGGTTTATGTATGGATTATTATTGATTCATTAGATTGTTGATATAAGTGTTTCGGGTCTCCGACCCTAGTTTGTAGGGGTGGCTTGATGTGCTACAAATATTTCGGGGTTCCACCCCTTGGTGTTGTTGTATTTTTAGGTGCAGAGCACCGGAATCTTTGTAGCCATTGTTTGTCATATGCGTATCAAGGTGCAGCGCACCGGAACATGATTGTATAAAGTCTTGCTATTTGAGAATAAAGTATGATCTCTTTTATTGTATCAGATTTGCTTTGTTGATAAATAGTTATTCTTTAATATCTTCCGAAAACCAATCACAATACTTCTTATTGACGACCTTATCCCTCATGCTCTTTTTGTCTTTAAAGTTGCGGGAGATATTTCTGACAATATCGCTATAGTTATCTTTTGTGTCTTTGCTTCCTTTTTCCCGATAGCGATAATAATAAGGTTTGATCGAAACACAGTTTTCGTGTTCAAACAATGTATTTAATAAGGTGCGATCTGAATTACCACAGGAGTGACCAAGTATGATAATTTGATAATGGTCAGACTCAATAAATTCCAACATTCTTTTGTAATTGTCAGTTTCCAGGTATTTGATAGATTTGATATTCTCTAAGAACGCATTATCCTTTTTATTTTCTAAAGCTTGATAATTTTCTTCTAGTTCATCTCCATATCCAAATATGATTGGATTTTGCTCACTTTTCAGCTCACCATGAATGTGATTAATTTCAACATTAATAGTTCTGTGCTTTGAATAAAGCTTCTCAAGATTGGTGTAATTGAAATTCAAGAATAAAACGTTGTCAGGTTTAAGATCAAAATATTGAGATGCAATTTTTTGATTTTTAAGTAATGGGCCTAATTCGTATTTTCCCCCTTCAAATATTGATTTGAGGTCATCAATATAAGAAATAGTTTTACTTGAAATGTAAGTATG
>JBJOOU010000167.1:0-4328 GCA_046051105.1 Bacteroidota bacterium
GAATTCAGCTTTTGCTATTCAAACCCGCACACCGATGAAACCTTTGGAACAATGCATTGCCGAAGCAGAACATTCACTCGCTGGTGGACATGCAAAAGAAGCTTTCGTAAAGTTTTTGGAAGTGTATAAATGACAGTAGCCACGGAGTAGCTGAATGTGAATAACCGTGGGTAAAACCCACGGGATACTAATGTATACAATGCAACCCAGAAGGGGTTGAACTACACTATATTATTTTTCAACCCCTTCTGGGTTGATTTTTATCTACTTCACTCCGTGGGTTTCACCCACGGTTATTCAAATTAAACCCTTTCAGGGTATAGTACTGTAGAATGACAATATTAGACAAAATAATAGCCGACAAACGCATCGAAGTGGCTTCGCGCAAAGCAAGCACTTCTATTTCTGACCTCGAAACCGAACCTGGTTTCGGTCGGACATGTTTGTCATTGAAACAAAATTTGCTGACTTCAGAGTCGGGCATTATTTCGGAATTTAAGCGTAAGTCGCCCTCGCTGGGCTGGATTCACGAACATGCAGATGTGGTGCAGGTGACAGCGGGTTACAGCCGTGCCGGGGCTTCCGGTATTTCTATCCTGACGGATTTCCCGTATTTCGGAGGAACGCCGCAGGACCTGATGGCGGCGCGTCCGCAGGTGACTTGCCCCATTTTGCGCAAGGACTTTGTGATTGACGAATACCAGTTGTTCGAGGCCAAAGCCATGGGTGCCGATGTAGTATTGCTGATTGCTGCTGCGCTTACGGTGCAGGAAACACTTGACTTAGCCCGAAAAGCGCATGATTTAGGACTGGAAGTATTACTGGAGGTACACAATGCCGAAGAGCTGGGTCATGCCAACGATTTTGTGGATATGCTGGGCGTGAACAACCGTAATCTGAAAACTTTTGAGCAAAGCATTCAGACTTCGTTCAACCTAGCAGCGCTGATTCCCGATCAGTTTGTAAAAGTGAGCGAAAGCGGTATCTCGAAAACCGAAACCGTAAAAGAACTCCGCCAAGCCGGTTACCGTGGTTTCCTGATGGGCGAAAACTTTATGAAGGAGGAAAAACCAGATGAGGAATTGGTACGATTTATTGAGGGATTGAAATAGTGCTTGGTCGCAAATGTTATAGCTTTTATGTGCTTCATTAAATGCATGTCAATGAGACAATCTCAAAGTTTGTTATTGTTGTTTATTTGTTTGCTAACTATTCATTTTACATTTGGACAGAAGAAACAAACAAAGGTTGCTCGTGATGTAAGCAATAAAATTTCTTTAGCAAGGCAAATTAATATGGATATTAGAAAGCAAGCTCTTAAGGAGCTTACAGAGTTTTATCCGGATACGAATAAATTTGTATTAAATTATTATGAATTTAAGCAATATAGGTGCGAAAAAGAGCTAAACATGTTGCTTGCGAAATACGATTTGACTATTGATTCAGTGTTTTATTATTACAATCACACAGTAACTCAATTTGAAGACGAGGATGAAATTGCTGCAAAGACAACAAAAATGGAAGCTAAAATTTTGCAAAAATATGGAGAGAATTTTATAGATTCATTGCTTAGAATTGCGGATAGACAGTATGTAATGTCGAATAGTGATAAAATCTATGACTATTATGATTGTGATACAGTGCCCATATATGCTAAATCAAAATACTATAGACAGAGTAATAAAGACTATAAAGAAGATTTCTGGTCCAAAGTGAAATATCCCAAAGACTACATATTTCGAGCGGAACAAGAATTATATTCTTATATTGAAGCTAACTTTATTCTTGATAAAAAAGGACAAGTTTCATCCATAAAAACTAGGCCCTCTTTTCTCAATACTTTTAATACACGATTTGAATCTTATTTTAGAAAGAAACTAATTCGTTTCATCAAGAAATCAAAATGGAAGCCAGCCACAAGTGCCGGAATAATTGTAAATAGTTATGTGCGTCTTGTGATCCATTTCAATTGAGAGAATGTAGTCCTAAGATTTTAATATTTTTTACGCATGAAAATAAAAATCTGCGGGATGAAACATCCCGAAAATATACAGCTGATAGCAGCTTTGCAGCCCAACCTGATGGGATTTATTTTTTATCCCAAATCGCCGCGCTATGCCGAACCGCTGGATGTGGCCGTGCTGAATGCTTTGCCAAAAAGCATCAAAAAGATAGGCGTATTTGTGAACGAAGACCTGGAAAATATCCTGACCATTGCACATAAATACAACCTGGATGGGGTGCAGCTCCACGGCACTGAGCTCGAAACGATGTGCGCCAAATTGCACAAAGCGGGCTATATCGTGATCAAAGCTTTTCCCATTGCGGAAGCTTACAACTTTAAGGTGACGAAGAAGTACGAGGGAACCTGCGACTATTTCCTGTTTGACACCAAAACCGATGCCTACGGAGGCTCGGGCGTGAAGTTCAACTGGAGCATGCTGGGAGAATATACGGGTGAAACGCCATTTCTGCTGAGTGGCGGTATTGCAGCCGACGACGCAGCCATCATTCTTGAAATAGACCACCCAAAGATGGCTGGTATCGACCTGAACAGCAAATTCGAAGTCAGTCCGGGATTGAAAAATGTGGAGATGCTAAGAGGCTTTCTCAACTCTCTATATCGATAGTTATCAGAATACAAACGGGAGACTTTTGGAAACATCAATCTTTATGTACGTGTAAATATATTTAAATGTACACGTGCGATTGAAATTTATCATGTATCTTTGCAACGATAAAGACTAAATCATAAGATGTATGAATGCAAAACTAACATTGACTATTGAGCAATCAGTGATTGAAAAGGCTAAAATCTATGCCAAAAGCAGAGGTAGAAGTCTCTCCGATGTTATTGAAAGCTATTTGAAAGTGGTGGCTAAGGAAGAAGAACTCAGTGAAGAAAAAGTATCCCCTACTGTAATGTCGCTTAAAGGATCTTTTAAAGCACCGGAAAACTTCGACTACAAGGATGAATTGAAAAAAAGTTTGTCATCAAAATACCTGAAATGATGGATAAGGTTTTAATTGATACCGATGTCATTCTTGATTTCTTTTTCGATCGAGAACCATTTTCCGACCATGCTGCAATCGTTCTGTCGTATTGCGAAATGAATAAGATTGAAGGTTATATTACTCCTGTGATATTGAGTAATGTATATTATTTGCTCAGAAAAACAGCTAAACATGAACTTGTTATTGATAAACTTCGTCAATTGATGACAATTCTCAATGTTTTAGTAATTGATAAAAACAGTATAATACAGGCAATGAATTCAGGATTTAAAGATTTTGAGGATGCGCTTCAAAACTTTGCGGCTGAAAGTGCTGATAATATAAGCGTTATACTCACCCGTAATACTAAAGATTTTAAAAACAGCAAACTCGGAGTTATGACTCCCGAGAGCTATGTGAAATTATGAACAGAATAAATAAATTATTTCAAGTAAAAAACAAAAATATCCTATCGGTATATTTTACTTCAGGTTTCCCAAAGCTGGAAGATACACTGCCTACGCTGGAATGCCTGCAGGCAAATGGTGTGGATTTAGTGGAAGTGGGTGTGCCGTTTTCCGACCCATTGGCCGACGGTATCGTGATTCAAAACAGCAGTCAGCAGGCTTTGCGCAACGGCATGAGCATCCGCAAACTGTTCGACCAACTGACCACGGTGCGCGACACCATCCATATCCCACTGGTGATGATGGGTTATTTGAACCCCATTATGCAGTTTGGTTTCGAGGCGTTTTGTGCCGAGTGCAGTCGGGTAGGAGTGGACGGAATGATTATTCCTGACCTGCCAATGGCCGACTACATCAACCAATACAAAGCCATCGCCGAGCGTTACGGACTGGAATTTATCTTCCTGATAACGCCCGAAACCTCTGACGAGCGCATCCGCGAAATCGACAGCCACACCAATGGATTTATTTACATGGTGTCGTCGGCAGCGGTAACGGGTACGCAGACTTCGTTCGACTCGAAGGTGGAGTATTTCAACCGCATCAACTCGATGAACCTGAAAAATCCGCGCCTGATTGGCTTCGGTATTTCCAATAAAGCCACTCTCGATACCGTAAACCAATATTCATCAGGTGCCATCATCGGCTCTGCCTTTATCAAAGCCCTCAACGAAACACAGGACGTAGAAAAAGGCGTGGCGTTATTGTTGAAACGATTGGGAGAATAAGCTTACAAAGGAGAAGCGACTTCCAAGTCGCTTAAAGAAACACCCAAACACAACAAAAGCAGCTCTATATCAGGGCTGCTTTTATTATTAATAGTGATTGGATTTATTTCTTCGGATCCAATGCCTGACCAATGCGTAC
>JBJOOU010000168.1:0-22669 GCA_046051105.1 Bacteroidota bacterium
ATGGTGTCGGCATTGTTGGGCATGCAGGCGGTGCTGAATATCTCCTGTCCTGGCGGAGCGTGTGCTACCACGACCAAACCCACTCAAAAACAAGTAATGAATATAAAAAAATACGAACCCAAACAGAACTAAATCATGTACACTACCTTTCGTATTACACAAGCTGAATGTGCTTAGTGTACCAATAAAACTTTAAAAAACCTGGGGCAGCTTCAGGGCATTTTTGGTGCAGAAATTGATCGGATAGATGGCAAAATTGAAGTGTCGCACACCGACGAAATCAGTCGCGAACAAATTGCCGAAGCATTGAAAGCTGAAGGCTATCAATTGATTGAAAATGAAAATGACGAACCCGAATACGATGCACCTTCTATATGGGGATGTGCGCTGTAATTGATTAAAAACAAAGAAAAAGATATGAAACGAACATGACGAAATTTAATCTGATTTGCCCCACTGGGGAAAGATTAAATTTTGTTTTGTGAGTTCCATCTGACCAATAAAAAAAATAATTATAAACAGATGAAAAAACTAATTTTTGCCAGCCTTTTGCTGGCTTTGACATTAAGTGCCTGCGCAGGCAATAACAAAGAGAAAGCAAAAGCAGCTCAGCCTGCTACCGCTCAACCGGTAGGAACTATACATCTTACCAAAGCTGAGTTTCTGAAGAAAGTAGTCAACTTCGAGTCCGGCTCAAAAGAGTGGAAATACCTTGGCGACAAGCCTTGCATTGTCGACTTTTATGCTACCTGGTGTGGACCTTGTAAAATGATTGCTCCTGTTCTTGAAGAATTGTCCAAAGAATATGATGGCAAAATCTATGTGTACAAAATTGATACAGATGCTGAGCCAGAATTGGCTGCCGCCTTCGGAATTCAGAGCATTCCTACCTTGTATTTTATTCCAATGAAAGGAGAACCACAGGTAGCGCAGGGAGCCATGCCGAAAGAATCATTCAAAAAAGCGATAGATGATTTTCTGCTGAAAAAATAAGACGGGCGGTTAGATAATCGGACGTATATTAAGCAATCATACAAAGAGTCGGGTAGGAGTGAGAAGCTCCTGTTCGACTCTTTTTAGTTGTTGCATTTCTATGATTAGTAAATTTTAAATCTTTGTGCTGTCGGAGTTAAATAATTCAAATAGAGTAACTCCCATTAAACTCTTTCGAAAGTCGTGAGTCAAAGAACACAGAAAGCAAAACAAAAAATACTAACTTTTAAAATTGAATATCGTATGAAAGCAAATGGAATGATGGCATTAGCCGTAGCATGTGTTTTTACATTAAGTGTAGCAGCACAACAACCCAACGAAGGTCCCGACAAGCAACAACGTGGTCCTCGCAAGGAAATGAAAATGGACAAAAAAGAAAGAATGTCTCCAAAGAAAAAAGCCGGCTATCTGGCAGTAGATCTGGAATTGACCGATGCGCAGCGCGACAAACTTCAGGCTTTGTTCGAAAAACAAGACAAAGTACGCGATGAACACATGGCTGAAATGAAAAAGGTGCATGAAAAGGAAGTAGCTAAACGCGAAGAAATGCGTAAAGCTAACGATGCTGAATTGGAAAAAATCCTGGGTGCTGAAAAATTCAAACAGTTTAAGGCAAAACAAGCTGAACGCATGGATAAAATGCACAAGAAAGAAATGAAAAAGAATGGAAAAGGTCAGGGAGAACTTGGAGGAGATCGTGGCCCAAGACATCGTGGAGGTGACCAGGTACCTGAACAGCCAGTTCAACCACAACAATAACAGACTTGGAGATTAAATAAACAACATTTGAATTAAACTTATCTGTAAGGATAAAGTCAATTTAAATGACATTACTTTTAATAATAAAAAATGTATTCCAATGAAAAAACACGGTATGTTTCTAATGGCTATCGGAATGATGTTCTGCATGACTGTATCGGCTCAGGATCAGAGTTCTCAAACTGACAATCGTCCTCCACGTCAGGAAATGCGTCAACAACAAACTCCACAAGTACGTGCAGAAAGGTTGGCGAAGCAGTTAGGATTGACAGATGATGAAAAAGCGAAAGTTCAGGCATTGTTTGAAAAACAAAATGCTGACCGCGAAAAAATGCGTAGCGAAGGTACTAACCTGACTCGTGAGCAAATGCGGACAAAAATGGATGAAATGCGTAAGGGCGAAGAAACTGAAATGCAGAAAATTCTGACTCCTGAAAAATTTACAAAGTACCAGGAGTTGCGTAAAGAGCAAATGGAAAAAATGAAACAGCGTATGCAGGAAAGGATGGGTGACCGACCAGCACCACAAAATTAATCACTGCCTGATCGGAATAAAAAACTCCCGGACTTTTTCGAGTCCGGGAGTTTTTGTATGAAATGAGATTAAGGGCTTATCCTTGTTTCATTACTTCCTGTTGGTGACGAACCGATTCTTCGTGAATAGCTACCAATACCGTTTTCATGAATTCTGAATCCAGACCTAATTTGTCGGCATGTGCAATACGATCTTTCAGAATCTCATCATACCGATCGGACTGAAGGATAGGCATGTTGTGCTCTTTTTTGTATTGTCCGATTTCGCGGGCAACACGCATACGACGAGCGATTAGTTCTAATAAGCTGTTGTCCAGTTCGTCGATCTGACGGCGCAATGCTACCAGGTTTTCGGTAGTTTGAGTAATGTCACGGATAACCAATGTGCTTAGAATCAAATCCAATACTTCGGGAGTTACCTGTTGTGCAGCATCACTCCATGCTTTTTCTGGATTGCAGTGAGATTCAACGATCAAACCGTCGAAGTTCAAATCCATGGCTTGCTGACAAAGTGGAGCAATCAGTTCACGTTTTCCACCAATGTGGCTTGGGTCGGTGATGATTGGCAGGTTTGGAATCTGACGACGCAATTCGATTGGAATGTGCCATTGTGGAAGATTGCGGTAGATTTTTTTGTCGTAAGAACTAAATCCGCGGTGGATTGCTCCGATTTTACGAATACCTGCGTTGTAGATGCGTTGGATAGCACCAATCCATAAATCCAAATCAGGGTTCACCGGGTTTTTGATCAATACCGGTACATTGGTTCCTTCCAAGGCATCTGCTACTTCCTGTACTGCAAATGGGTTGGCAGTAGTACGCGCACCTACCCAAACAATATCAATGTTGTGAGCCAAACACTCACGAACGTGAGCAGCAGTAGCCACTTCTACAGCTACATACATGCCTAATTCTTTTTGCACGCGGTTCAACCAGGGCAAACCTACAGCGCCAACGCCTTCGAAACCACCTGGTTTGGTACGGGGCTTCCAAATTCCGGCACGGAAAATCTTTACACCACGTGCATGCAGGCGGCGAGCCGATTCCATTACCTGATCTTCTGTTTCCGCACTACACGGACCGGCAATTACTAACGGACGTTTAGCGTCCACGCCGGGTAATAATATTGATTCTAATTCCATAATCGTATTTTATTTTTATATTTTACTATTTTCTGCTTACAATTTTCTGGTTGTTTCAAGCCACCAGCTCTTTTACTCTTTTCAGTGCTTCTGCCAGCATGGTATCGTTGGCACAAAGTGAAATGCGGATGTATTGCTCGCCTTTGTTCCCAAAAATAAATCCGGGAGTGATAAATACCTTTGCATCGTACAACACTTTATCTGCCAGTTCGCCACTGTTTTTATAGCTCGCAGGAATTTTACCCCAAAGGAACATGCCCACTTGTTTTGGATCGAAGGTACATCCCAGAGTGGTCATAATTTCTTCGGCCAGTTCCCGGCGATGACGATAAAGTTCGACGTTCATTTTCTGGTGCCACTCAACAGAATTGTTCAAAGCTGCAATGGCTGCCAGCTGCATCGGCTTAAACTGACCGCTGTCGATATTACTTTTTACTTTCAGCACCCATTCGATAAACTCCGCATTCGAAGCCAGCATTCCCATACGCCAGCCCGGCATATTGTGCGATTTACTCATGGAATTGAGTTCGATACAAATATCTTTGGCACCTTCAATTTGAAGAATGCTCAGGTAATTGTCATTCAAAATAAAGCTGTAGGGATTATCGTTGCAAATAACAATGCTGTGCTTTTTTCCAAAGGCTACCAATTTTTCTAAAAGTTCGATCGAGGCAGGCGCTCCTGTCGGCATATTGGGGTAATTGACCCACATCAACTTAACGTTTGATAAGTCCATTTGTTCGAGTGCTTCGAAATCAGGTTGCCAGTTGTTGTTCTCGTCCAAATCGTAGGTGTGTACTTTTGCCTGTACCAAATTGCTCACCGATGAGTAGGTCGGATAGCCCGGATTGGGAACCAAAACACCGTCGCCTGGATTCAGAAAGGCCATGGAAATATGAAGAATTCCTTCTTTCGATCCAATCAGCGGCTGAATTTCGTTGGCGGGATTCAATTCTACTTTAAACCATTTTTGGTACCAATCGGCAAATGCTTTGCGCAGTTCCGGTAAGCCTACATAAGGCATATACCCGTGTGCATTGGCTGCTGTAGCCGATTGGCTTAATGCCTCAATAGTTTCGGCAGAAGGTGGCAGGTCGGGACTTCCAATTCCGAGGCTGATTACGTTCATGCCTTTGGCGTTCATTTCGGCCACTTCTTTCAGCTTTTTCGAAAAATAGTATTCGCTTACTGAATTTAAGCGTTCGGCCGGTTTGATTGTTTTCATACTACCCCCATCCCCTAAAGGGGAGTTGGAATTTGTATCGATATTACTTGTATTCATATTTTATTTCTATCAAATTTCAAGTTTCTATTAACTGCTATCTGTTTTGATAATTCCCCTTTAGGGGGTAGGGGTTATTCCGCAGGAGTTAATCCCTCAGCATATTCTCCCAATGTTTTCAATTCGTTGATCAATGGTTTGATAGCCGAAAGAGATTGTTTGTAACGCTCCAGATCATCAAACTTAAAATCGACATAAAACTGATATTCCCATTCACGACCGATAATCGGTAAAGATTGAATCTTGGTAAGGTTGATGTCGTAAAACGAAAATACCGAAAGCACTTTGGATAAGCTTCCTTCGTTGTGGGGTAGTGTAAATACGATAGAAGCTTTGTTGATCACATCGTCTTTTTGTATTTCTTCCACCACCCATGGATTTCCAAAAATCAGGAAGCGGGTGAAGTTTCGTTTGTTGGTTTCAATTCCCTTTGCCAATACATTCAGGCCATAGATTTCTGCTGCGCGTTCGCTACAGATGGCTGCGTGGCCAGTGATGTTTCCTGCTTTAATGTCGCGGGCAGCTAATGCCGTATCTTCATGTTCCACTACTTTTACGCCGGGTAATGTGCTGAAAAAGTCAGTACATTGCATCAGTGCTATCGGGTGCGATTGGATTTCTCTTATCTCATGAATGTCTTGCCCCGGAAGTGCTGCCAAACAATGCGAAATGCGGAGTTTGTATTCTCCGGCAATGGGTAGTTTGTGTTCCTTCAGTAAATCATAATTGGGTAACAGGCTACCTGCAATGGTGTTTTCGATGGCCATGATTCCAACTACTGTGGGATCTTTTTTGATAGCAGAGAAAATATCGCGAAACGTGATACATGGAATGATTTCCACTTCCTCGCCCTTGAAAAAATTCTCGGCGGCAATACCATGATACGCTCCTAAACCTCCCTGAATAGCTACTTTTTTCATACCTTCTTCCATTTTCAGCATCGCGGGGATGCATTTGAATTTGTTGAAACAAAAAAATCCTGCTCGTTTTGAGCAGGATTTTCATGTAATGTTTAATATCATATATTTAATTCTTTACACAATGATTATCCTGCTCTCACTTCTTAAAGTAAAAGTAAAAATAAAAATATGTAAAAAATCGACTTGCCATAATTGAATGTCTTTTGGTAGACGGCGCAAAAGTAATATATTTTTCAGTAGATACAACTAAAAAAAGAAGAAAAAGTTCAGAAAAAGTTGCGATTCGTTATTTGAGGTGCTATTGGAGCCTTCTGCTTATTAATCAATACAGGGAAGAATCTGTAAAGAAACATCGGTCGCACCATCCGGAAATGCCTAAAGATGGCCTTGCTGCCGCAGCTGGAATTGGTTCGGTTAGTACGATGAAAAGATCATTGAAGCTGTATTTGAATAAAATGAAGTGAAGTGAAGCGTAAGTTGTTGTATATATGTATGATGTGATTTTTTTAGAAAGCTTTTTGGAGTGATAGATGTTTGTACTTTGAAAAATTTATTACCTTTGTTGTCAAATCAATAACTCTATTATGCGTTTGAATTCACTAGTCATTGCGATTATTCTTGTCATCGGAATCCGTAGGATTTACCGAAGGTAGAGTATTTGCCCTGACGCAAGATATTTCAGCCCCCTTTCGGTAATGCCGGAAGGGGGCTTTTTTATTACCCAAAAATGATTTTGTTATGACAGATGAAAGTTTTCAGCCCCGGTTTGCACGCCGTATGGAGGGTGTGCCGCGTTCATTTATTCGTGAAATTTTAAAAGTCGCTGTCTCGCCCGGGATTATCTCGTTTGCTGGCGGATTGCCTAACAAAGAATTGTTTCCGCTGGAGGAATTACATGAGTGTGCCGATCTGCTCATGTCCGGCAATGATCGGAATATTCTTCAATATGCCAATACTGAAGGATACCTGCCTTTGCGTGAGATTATTGCAAAGCGTTATGCCCGAAGGGGATTAAAAATAAATCCTCGAAATATTCTTATTACCAATGGGTCGCAACAGGGACTTGATTTGCTGGGAAAAGTATTGATTGATGAAGGTGCTCACGTACTGATTGAAGAACCCGGATATCTGGGTGCAATTCAGGCTTTTTCAATATTTAAGCCGAAATTTGTCACTGTGCCTCTTACTTCTGCTGGAATTGATACTCAGTTGATGTCTGATGCTTTGGATAATCACGATCCATGTATGGCTTACCTGATTCCAAATTTTCAGAATCCGTCCGGTATAACGTATAGTTCGGCAACGAGAGAAAAAGTGGCAGAGTTATGTCGTGGAAGGCAAATGTATATTGTTGAAGATGATCCTTATGGAGATATCCGGTTTAGTGGTAAGACTTTGCCCTCCTTGGCTCATTATTTGCCTGAGCAAACTGTTTTGCTGGGAACTTTTTCGAAAACCGTAGTTCCGGCTTTCAGAATGGGATGGGTAGTGGCGCCCGATGAGTTGATGGAGCGCTTGATCGTTGCTAAACAGGCAGCTGACTTGCATACCGATTATTTTACGCAGCGATTAATTTATACTTATTTGAGTGAATACGATGTTGATGAACATATTGCGCGGATAAGTGAAGCTTATGGTCGCCAGGCAGGTGCAATGATGGCTGCTATTGAAAAGTATTTTCCGGCCAATATACAATATACCAAGCCTGAGGGAGGGATGTTTTTGTGGCTAACTCTGCCAGATGGCAAAAGTGCAATGGAGCTTTTTGATAGAGCAATTAAGCAGAAAGTAGCATTTGTTCCCGGAACTCCTTTTTATATTGGTAAGGATGATGTAAGTACCTGTCGCTTGAACTTTTCCTGTTCGAACGAAGCTGAAATTGAAGAGGGGATAAAGCGACTGGCGGGGGTGTTGTAAGTTTGTTTTTCAAACGAAGGATAAATTCCCCTCAGCACTATAATTAAAAACGGGAAGTGAAATATTGTATTCACTTCCCGATATAAATAATTGTCAATCAAAACTTAGTTGATTCCGTTCATCATTTTCTTTAATTTGGGAGAAAGTAATGCAAGAATGACGGCTGCAATACCGCATAGTACTACGAACACCATGAAGAATTCGTACAAGTTGTGAATTTCAAATCCTGCAAATACAGGATTGGCGACCGGAATTTGTTCTTTGTTGAATAATGCTAGTTGATCAGCAGTTAAGCTGATTTTCTTGTCCAGGATATCTTGAAGGTTGAATCCTAACTCCTGAGCTTTTTTGAATTTGTCGCCGGTTGCTGGTAATATTGATCCTAAGATACCTGCAAGGGCATATCCGGCTGCATTTGAAATAAAGAATACACCGTAGAGCAAAGATGAAAAACGCTTTGGCGATAATTTGCTTACCAGTGATAATCCGATTGGCGATAAGCATAATTCAGCTGCCGATTGAATGAAATATAGTAGAATTAACCATTTTACCGCAAGCAGTCCATTGTTTCCCAGATCTTTTACGTTGAAGGCGATGATGAAATAACTGACTGCAATTAGAGCCAAACCCAGGGCTTGTTTTAAAGGAGAAACCGGTTCTTTTCCTCTGGAGCGTAGTTTGTCCCACAGAATGCTGAAAGGCATGGCCATAATTACTACGAATAAGCCATTGAAAATCTGTACCATGGAAGGGGGCATGCTCCATCCGAGTATGTTTCTGTCGGTTTGATTGTCGGCAATGAAAGTTAATGATGAACCTGCTTGTTCGAAAGCTGCCCAAAAGAAGATGATAAAGAATGAAACGATATAAATAACGTAAATACGGCTACGTTCAATCTTTGTAAGCGATGAGTCGGATACAATCAGTACTGCGAGGGAAATGCCAGCAGCGTAAATGATTGGGTAAATGATTCCTTTGATCAAGGTGCTTACTTCAAAATTGCTGAATGTAATTTCGTTGATGAGGAGATATCTGAATACAAAAAACAGCACAAAGAATAAGCCTCCTGCAATAGCGAGCGATTTGGATGAGAATTTAGCGGATTGAGCTTCTCCTTCTTCAAAATCTTCGCTGGTGTTGTGTTTGGGAAGTCCACCAATGGGTCGGCCTTCGGGTGTAACTACGTATTTGTTTTTGAGAAACAGGAATACTAAAGTTCCAATGACCATTGCAACAGAAGCAGCTAAGAATCCCCATTTGAAAGCATAAATATTTCGCACTCCGCCTGATACATCATCTCCAAGAATTGGACAAATAAATTGCCCCAGAAACGCACCGAGATTGATGCCCATGTAAAAAATAGTAAATGCCGAATCCAATTTGTTTCTTTCCTGTTTGGGGTACAGGCTGCCCACCATCGACGAAATATTAGGCTTGAAAAAGCCATTTCCAAAAATAATAATGCCCAGTGCACTCCACATCAGTATTTTAGCCAGACTCAGGTCTGAGCTGAATGTGTTGGCGCTTAAAAATAGCATCATTTGCCCGACAGCCATCAGAGAACCGCCGATTAAAATGCTAATTCTGTTCCCCAAAAATTTGTCAGACAAGAAACCTCCCAGCAGTGGAGTCAGGTAGCATAATGCTAAAAATCCCCCATAGATGATAGAAGCGTCAGCTTCTCTTACCATTAGTGCATTCACTAAAAATAGGGTTAGCAATGCTCTCATTCCGTAAAAATTGAAGCGCTCCCACATTTCCGTCGTGAACAAAACATACAACCCTTTCGGATGTCCTTTCTTTACGTCACTCATATTAAATTATTCTGTTTTAAAAAAAAAGAACGCAATTGATCGCGTTCTTTTCAAGATGTATTGCTTTTTGATTAAAGTTTGATGCAAATATAGTGCTTTTTGCTGGGAAGTAATTAAATAATATGTCAAAAAAATACATTTTTGATGTTGAGCTTGAAATTGTGCATGTTGCTATACTACTGTTTGGTTGCTCTAAATGATTAGTTACAAGTTTACTAGATAATTATTTGATGGAATGGATATATTTGATCAGTTTTTTTGTAATAGTAATTTTTATTATTAACTTTGTGGCAAAATATATGTAGCACTAAATGCTACTTTGTTTCGTATTCCGGTTGTTAGAATACATGAGCTTTTCATTTCTTCTATAAGGTAGTATCGAATGTAACTATTGTGGTTTGAAACTATTGTTCGATGTTTTTTATCCTATTCTAATAGATTCTGGTTGTTGAATATTCTTTATTGACAATTGGGAGATATTTTTATTCTGAGCTAAATTTAAAAGTTTGTAATCACCCAATTTATATTTGGTGATTATAGTAGTTGTCTGATGTGTTAATGTATGTATTGCGATGTCCTGGCGGAAGGTATTGTTGTGATATTCTTTAAATTACGGCTTTGTCATACTGTGCTTTTTTAGATTAAGCTCTGCACGCATTCAAAACAAGCAGCTACTCATTAAATTGTTTCAAATAAATTGTTCGAAATATGAGTAATCGATTTCTTTCTACTATTCTAATTCTGGTTTTTTGTTGCTCAGCATGGGCAACTAAAAGGTATTGTACTTCTGGTGGGAGTGCTTCGAATGACGGATCAACATGGGCGAATGCCACTTCTGATATCCAGAAGATAATCAATAATTCATCATCAGGTGATACTGTGTGGGTCGCCGCTGGTACCTATTATCCAAACAGAAAGGCTACCGATCTTGCTACAATTGCAGCCAATGATAGGTCGAATGCATTTGTATTAAAGTCAGGTGTGAAGATTTTTGGGGGCTTTGCCGGAACTGAGACTTCCTTTTCGCAGCGCAACATCAGTACGAATGTCACGATATTAAGTGGCGATTTAGGAGCTGTCGGGACTTCAACTGATAATGCTTATCACGTAGTGATTTCCTCAGGTGATGATGGAACCGCAGAACTGAATGGGTTTACTATTACCAAGGGGTATGCACAAAATGCTGTTGCACCCACTGTTAATGGTAATACTGTCAACTCTGCGCGAGGTGGTGGAATCTATTGTGTGGCTTCTTCTCCCACTTTATCGAACTTAATTATTTCTTCTAACTATGCCGATTATCTTGGAGGAGGTATCAATATTGAAGGTGCTTCATCTCCAGTTTTAAGCTATGTTACCTTAAATAGTAATACATCTAACCAACAAGGTGGAGGAGTTTATAATACATCTACAGGTACAGTATCGATAATAAATTCAACTTTTACCGCCAATGGCACTTTGTATTATGGTGGAGCAGTTCATAATGCTGGTAATTCGTTGTCTCTGACAAATATTCTGGCTTATAAAAACACATCCGGTCAGGGTGGTGCTGCAATTTATAGTTCAGCCGGTACGCCAACTATTGTCAATGCAACCATTGTGTATAATACAGCAGCCAGTGGATATACCGGTGGATTATTAGGAAATTTCACGGTTAAGAATTCTATATTGTGGGGTAATCTTGGAGGGAGTGTATCTAATAATGTGAATGGAACGATTACCTATAATCGTACACTACTTGAGGGTGGTACTGTGAGTTTACCATCAATAATAAGTAATACCAATCCTCGCTTTGTAAGTGTAAGCACTGACAATTATCAAATTCCCTCCTGGAGTCCTGCGGTAAACATGGGTGACAACTCCTATAATACTACTACTACAGATTTAGCAGGCAATACACGTACTTATGATGGTACTATCGATTTAGGTGCTTACGAATGTCAGTCGGCCCCTACTGTATTGACTAAAACCAGAACCATATACGTTAAGAAGATTGCCACGGGCACCAATGATGGTAGTTCGTGGACGAATGCATTTACAGAACTGTCTGATGCATTGTATGAGTCGGATAATTCAGGAACCGTAGCTCAAATATGGGTAGCAGCCGATACATATATCCCTACGAGATATGCTGGAAATGGGAGTAATGCCGGAGACAAATCATTTGTTTTGCAAAAAGATGTGGCTATATATGGTGGATTTGCAGGAACTGAATCGAGCTTGTCGCAGCGTAACTGGGCTTCTAATGCCACTATTCTGAGTGGAAATTCAACAATGTATCATGTTATTATTTCAGCAGGAGATGTTGGTACAGCAGTTCTGGATGGTTTTTCAATTAAAAGTGGAAATGCAGGTTCATGGGGTAACAATACTGTCAATGGACAAACTATCGAATGGTCATTAGGTGGAGGCATTTTTTGCAGTGCATCATCTCCAGTTTTGTCGAATTTGAAGATTTATTCGAATACAAGTATCTCCAATGGTGCTGCAATATACTGTAAAGCCAACTCTTCTCCAATGATTGTAAATTCATTGATTTATAGTAATGTAGCAAGTCAAAGTTCAGGAGGTGTTTATTCTGATGCGTCAAATCCATTGTTGATAAATTGTACTGTGGCTAATAATACAGGTGCATATTCCGGAGCCGGTGTAAACGGTACATGCGTTGTAAAGAACTCAATCATATGGAATAATACAGTTAGTGGCTCTGCCAATAATATCAGTGGGTCGATTACCTTCAACTATTCATTGGTTCAGAATGGTACTGTGAGTGGAACGAGTATCGTGTCGAATTCAGATCCATTGTTTGTTAATAGTGGTGCGGGTAATTACCGATTACAGGTTGCAAGTTCTGCAAAAAACATTGGTAATAACTCGTACTTAACCGCATTGTCTGTAACTACGGATCTTGATGGCTTGGATCGTTTCAGTTCGACAGTCGACTTGGGAGCTTATGAGTACAGAGGTATTATATATGTGAAGAAAGGAAGCACAGGTACAAATGGTTTATCGTGGGGAGATGCATTGAGTGAATTGTCGGACGCCATAACAAAAGCCAATGCCACAAACGCTTCCGTTGCAGGTACTATCACTGATATTTGGGTGGCTGCCGGTACATATTATCCTACGGCTGTTCCTGAATGGGGTGGAACCAGAGACCAGGCATTTATAATGCCAGCTAATATCAAAGTGTATGGTGGATTTGTGGGTACTGAGTCAAATGTTACCCAACGCGACTATCTAACAAATGAAACAATTCTAAGTGGTGATTTAGGCGCTGATAATAGCGCTGGTAATAATGCCTATCACGTAGTGGCATATAGTGGAAATGTTGGGACTGCCGAACTAAATGGGTTTACGATTAAAGATGGTTATGCTGATGATGGCGCTACCAAAACGTTCAATGGAAATTCAATAAATCGTAATACCGGAGCCGGAATTGTATGCCACACTTCGTCACCAAGTTTGCAAAATCTGAAAATAAGTAATTGTTATACCAATGATAATGGTGCTGGAGTCTTTTGCTATCAAAGTTCACCAACTATTAATAATTGTCAGATTTTTTCAAATCAGGCTGCACGAGAAGGTGGTGGTATTTTTATTACTGATAGTAGTGCGCCGTATATTTCAAATTGTAAGATATATAATAATGCTATTTCAAACTCCAACGGGGGTGGATTTAAATGTAAAAACAATTGCAATGCACAAATTTTCAACTGTCTTTTTTATGGCAACACGGCAACAGGTTCGGGAGGAGCTATCGATAATGATGGTGGTGTGTTAAATTTAATCAACTCGACAATTGTAAATAATTCGGTTTCTGTATCATATGGAAACGGAGGCGGTGTCTTTGTAGAATCCGGAAATACCTTGAATATTAAAAACTGTATTATTTGGGGAAATACGGTTAACGGAAGCGTAAACAATGCTGATGGATCAAATGGTTCAACATTGAATTTTACTACTTCATTGGTTGAGAGTAAAACTGCAACGGGTATTATTAGTAATTCAAACCCTCTATTCTGCAATGTAGGTACAAATGACTATACGCTAACTAAGTTTAGCCCGGCTATTAATAAGGGTACAAATAGCGCAAATGCTCTTACTACAGATTTAGCAGGTAATACCCGTATTTATAACTCAGGCACTATCGACTTGGGTGCTTATGAATATCAGGCAAATGTACCTACCTATGCCGCTGCTGCTAATGGAGTACTGTATGTGAAGAAAGGAGCAACCGGAGGTGGTTCATCATGGAGTGACGCTATCGGTGAGTTGTCGGATGCATTATTGGTATCGGAGATGATTAGCGGAGTATCGCAGATATGGACTGCAGCAGGTACTTATTACCCTGATAATACGGCCGGTACTGGTAGTACTTCGCGTGATAAATCATTCAACCTTCTCAGCAATATAAAATTGTATGGCGGTTTTGCCGGAACAGAAACTGCCACCACACAACGCCGTATCTCGTCGCATCCTTCTATATTAAGTGGCGACCTGGGTACTGTGGGCGATAATTCCGATAATGCTTATCACGTAGTGACAGTATCAGGTAGTTTGGGAACTGCTTCTTTGGATGGCTTTACCATTACAGGTGGAAATGCCAATGGTTCGTCAAATATAACTATCAACTCAAATTTACTTGAACGTAACATTGGTGGTGGAATATTTACCTGCAATTCATCAGTGCCATTCAAGAATTTGACATTGTCGGGAAATACAGCCACAAAGGGTGGGGGGATGTATGCCTTTCATAACAATGCTATCTATGATAGTTTGACGGTAAGTTCCAATACAGCATCTGATAAAGGCGCCGGAATTTATTTCAATAGTGGGACATTCACGCTTCAAAATTCATCACTACTATCCAATACAGCACAAGTTGATGGTGGTGGTGCCGATATGTATGATTGGCCGAATATGACTTTGAAGAATCTGGTAATCAAAAGCAATATTGCTACGACCGGACGAGGAGGTGGGCTTTGTGTCGAAAGTGTAAATACCCATGAATACTACAATTTAATGATTGCTCAGAATCAAGCAGGCACTTATGGAGGTGGAATCTATACGGAGCGTTACCCTACTTATAATAATATTACTGTAGCGCATAATCAGGCGGTGACAGATGGGGCGGGTATTTATGTGAAACCTGGCGACAATGCCACTATTAATAATGCTGTAGTCTGGGGTAACCGGAAATCGAACGGCACCATTAATAATAATATTGGTACCATTACCTACAATTACTCATTGGTACAAGGGTCATCGTTAAGCTCAAATAGTATTGTGAAGAATGTGAATCCTTTGTTTCTTGATTCAGTAGGTGGTGACTTCAGGCTGAAATACAACAGTCCGGCTATCAATCAGGGGAATAATAGTTATATTTCTGCTGTATCCACTGATTTGGCTGGGAATAATCGTGTTTTCAACTCAACAGTAGATTTAGGTGCCTATGAATATCGCATTATTAACCCGGTATATGTAAAAACGAATGCTACCGGTGCTGGGTATTCATGGAATGATGCAATGGGGCAGCTGAGCGATGCAATAGCGGCAACTAATACAGCTAATGCGTTGAGTGCAGGTACTGTTTCCGAAATTTGGGTAGCTCAGGGTACTTACTATCCTCAATTTAAAGCGGGCAGTGGATCAACTACACGTGATCAGGCCTTTGTCCTTCCCGCAAATGTGAAAATATATGGTGGATTTGCAGCTACTGAGACACTGCTATCTCAGCGTAACTGGACAAATAATACCACTATTCTGAGTGGTGATTTAGGGGTTGTTGGAGATAATACAGATAACTCTTATCACGTGGTCATTTCGGCAGGTAGTGTGGGTACAGCAGAACTGAATGGATTTACGATAACAGGAGCCAATGCAAATGCTAGTTCTACAATTACTGTGAATGGATCAAACACGATTAATCAGAATAATGGTGGTGGAGTGTTTTGTGCCAACTCATCCCCAATACTTAGCAACTTGATAATAACAAATAATTCTACCTCAAATAAAGGTGGTGGCGCTTATTTTACAGGTTCAAGTCCAACTGTTTCGGCTACAACGTTTAGTTCCAATTCCTCTGTTGAAGGTGGTGGTTTGTATAATACCAATGCTTCCCCATCTATTTCCAATTCATTTTTTTATTCCAATACAGCTACGAATGGAGCTGGAATCTATAACAAGACTTCTTCACCGACACTAACCGGCGACTCAATTTATAGTAATACAGCCACGACTGACGGTGGTGGTATTTACAATGCATCTACCTCTTCACCGGTATTGACAAATGTAAGCATTTACTCAAATAGAGCAACAAATGGACAAGGGGGAGGCTTGTATAACTCATCTTCCTCTCCGTCATTAAATTCGGTGAAAATACATCACAATTCAGCAGCTGATGTGACTAATGGTAAAGGAGGTGGAATATATAATATGGATTCCTCGCCGCTTATTTCTAATTCTTTTGTAAATAATAATTTATCTGCTTATGGGGCAGGTCTCTACAATATCAATTCCTCTCTTAGCCTCACCGGGGATTCGATTTTTAGCAATGTTGCAAGTGTGAGTGGTGGTGGAATGTACAATATAAATGCATCATCTACGCTTACTCTTACAAATGTAAGCATCTACTCGAACTCAGCGACGACTTCTTATGGAGGGGGAATCTATAACAACGGTTCCTCATTGACAATATCTGGTGCTAAAATCCATGATAATTCAGCGAATGGTACTTCAGATGGGACTGGTGGTGGTGTGTATATATTAGCTTCATCACCGGTAATTACTAATTCTCACATATATGCTAATTCTGCAAAAAAAGGTGGCGGGATTTATTGCTCAGGTTCTTCGCCTATTTTGACGGGGGATTCTATTTTTAGTAATTCTGCCACTACCAATGGAGGAGGTATTCATGTTGCAGCCTCTTCAACCGCTACTTTGACAAATGTAAGTATTCGGAACAACACTGCTAATAGTGGTGGTGGAATCTATAATAATTCGAGCTCCCCACTTATCTCGAACTCTAAAATTTATCAAAATACAGCTGCTCAGGGTAGTGGATTCTATAATTTTGGAGAAACAGTAACCGCTGCACCTGTGCTTACGAATGTGTATATTATTTTAAATACTTCGACTGGCACAGGCGGTGGATTCTATACTACGGGTAATAATGCCACGCATCGTTCCGAGCTGGTATTGAAGGATGTTTTAATTGCGGGAAATACTTCGACTTTAGAGGGTGGTGGTATATATAATAGTAGCTACACTGCCAATACTTATACCAATGTAACATTGGCTGGAAACGTATCAGGTGAAGGTCGAAATGGTGGCGGTATGTATAATAATACTCCAGCAAATAACATAGAAGTGTTTAATAACTCGATTATTTGGGGTAATAAGCAAGGCGCTTCGACTGTCAGCAATATCTACAACGGTACTGTCAGCTATAATTATTGTTTGTTTGAAGGAGCTACATTGAGTACTAATTCTATAATTAGTAATTCAGATCCTTTATTTGTGAATTCATCAATTGGCAATTATCGTATTCAGGGGGCTAGTTCGGCGTATAACGCAGGAGATAATACATATGTAAATACAGTTTCAACCGATTTGGATGGTGCTAACCGTATTAAATATTCAACTGTAGATTTGGGCGCTTATGAGTTTAATCAAACGAACAAATGGGTAGGTTCGGTATCCACTGACCCGGCAAATGGGCTAAACTGGTCGCAGGGAAGCGTGTTGGCTAATAACGATGTGCTTGAATTTGATGCTTCTGCTCAAAGAGATTTGCTTCTTACAGCAGATAAAAGTATAACATATTTATACAATCACTCTTCCAGGGTGTTGAATGCCAATGGTCATAAACTGACATTGACAGGAAATATAAACCAAAGTACTGCTATCTCTGCTTCAACAGCAGGCTCTTCTGTGGAGTTTGCAGGTACTGCTAATCAGTCTATACCTTCCGGCATGTTTACCAATGATAGTATTTGTAATTTGATTATAAACAATGCGGCCAATGTTACCCTCTCAGGTAGCTTACATTTAGCCAATAATATTACGGCTACCATTGGCAAGTTAGACGCATATACCAATTCTCCATCGGTTTACTATTCAGGTCAGCTTCTCGATGGAGTTTTCACCAACAACCGTGCTTATAATCTTACACTTTACAATACATCAGGATATGCACCGGCCTCTGATCTGGTTGTAGGTAATAATCTTGTCATCGGAAGGAATGTAACTCTGACACTCAATCCAGGTGTGTTAGTAAATGTGGCTGGTTCCATTACCAATAATAATGGTGTAGATGGGTTGCTGATAAAGTCGTCTCCTACAGGTGCAAACGGTTCTTTGATCTTCCATAACGCTTCGAACAATCCGTTGTATGGTACAGTGGAAATGTATTCAAAGGCATTCAAAGATCCCAATGGACCTACCGGCTTCAAATATAAATGGCAATTTTTCGGAATTCCACTTCGTTCGGTGCAGGCAAGTCCTACTTTTGATGGATCATATATTAGCGAATACAATGCGACTTCAGCTACCAGTTCGTGGACATCGCTCGCGAATAGTGCTTTACTGACTTCGTTTAAAGGCTATGAAATTACTCAGCTTGCTGCTAAAACGATCTCATTTCAAGGGATTCTTGAAAATGCTGATATGAATGTTAATCTTGCGTATAATTCAGGCGCGCTATATCCGGGGCAGCATATCATCTCCAATCCTTATACGGCAGCTATAAATATTGCCAATATTTCATTTACCAATTGTGATGGCTCCGTATATCAGTATAATACAGGTAGTAAGTCCGATTGGTCAGGGTACGTGGGTGAGACGACCGCAAGTAACCCGGGGCAATACATTGCGAGTACACCCCACACTGCCGGCGTAGGAGGTATCCCGGCTACTATTCCGTCTATGCAGGGTTTCCTTGTGAAAGCCAATGCTGGCGGAGGAAATATTAGCTATCCATACAATTCACTTACGTCCAAAAATAGCGATCCACAGCGCGTCAAATCAAATGAAACGGCTACGCGTGTATGTGCCGTTGTTTCTGTAGCCTCAGCTCAGTATGCCGACAAAATGTGGTTGTTTTCTGATGCCACTTGTACCAATGGTTTTGATGCCGGATGGGATGCCAAAAAGATCAGAGGAACATCGGTAGCTCCTCAACTCTATGCGGTAGAAAAGGATGGCGAGTATCAGATTGATTGTAAGTCAACGATCGTGAATACTCCGATTTGTTTCAAAGCAGGGGTGGATAGCGTTTATTCCCTGAAAATAAATGGCATCAACCTTTCACAGGCCTATTCTACGTTGTATTTAGTCGATTCTGTTGCTAATAAGGTAGTTAGTTTGCAGATGGATAGTACGGTTTATCAGTTTAGTGCAACTCCCAATACAAGTTCGACCCGTTTCCGAATTGTAGAGAGTGCAGGAATAACAACTGATAGCAACCCGATTGAGGCAGAATACATGAAGGGAAGTTTTTATGTGAATGGAGGAAAGCTGTATGTTGCAGAGAAATGTGCAGCTAATTATATGAATATTTACACAGCTACAGGGAAGTTGATTCGATGTTTGAACAAGAATCAATTGATGGCCAAGGCTATTGACTTACAGTTAGAGGGTGGTATTTACCTGCTGAAGTCGTCGGATGGTGAAGCTAAGGTAGTAGTGGTTGAATAAATAAGAAGAAATTGTGAAGAAAAATAATAGTAAAGGGCGTATTCATTTTTTGATTTTCGGGTATTTGACAATGTGTATCGTTGCAGCAGCAATGATCTACTTTGATGATAAGGTACTGGAAGAGTTGACTTCTGTTCGTGACGTTTTGTTTGATGGTTCCGGAGCCGGGAACAGTAATTTGGTTCCAGTTGGGTCTGTCAACTTTGAAACCTATGTAGAGCATCATCATAAATCCAGGGTCTCTTTCCAGAAGGATGAAAGCATCTACAAGCACAATAATACACAGGCTGCTTATATGCAAAATATGGCGGGAAATCTTTCGGAAAGTAGTCCGGTATTTTCTACTGTTGCTCTGGTTGAAAATAATGTGAACTATTCGACATCTAAACAGCTGGCAAAGACAAGTAAAAAGGATTTAGCGCAAAATTCGATACCGAAGTTCCTGAATGGAAAAAAGAGTGTATTGACTTCGGCCGTTGCTTCGGCTGATATTTCGCAAAGCGATGCAGTTTCAGATAATGAGATTTTTGCATCACAGGTTATTCAAAGGTCGACATCTGATGTATCACCCTCAGGCGATCCTGAGGGAAATGCAATTCCTGTAGGCGATAGTTACTGGTTTTTAGCGATACTGCTGCTATGCTATACCTGGTGTAAACATAGCAGCAGTACAGAAAAGAAGGTTATCTTGAAAGTTGAATTGTAATATTCACATTGTCGACTTTTCCACCAAGGGGTGGGTTCAGTTTGGTTAGTTTTACGGTCAGTTGTGTGATGGAGCTAAATGCTTCCAACAGCTGTGTTCCTATGCGCTGAACAATATGTTCTATTAGTTGCGACGGAATGGCCATTTCGGCTTTAATGATATCGTAAACTGCCTGATAGTTGAGAGTGTCTGACAGTTGATCGGTGAGGCCGGCCAGCGTGGTATCAAGTTCCATGCTTGTAGTGACCAGAAACGTATTACCAAGTTGCTTCTCGTGATCCAGACAGCCGTGGTAGGCATGGAATTCCATGTTTTCGAGCGTGATAGTGGCCATTATTCTACAATTTCGGCAAATTCGGTAATGTGTTCGTCTACGTACTGTGCAATGAGCGCAGTTTGTTCTTCTTCCATATCAAAATAGCGCTCTTCGAGTTCGTCAAACGCTTCAAAATCCACATACATGGCGTTGAACTCCTCTTCAGTTGTTTCGCGCTCCAGTTCTTTTTTGTTAGGGTCGTATATTTCTTTCGCTTTGTATACTAATTTTGATAGTTCCGCTGCTCCAAATTGTTTGATGGCTTTGGCAAACGGATTTTCAAAGATATAACTACCATATCCGTTTTGTATTAGCTGTACAAATCCTCCATCGCGCATTTCGGTACTGAAAAAATGCCATGCCAATAAGGTATGCTGCGACCCATTTAGTTTGGACATGTTATCCGCTGTCAGATTGCCATCAATTTCTTTCAGGTAGGCATCAATAAATACCTGAAGAAATTCGTCCATTCCCTGTTGTGCCGCCGTCGATAGATCACTATCTTTAATTTGAATCATTTTTTTGAATAGTTTAATTGATATGACACAAAAATAGTGATAATAATTCAAAGCCCATAATTTTATATTTTATGGTAGATTATTAATTAAAATATTTATTTTTGTACCGAAAATACCAATGTATATGAAAAGAAATTTATTGCTCCTCATTCTTTCCCTTCCGTTGTATGTGTTGTCGGCTCAAGTGTATGTGCCTTTGGATACGGCTAACTTTTCCCGGAGGAAGGAATTGAGTAAAACTTATCAGACCGAGTCAAAAAGCTTTATTCGTGATTTTAAAGAATCATTTTCAGGACCGGAGAAAACGTACATCAAAAAACAGTTCGAGGAGCATTTTAAAGAATTTTCAACTGAAATAGAACACGGTGATTATGTGTTTGATCCGCGTTTCGACCATTTGGTAGATTCTATCTATAAAAAGCTTAGTGGGGCAAACGACGAGATACCTAAGGATCTCCGGTTTTATATCTCGCGTAATATTTCATTAAATGCTTCCAGTCTTGGTGATAAGACTTTTGTAATCAATATGGGAGCATTTTATTTTCTGGATAATGACAACGAGCTGGGCGCGGTGATTGCGCACGAAATCGGGCATTACATGCTTAAACATCATATCGAAAGCATGCAGCGGCAGTATAAGGCCGATAAGGTGGATGCAAGATCAGCTCTGTCTACCATCCGATCGGAAAGGTACAACAGGGGAGCTATGGCATTGGAACGCTATAAATCGATGATGTATGCCGATCAGTCGATGAACCGGAGGCAAGAGCGTGAAGCTGACTCCGTCGGATATATTTATTACAAAAAGGCAGGATTCAAAAATACGGATTATCTGAATTCATATCGCTTGATGGCTCTTTATGATACCATTAAAGAAGATGGTGTAAAAGAGGGTACCTACCGAAAAATCTTTAATTTTAAAGGACTTGCTTTTAAAGATAGCTGGTTGAAAAAAGAGGATTTTTCAGGCTATGATTATTCCCGCTATAAATCGAAATTTAATGAAGATTCACTCAAGTCACACCCCGAAACTCAGCAGCGTATTGCATACCTGAAAACCTTGTTTCCGGAATTGAATGATTCATTAGCACCCACTCGACCTACTCATTTGTTTAAAGTGACCGAACATATTGCCCGCATGGAGCAGGTGCCGAGTCTTGATTACAATGAAAATTACGGAGGTGGTATCTATATGTGCCTTCTGAATTTACAGGATAGCATTAGCGATAGTTATTATCAGCGGTGCATGGGACACTTATTTCAAAAAATCTATGATGCCCGAAAAACATACACGCTCAATCGGTACCTGGATAGAGTAGAGCCCAAAGAGCAATCGCCCAGCTATCAACAGTTCCTTAATTTTATGTGGAATCTGAACCTGAATGAACTTAAGATGATCGCAGAGTTCTATAATGTCGCTTCGAAATAACCCCAGCTTACGACTAAAATCTTATACCTGATGAGAGAATCAGTGCTTAGAGAAATGCTGTAATGGGTTTTCGTATAAAAAAGACAGGCTACCTCGGTTTTTTGTTGACCTTGAGGCAGCCTGTTTTTTTTCTTTAGATTAATATCCGTTGTCTCTCTTTTTATTCGAAGCTGCGTCTTTTAGCAGCTCTTTGGGTTTTTGTTGTAGCAGTGGAGTATCTTTGTAATTCCAGGTTTGCTCAAACTCCCAATTGGCTTTTAAGGTGAACTTTCCGGGGTAGTAATACACTTCTTCGGGTTGCTTGTTTTTAGCCAGTTCGCCCGGATCCCATTTTCCGTTCCCATTGTCATCGATAAACATTCTGAGGTAGTAATCGCCGGGTTTCAGATATTCAAACAGCGCTCCTTTTGTGTTGGCAGGTTGTGTGCCCACTACTGCGTCTTTTGTGTCGAGCACTTGAAGCACTACTTTGGGGTTGAACTCCGCCAGATAAATTTTCATGCTGGAGTATTCGTCCAACGATTTGATCTTAAATTGTCCGTTGAACTTATCACTTACCCGTTTGTAGATACTGGTGAACACTGCCGAATCTATTTTCAATTCATATGCTTCTTCAGGTACCCATTTGTAGCTGATATGA
>JBJOOU010000169.1:0-9455 GCA_046051105.1 Bacteroidota bacterium
ATTTGAATAACCAACCGTCGGCAGACCATACCCAGTGCGCTACGGGGTTGTAAATTAATACGGCCCATAGGATGGAGAATACCAAAAATCCTTTGAAGTTGATTCTTTCGGCAAATGCTCCAATGATAAGGGCAGGAGTGATTACTGCAAACATTCCCTGGAACATGATGAAAATGAGGTGAGGGACTGTACCTGTGGTAGTTCCGTCGGCCAGTGTTTGAGAATGCGAAATGAAGTATGGACTTACGTCGCTAACTTTGATGTTGTTGAGGAATGCCCAATCAAAGCCGCCGATATATGGCTTAAGTGCTTCGATGGAGTTAGAGCTGAAAGCATTGCTATAACCAAGTACTACCCATTCGATGCTGATTACTGCAACAAGGATGAATACTTGCATAAATACGCTGAGTACATTTTTGCGACGAACAAGACCTCCGTAAAACAAGGCAAGACCGGGGATGGACATTAATAATACGAATGCTGTGGCAACGATCATCCAGGCGGTATCGCCGGCGTCGATTGTCGGTGTTGCTGGTGCGGTAGTTTGTGCCGCCAGGGTTGAACTAAACAAACCCAATAGTGCAATGATTGAAAATATACCTTTTTTCATACGATGTGTTGTTTTTGTGTTTGGTTGACCGAGCGATGAATCCTGTGCTCGACTGAATTTTTAATTGATTGTCCTGACTGTGGTTATTCTTTGTTGAAAAGTGCATCAGGTCCAGACTCGCGGTTGCGGATTCTGTAGGTTTCTTCGATGTCGTAAACGAAAATTTTACCATCGCCGGTTTCACCGGTCCAACCTGAATCAAGAATTGCATTGACGGTTTTTTCTACATTTATATCACGAACCACGATAGAGATCATGCGGCGTTGGATGTATCCTGATTTAAAAACCTGGCCGCGTACAACCTGCTCTTCGGTAGATTTACCCAGGCCAGTTATGTCCCAGTATGAAAACCAGTCAATGCCGGCATCGTAAAGTGCTTGCTTTACTTCTTCGAATTTCGACTTGCGAACGATTGCTTCAATTTTTTTCATCTTTCTTATGTTTAATAGTTGTTTTTTATTTTTGTTTAGATGTCCTAATGTTTGAGAAAATTATTAGAGAGTTCTCAAATTGTAATTTATAGGCTTGTATTTCTATCATTTTGTTGTTTGTGTCGCAAAGGTAAAATCAATATTCTAATCTTGCAAGAAAAAAATGCTAAAAAATACATTTATGTCACAAAAGATATCAAAAAGATACATAAATGTATTTATTTTAGATATATAGCTTTCAATATGATAGCTAGTTTGTTTGTTTGAAGTGCGATGATGTTTTGTTAGTAATGATGGTGTGAGAGCTTGGAGTTAGATCTTGTCTGATTGTGGTAGAGGGGGAATGTAATGTGTGGGATTTATACAATTATGAATAGAATTTGATTCTGATGAATAGGATGATTTTGTTCTTATGAATTTTCTAGTCTTCTAATCATAGAGTTTATTTGTACATATAATGATTCATAGAGGTGAATATAAAAAAGGTTTGAAAGGTAATAATTTCCTTTCAAACCTTCAAGCTGACAATTACTTGCTAAAATTCTGTTTATATAAATATAAGTTGGATCAAAATATAGATTGGTAATAGTACGTTGAATGAGAATTTGTAGATGTAACCAAAAAAATCAGGCATGGTGATATTGTTTTCTTGTGCACTTGATTTGACCCTCAAATTTGGTCCGTTTCCAATATAAGTCATTGCTCCAAAAAATACTGCACCAACACATATTGACTTAAGTAATATCTCAGGAATTCCTGCTACGAAGTTGGAATTGGCCAAAGTAGTTGGTAGTCCATTTGCAACTAATCCTTTTGCCAGATCATAAAAGGCTACTGCGGTGGGAGTGTTGTCAAGAAATGAACTTAAAGTTCCGGATGCGTATAGAAAATGAGTCGGTTTTGTAATCCCTAATTCAGTAGCATGGTTAGCCAGGTAAATTAAACTGGGTGACATGGTGATGAATATACCAAGAAATAGAAATGCAACTTCGGCGATGGGCTCCCAGGAAAATTTGTTCTTTTCAAATGTTGATTTTGGTGTGCTTATGTATGCAATTATGGAGATGCCAATCAGAATTAATTCTCGTAAATATTTTACAGCAAAATTTGATTCTTCATTTCCCATTGCAGGGATAAGACTCTTGTTTACAAATGCTACTGTGGCAACTACCAAAGCCAGATAAATGAAATTTATTTTTCCGGTAATTTTAATTGGTTCGATATGAATCATGTCTTCAGCGATGTCGACCCATTCTTCTTTGTTGTAATAATGTCGATCGGTGAAATAATATATGCTTAATAGTAGGATGCCAGTTAGTCCCCATTCAGGTAGCAGATGTAAGAACCATGTGAATTCGACGCCTCTCAGATAGAGCATAAAAAGTGGAGGATCGCCTAGGGGAGTTAGAAGTCCACCACAATTGGCTACAGCTCCAATAAAGAAAAGTATAGTATGTGTGGTGTGTCTGCGTTCTTGATTGGTGGAAATTACGGGACGAATTAATAACATTGCAGCACCTGTAGTTCCCATGATGGATGCTAATAAGTATCCAATTCCCAGGAATATTGTGTTGTTTAGCGGGATTGCTTTTATGTCGCCCGAAAGATGGATACCACCTGTGATGATAAATAATGAGCCCAATAATATCATGAAGGGAACGTAATCAAATACCAATGTCTCAAATAGCTTTTCGGATAATGAATAGCTAAGCATGTATATGATTACGGGGATGCTTAATAGCAAGGAAGTAATTAGCTTGTTTTTGTTTTTGCTCCACCAATGATCTGCAAATATCGGAGCTAATGCAATTGATAGTAGCATTAGGATAAAGGGAATTGAAAGCCAGACTGGCACATCAAGAATTTCGTGCATAATTTTTTAGTGTGTGTTAGTTTGTTTCTTGTGGGTGGTGAAATTCGGAAGGGAATGTGTTTTAAAGTAAGCAGACCATTTCTCACGAAATAGTCTGCCCGAAACAATAAAACTAAAAAACACACGATTAGTTGTAAGCAGTTTCACCGTGTTTGTCTAAAATGTCTTTAAAGCAGATTGTTTTCTGCTGTGCAGTTCTTGAATAATGAACTGTATTATTTTTTTATTCTGCTATTGATTGTGTCGAGAAGAAATTGAGGTTTTGTATTTAGATTATCTACACAAAAAACCACTTGTTTCCCCTGTTTTAGTAGCAATTTGAAGCTAACGCTTCTAAATCGTAGTCTTTTTTCCGAAAATGCCAATACTTTTTCTATTTCTTTGTAAGGGTAAAATTCTGATTCTGAAAGTTGAATCCCAGATTCTCCTAATACAAGTACTGGTCGGGTTTCCGGTTTTTGAGATAATGTTTTGATAATAAATAGTGCGCACATGCCTAGCAGTAAATAAAAAACCAGTGATGTGGCGGGTAGGAAAAATGCTACGGTAATGCCAAAAGCCAAAACAATTAAGGCTGTCCATTTAGGAAGTAGCTTTGTATAGCAGTTGATTGTGTTTGCTTCTGTTGTCATGTTTGTTAGTTCTTTTGTTGTTTCTTTTATATTCAAATCAAAGAGTTGCTTGTGATGCAAACTCTTTGATTTGTATAAATATTTTCTCCTTCAATTATTTAGAAAGTGGAGTTTCGATGTTTTTGTCCATTTTGATACCAGAATAACCTTCAACACCCATTTCAGGAATATCAAGACCTCTGAGTTCGTCTTCAGCAGGAACGCGTAGTCCAATGAATTTATCAATTAATTTGAATACTATCCATCCAATGGCTCCTACGTAAATGATATTTGCACCTACACCTATTAATTGTGCCCATAGCTGTCCAGCGTTTCCGTAGAATAGACCAGATACTGTACCTGCTACACCGTTAAGGCCGTCGCCGTATGTTCCATCAGCAAATAATCCAAGAGCAATACATCCGAATGCACCGTTTACGCCATGCACTGCAACTGCACCAACTGGATCATCAATTTTAAGTTTGCCTTCGATGAAGAATGTAGCTTCGATTACTAAAATACCTGACACAAGTCCGATAAGAGCTGCTGATTCAACGTTTACAAAAGCACATGGGGCAGTAATTGCTACTAAACCAGCAAGCAGACCGTTACACATCATGGTTGGATCTGGTTTTTTGCTGCGGAAAGTCCACATGTAAAGTGTTGCTGCCAATGCACCAGTTGCAGATGCGATCATTGTGTTTACTGCTGCAATTGAAATTCTTAAGTCGCCACCAGCAAGTGAAGAACCTGCATTGAATGCGAACCAACAGAATGCAAGTACGAATGATCCAAGAATACCTAATGGGATATTGTGACCCGGAATTGCGTTGGCAGATCCGTCTTTATTGAACTTACCCAAACGAGGACCAATGATTTTAGCTCCAACGAAGGCAAGGACACCACCTGTTAAGTGAACAACTGAAGAGCCTGCAAAGTCAACATGTCCGTGACCTAAACCAAATTGAGAACCAAGAGTAGCTAACCAGCCACCACCCCATACCCAGTTTCCGTAGATTGGGTAGATGATAGATCCTACTAATAAACCATATACAAAGAATGAAGAATATTTCCATCTTTCAGCCATAGATCCGGTTGGGATAGTAGCTGTAGTGTCCATAAACACCATTTGGAATAAAAATAATGCAAAAACTGAAACATCATAAACTCCGCCATTCAGGAAGAAACCTTTCAATCCGATTAGACCAAAGCTGTGACCTGCAATTGTGACTGCAAATTCCTGATTGAGTCCGTCGTAGCCACCGAGTGTCCCGAGTGTTCCGACCCCCCCAAACATGAATGCGAATCCACAAATAAAGAAGCCAATCATACCTAATGGGTAAATAAGGAAATTCATCGCAAATGTATGTGAAGCATTTTTAGCACGGGTAAATCCACCTTCTACTGCCGCAAATCCAAACTGCATAAACATTACAATAAATCCGGTGATAAGAACCCACATGAAGTTAATAGCTACTTTGTTGTGACCAGCTTGTGCTGCTACTTCATCTAAAGTTGGTTTCCCTGGTGTTGCTGCTGCTACATCAGCTGCTGTACCAGTTGTAGCTCCGGTTGGATCTGGCGCTTTTTCGGCGTACATATAGCTGGTTGAAGTCACTGCAACCAATGCTATAATTAAAAATAAAATATACCTTCTCATATTTTCCTATTTTTGATTTTTTTGTTGTAATAAAGTGGTGTTTGTCTTTATAGGCTTAATCTTCTTTGTTGAAAAGAGATTCATCGCCAGATTCTTCGTTACGAATTCTATACGACTGCTCAATTTCTGATACGAAAATTTTGCCATCACCGACAACTCCGGTTTTTGCTGCGGACATTATTGCTTTTACAGTCTTTTCTACATTTAGGTCACGAACTACTATTGTTAGTAGTTGACGTGGAATGTAGCTTGTGTCATAAACAGTACCGCGGTAGGAATATTCTCCTTTTTTTACTTCATTACCTACGCCTGTGGCATCCCAATATGAGAAAAAGTCAATCCCAACTTCAGTAAGAGCTTGTTTTACTTCCTCAAATTTGGATGTACGAATGATTGCCTCAATTTTTTTCATACATTGTATATTTATTGTGTCTTTTATTTATACCTTAAAACCTTATAAGATGTATGTGATCATCTGATACCTGTTTGACAGGTTGTTTTTTTTATGAGAGTTGGTTGTGAACTTGTTGCTGTGTGAAAGCAACAAGTTCAATTGTTTTTTCCGTGCGGTTGATTACAAAGTAATACCAGCTACAAAGAATGCATTTTTAGCGTATGGGTTTGCGCTAACGATTCCATACACAGGCAGGCTAAATTTGTCTGTGATTGCAATTGTTTTGCTTACTTTGAAACCTACGTTTGTGATCCCTAATTTCGAAGTCATGTAGTTTGCACTTTCACCTAATGAACTTCCCAAAAATACTTTTGCATTGGTAGTTAAAGGGTATCCAAGTTCAACATATGTTGAGTAAGCCTGATCTCCATTTGATTTTTTGTCAGCTCCGTAGAACATAGTGTTTACTGATAAGCTTAAAGGAAATGATTCAACACCAGCATATGCAAGAGTACCTTCGAAAATATGGTCTGTTTTGTCTTTTTTGTAGTTGAAATATTTTTGCTCTCCTTTTTCATCAGCGCCAAAGCCCCAGTTGTAGTCTGTAATTGTAGCAGAGAATAGTGGTGAGAAGGTGTAAGTTGCGTAAAGATCGACTTCCTTAACGCTTCCCGAGAAGCTTGATGAAGCCCATGACCCAACTGTAAGACCACCAATTGTATAACTTGCAAAAGGCTGAATGTTTGGTGAACCACCTTTTGAACCTTCTTGCGCAACACCACGCCATACATAAGAACTTACTACATCTGCACCAACGGCAAACTGAGCTTTAGCACTTGAGATAGATAATGCGGCGATTGCCATCATTGCGAAAACTTTTACTTTTTTCATACGTGTAATTTTTAATTGATTATAACTAATTTGTGTTTTGTTTGTGTCTTTTTGTTTGTGTTTTGTTTTGTATTCTGTCATATTGTTTTGAATACATTGCAAAGATATACAAAATGATATTTTCAATGATGAAAAACTACCTAAATGTATGCATTTATTTTGATGTAGTGTGAAATCGACATGAAATATTGCGTATAAATATCAATATGGTTTATTTATGCCTTGTTTGGTGATAATATGAAATTGTATGCTTTTTCTTTTGTTTCCATCCTTTGTGATTAATCGGTTTTTGTGTAGCAAATTGTTCTGTTTATTGTCGACAATAAAGACTAAATGATGCTTTTTGTGAGTTATATGTATCATTTGTATAGAATTGTTCGGTGTAGGTCAAAAAAAAAGAGCACCATTTCTGGTGCTCTTCGGAAGAATGATGGGCGGAATGATTATTTTTTCAAACGCTCCATAGCTTCGATGGTATTTTCGCGGCTACCGAAAGCTGAGAAGCGTACGTAACCTTCGCCACTGGCTCCAAATCCGGCCCCTGGGGTGGTTACAATGTTCTTTTCTTTCAACAGGAAGTCGAAATACTCCCAGCTGCTAAGTCCGGCAGGAGCTTTGGCCCAAACATAAGGAGCATTTACTCCGCCAAATACTTCATAGCCGGCAGCGATAAGTCCTTCGCGAATGATGCGTGCATTTTCTTTGTAGAAGTCGATCAGTGCTTTTACTTGTTTCTTGCCTTCTTCGCTGTATGTAGCTTCGGCAGCGCGCTGCACAACGTATGAAGTTCCGTTGAACTTGGTGCAATGACGACGGTTCCAAAGTTTGTTCAGTGCTACTGGTTCGCCACCTTCTGTGTAGCCCATCAGTTGTTTGGGTACTACAGTGTATCCGCAACGTGTACCTGTAAAGCCGGCAGTTTTTGAGAAACTGCGGAATTCGATGGCTACATCTTTGGCACCTTCTATCTCGTAGATGCTACGTGGAACGTTATCTTCTGTAATAAATGCCTCGTAAGCAGCATCGAAAAGAATGATGGCTTTGTTTTCTTTAGCATACTTTACCCATACTGCTAATTGATCTTTGGTAAGAGTAGTGCCTGTTGGGTTGTTTGGGTAGCAAAGATAAATAATGTCTACTTTCTCAGTTGGAAGTGCTGGTTCGAAATTGTTTTCAGCATTGCATGGCAAATATACCAGGTTGCTCCACTCGTTATTTTCGTTTGGCTCGCCTGCGCGACCAGCCATGGCATTGGTATCAACATATACAGGGTAGCTTGGGTCGGTGATGGCTACGCGATTGTTTACGTCGAAGATATCGCCAATATTACCGGTGTCGCTTTTTGCGCCATCGCTTACAAAGATTTCATCGGCTTCGATATCAAGTCCACGAGCCGCATAATCATTTGCAACAATAGCGTTGCGCAAAAAATCATACCCTTGCTCAGGACCGTAACCACGGAAAGTCGCAGCGCTGCGTTGTTCTTCGGCGGCTTTCACCATTGCGTCAACCGATGCGTCGGGTAGGGGAAGGCTAACGTCGCCAATACCCATGCGGATAACTGGTGCATCGGGGTTAGCTTCTTTGTGTTGAGTTACACGTTTTGCAATTTCTGAGAAAAGATAGGTTGCTGGAATTTTGATAAAATTCTCGTTTATTAATGCCATTTTAAATTTATAGTTTGTAGTTTATAATTTATACTTTATAGAATGTCTGAATTGAAATTCTGCGAGGATTTTAGATTTCTCCTTCGAATACTGTTGTTGCACCACCGGTGAGATACACGTGGTTGTCTTCTTCTTTCCATTCGATGGTCAGTTCGCCACCAATCAGTTCAACTGTGGTTTTACGATCAGTTAAACCATTAAGTACGCCAGCTACTACCGATGCACATGCACCCGTACCACATGCCAGTGTTTCGCCGGAACCACGTTCCCATACGCGCATTTTTACGTAGTTTTTTGAAACTACTTCAATAAACTCTGTATTGGTGCGACGAGGGAATATGGATGCATTCTCGCAAACAGGACCGATTTCAGGAAGATTCAAATCGTAAATTCCTGTTGTGAAAATAACAGCATGAGGATTCCCCATCGAAACGCAGGTAATATTATATTGTATCTTTTCGCTGAAAGTTACGGGTACGTTGATAACAGTAGGTTGATCAAAAGTGGTGGGGATTTTTGTTCCTTCCAGGATGGGTTCACCCATATCCACGGTTACTTTTTCTACTTTATTGTCGGCGCCGATAAATAGCTTCAATACTTTTACGCCGGCTAATGTTTCCAGTGTTACTTCTGTTTTGTCGGTGAGGCCTTTGTCGTATACAAATTTACCGATGCAGCGTGAAGCATTTCCACACATTTCGGATTCTGAGCCATCAGCATTGAACATACGCATGCGGAAGTCGCAGGTTTCGGATGGTAAAATCATTACCAGTCCATCAGAGCCGATGCCTTTGTGGCGATCGCTGTATTGTATAGCAAAATCAACAGGATTGTCGATTTGTTCGGTGAAACCATTTACGTATATATAATCGTTACCGGTTCCGTGCATTTTTGTGAATTTCATCTTTATATATGTCTTTGTTTTGATCTAAATATTCATAATCAACTTACAAAAATACAGAATAAATAGAAAATGAGCGAGTGTTGTAGCTTCCTAAATCTGGTTTTTGGGGATTTTTATGAATGAATGTAGATTTTATGGGTATTATTGTGATGGTGTGTAATTAAAATAGGCTGTTTACTTTTGAATTGCATATTTTGTGTATTCTAAATCCCCGGCATTTATAGCCTAAAAAAATAATGCGTGACAAAAACTGCCACGCATTATTTTACTGATGCTTAATGAACCTGTTTTATCTTCCGGCTTTTACCAGACGTAAAATATTGGAATATTCTCCGTTCGAAGTTATTTTCAATAAATAAACTCCATCTGCCATATTGGTCAGATCGATTTTTACATTAGTATCTACCTCATCAG
>JBJOOU010000170.1:0-4781 GCA_046051105.1 Bacteroidota bacterium
CCAACCGTACTTGCTCGGCAGGCTTAATGGTGCTACAACTTTCGCAGTGTCGCCATCGCCATCCCAGTTGCCAATTAGATTGTTGTAGATTGCATCCACCACAATTTTCTTTGTAAAACTACCGCTGGTGGCATAAATCGTATCGTTGCTGATGAACTTGGCATTGTCGTATGTAGCTGTAACGGTCACTCCGCATTGAGCATTGGCTGCTGAAATACTGCTTGGAGATAGCGAGATACCTGACGGAGCAGTCAGAGTAATGGCTGATGTCAGGTTGCTTCCCTGTACAATAAATTTTTTAGTGATATTGTCGGTGCTATTGTCGAAAAACATATATTGTGAGCTTACATTCATTGATTGGTCAGTACTTCGTACAATCGAAAGGTTGTTTATGCCAAACCATACTGCATCTCCTGTGAATGTAATATAGTAGGTACCAGATGTAGCACCTGTCGTGAAAGTGTATGTGCCATTTCTGTAAATGGTTGTACTACTTGTTGTTGTAAAGGTCTTTGAGCTTAATCTGCCTGTCGCTGCGCTGGTTGTACTTATGCCAACAGTTATGTTTTTGGGAGGTGTCCCGCTGCCACCACAGACATAATCCATTGAAAATGTATAGCTTGTGCATGCATCTAAGGTAACCGGGAAAGCGTAAGTTGAAGATGAGTAGCTTCCGTTATCAAACCGAAGCATTAATTGACGTGTTGTGACCGTTGTTCCTCCTACTTCATTTGTGAACCCTGTATGTCCCCCCGTTACACTATAATCTCTGAACCGACATCCTCCTGATCCATTGGCAATTGTCCATGGAATGCCAGAGTAGGTATTTAACCATCCAACATCGCTCGGTTTTGATGTGGTGCCGGTAATTCCGTTTCCATCCCAAAGACCTGCGAGAAGGTTTTGGGCAGATACATTACTTCCCATTAGCAAAATGGCAAGAAAAAGTAGAGTAAAAGTTTTTTTCATACGAATTGAATTTAAAAGTTTGTGTTTTTCTCACAAATTTATTCAGTTTCTATTATGGGAGAGATCATTAAAAAGTCAAAAAGGATTGAATTTAATTCAAAACTAAAAATGAAATTTTTATTGAATGATTTGGTGGATGAAATGTATTTAATATATTTGTAAAAAAGTATTGACGCTATATGATTAAAGATTTCTTCTATTTTAATCGTTCTCAACGAATTGGTATCGTGGTGATGCTTGTGTTGATTTTGGTCACTGTTGCTGGAATATATCTTATGCCGTTGTTATTTCCGGTTCAAAGGGTTGATGATCCCGGTTTTCAAAAGGAAGTGGCTCGGTTTGAGAAGTCACTCATTGATAGAGACAGCATTAGGCAGGCTGAGTGGGAAAAGAAGAAGATGGCATGGCAGCAGCAGTATGAGCAAAAATACAAGTTTGATTATCATGAGAAAAAATATGTAGAACATGATCAGGTGAAATACCAACTGTTTACTTTTGACCCGAATACACTTGATTCATCCGGATTTGTAAAGTTGGGAATAAAGTCGTTTATTGCGTCTAATATAATGAAGTTTCGGAAAAAGGGCGGACGCTTTAAAGTGGCGGGAGATTTTGAGAAAGTGTATGGTCTGTTTCCTGAAAAATTTAAAGAGCTAGAGCCATATATTCGTATTGAGGAGCGGGTGGAAGTGGTAGAGAAATCTGTTTCAAAAAAGAGTGATGTAATTGTTGATCTGAATTCAGCTGATACTGCTTTGTTGATGCAGGTGAAAGGAATTGGGCGTGGTTATGCAAAAGGAATTGTGCGTTTCAGGCAATCGACAGGTGGTTTTGTGTCGGTAGATCAATTGTCCGAAATTTATGGAATGCGTCCAGAAAATATCGAGAAAATCAGACCCTATTGCACTGTAAATACCTCATTAGTTCAAAAAATAAGAGTAAATACTGCCAGCGTGGATAGAATGAAATCTCATCCCTATATCAATTTTTATAAGGCAAAAGTCATATATGAATTGAGACGTAAAAAAGGGAAACTGAGGGACGTGAATGATTTGAAAGAGAGTCCCGAGTTTACTGATCAGGATTTAATTCGTTTGAAACCGTATTTAAATTTTGACTGAATTCTGACCTTCATTTTTATCGATGGTGAACAAATGAGGTGTTATTCCGCTTTTATTTCGTATATTGTTTGAATAAAAATAAAATTATGATATCAGGTTATGTTGTGGATGTGGTTGCGAAAACCATTATTAAAGCGAAAGTAGAGATTGAGAACGGTAAAGTTAAATCTATCATTCCTTCGGAGAATGTTGATAACCAGTATATAATTCCAGGTTTTGTAGATGCTCATATACATATTGAAAGCTCGATGATGCTGCCGGCCGAATTTGCCCGATATAGTGTGGTGCATGGTACGGTGGCTTGTGTGTGCGATCCTCACGAAATGGCGAATGTTTGTGGTGTAGCTGGGATCAATTATATGATTGAAAATAGCAGGCAGTCGCCAATGAAGTTCTTTTTTGGAGCGCCTTCCTGTGTTCCCTCCACCAGTTTCGAAGCGGCTGGTGCTCACCTGGATGCCAGTCAGGTAGATGAGCTGTTGCAACGCGATGATATTTATTTTTTGGCCGAAATGATGAATTTCCCCGGAGTGATTCATCACAACAAGCAAGTGTGGGCAAAATTGGAGGCCGCAAAAAGGCTAGGTAAACCGATTGATGGACACGCGCCTGAGCTAAAAGGGGCAGATTTGGAAGCTTATGCGGTCGGAGGAATTACGACTGACCACGAATGTATGACAATTGCTGAAGCGGAAGCTAAAATTGCTTTAGGGATGACGGTGCAAATTCGTGAGGGAAGTGCGGCTAAAAATTTTGACGATTTGTTGCCCCTTTTGGAAAAATATCCGGATAAAATCATGTTTTGTTCCGATGATAAACATCCGGACGATTTGCTGAAAAATGGTCACATAAATACTTTGGCGAGAAGGGCAGTAGCGTCTGGTTTTGATCCGGTAGATGTGCTTCGGATCTGTAGTTATACGCCAGTTAAGCATTATGGTCTGAATGTTGGGTTGTTGCAGGAAGGCGATGACGCAGACTTTGTTGTGGTGACTGATTTACAGAGTTTTGATGTTCAGTCGACTTTCATTAAAGGTGTTAGGGTGTCGGATGGTAAGAGTCCTCTTTTCGAGAGATTTGTGCCTGATGAGTTGATAAATCGATTTGAAGCACTCCCGATTGTTGTGGACGATTTGTATGTGAAAGATAATGGTGGGCTTCTGAGGGTGATTGATGTGGAAGATGGCCAGCTGTATACGAAAGAAATTCGTGTTGCGCCGAAAGTAGAGGATGGCAATCTTGTTTCGGATGTCGAAAATGATGTTTTGAAGATGGTGGTGTATAATCGTTACGCACCGTCAAAACCAGCAGTAGGTTTTATTCATGGAATTGGGTTGAAAAAAGGAGCCATGGCTTCTACGGTAGCTCATGATAGTCATAATATCGTTGCTGTGGGGACTTCGGATCCCGAAATTTGCTCGGCCATCAATAAAATTATTGAAACCGAAGGCGGAATATTGGCTACTAGCAATGGGGATGTGAAAGCGTTGGAGTTACCGGTTGGGGGCTTACTTTCGGATCAACCTGGTAGTGAAATTGCTCGGTTGTACGAGGAAGTGGATGCCTACGCAAAAGAATTGGGAACCACACTACGGGCGCCTTTTATGACTATCGCTTTTATGTCTTTGCTGGTGATTCCTGAAATCAAACTAGGCGACAAAGGCCTTTTTGATGGTCGTAGCTTTCAATTTATATCGCTTCAGGATTAATTTTCCTGAAGCGTTTTGGAAGTTGGTGATCCAACAATTTTTTCCTCCCACAGTACCCACATTAGGAATATTACTCCGTAAAATGCATATTTGAATGCGTACAAATGAAGGAATTCGAACCAGTTGGGGTGGTGCTCGATGCAAGCAGTGATGAACGAAATCCGGAAAATATTGAATGTGTAAACCACCAATAGCGTGAGGGGAATGTACCAGGCTTTCTTTTTCCATGTACCACGGGCAAATAAGAAAATGCAGGAGCATATAAATGCTTGCTTGATGCCTGTGCAGGCCCAGATTACTTTCACGGAATAACCGGTTGCAAAGCCCAGAGTGTTGTCCGGAGAAAGTGAGACTTCCCATCCCAGAAAGTTGAGCAGGTTTTTACAGACTGTGGCTACGTGCACAGCTGCTGCAATAAACGGGCCCGAGATGTCCCATCCAAATAAAGTGACTTTTGAATGCAGATCAATTGCTTCGTCGCCCAAGACATTGTATTTCCAAACTAAGTTTGAAATCATTAATACAACAGCAAACAGGATAATGCCTCTAAAGGGCTCTAATTTTTCAGGTAATTTGAGTTTCATGTGTTAGAATGTATTGGTTATTCTTGAAAACGGAACTTCATTGATTGAACAGAAATCTTCTTTCAGGTATTTAAAGTAGCCGGTAATGGCAATCATTGCAGCATTGTCGGTGGTAAACGAAACGGGTGGAATGTAAACTGTCCATCCAATTTTTTTTGCATGATCATTAAATGCTTCCCTCAGAGCGGAATTTGCCGAGACTCCTCCAGCCACAGCCACTTCTTTTATGTTTAGGTCTTTAGCTGCTTTGCGCAATTTTCTCATCAAGATTTCCACCACAGTGCTTTGAATTGATGCACACAAATCATTTAGATTTTCGGAAATGAAATCGGGATTTTCTTTTTGTTTATCCCTCAAAAGATACAAGAAAGATGTTTTCAGACCGCTAAAGCTGTAAT
>JBJOOU010000171.1:0-19722 GCA_046051105.1 Bacteroidota bacterium
TCCTGCTTCGGCACTCGGGACTACCACCAATACGCTTGTTAGCAACCTGATTGGGGCAGGTCAGCAGGATAGTGTGCGATCGTTCGTTCATAAAATGTCTAAAATCTCGATACTGAGCGCTTTGCCGTTTGTGATTATTACATTGCTTTTCCCGCATTTTTTTGCACATATTTATACGGATGATGCCGGGCTAATTGAGGCTTGTATGCCGGTAGTGAGAATTGTGGCAGTTGCCAATCTGGTGTTTGCACTGACTTACATTATTTTTAATGGCGTTTCGGGCACGGGCAACACACGTACTGCATTTGCTATTGAGGTGATTACACTGGTATTTTACATCGTGTATGTGTATCTTACTGCTCTTGTTTGGCACTCGTCAACGGCAGTAGTTTGGCTGTCAGAGTTTGTGTACTGGACGCTGGTAGGTGTTATGGGATATATGTATCTTTGGAAGGGTAACTGGCGGGCGAAGAAAATCTAAAATGATTTACAATTGTATTATACAATGAGTCCGGATGATAAATTGTCATTTAAATAGTTGATAAGACGATTTTTATTCTGTAATTTTAAGTTCTCAATTAAAAAGCTTATTTCAAAATATCATGGCTAAAACTAAATCAGTATACGTTTGTCAGAATTGCGGAGTGGATTCGCCCAAATGGATTGGCAAATGTCCTTCGTGCGGGCAATGGAACTCTTACGTGGAGGAAGTGGTGAGCAACAAAGAGCCTGTGCAGAAAACCATTCTGGCCGGACTGGAAATCACTAAACAAAAGCCAGTGCTGATTTCGGAAGTGGAAACTGGCGAAGAACCGCGTATCGACACTTCGAGCGCCGAGCTGAATCGGGTGCTGGGCGGTGGGTTGGTGCCGGGATCGTTAGTACTGATTGGTGGTGAGCCGGGTATTGGTAAATCGACTCTTGTATTGCAGGTAGTGCTGAATATGAAGGGCAAAAAAACCTTGTATGTTTCGGGCGAAGAGAGCGTAAAGCAGCTGAAACTCCGTGCCGAACGGATCAGTGGTACCAACACCGAATGCTATATTGTGAGCGAAACCTCGCTGGAGCAAATTTTTATTCATATACAAAATCAACAGCCTGATGTGGTGATTGTGGATTCGGTGCAGACGATTTCTACCGAGCTGATTGAGTCGTCGCCGGGTTCGGTGTCGCAGGTGCGCGAGTGTGCAGCAGCTTTGCTAAAGTTTTGCAAAACAACTGCGACGCCCGTATTACTGATCGGGCATATCAACAAAGAAGGAAGCATTGCCGGACCGAAAGTGCTGGAGCACATTGTGGATACGGTGTTGCAGTTCGAAGGAGATCAGCATTATATGTACCGCATTTTGCGCAGCATTAAAAACCGCTTTGGAAGTACGGCCGAAATGGGTATTTACGAGATGCAACAAAGTGGCTTGCGAGAAGTCAGCAACCCGTCGGAACTACTCTTGAGCCAGAATCACGAAGGCTTGAGTGGTGTGGCCATCGCTTCGGCCATCGAAGGCGTTCGTCCTTTTCTGATCGAAACGCAGGCGTTGGTAAGTACTGCTGCTTATGGCGTGCCACAACGCTCGTGTACAGGTTTCGACTTGCGCCGCCTGAATATGTTATTGGCTGTTTTGGAAAAACGGGCCGGATTCAAGCTCGGGCAAAAAGATGTTTTTCTAAACATTGCCGGTGGCTTGAAAGTGAACGATCCGGCCATTGATTTGGCCGTTATATCGGCCATTCTTTCTTCCAGCGTTGATATTGCCATCGAAAAGCATGTGTGCATGGCAGGTGAAGTAGGATTGTCGGGTGAAATTCGTCCCATCAACCGAATCGAACAACGCATCCTGGAAGCTGAAAAGCTTGGTTTTACTACCATGATCATCCCCGACTTCAACGTAAAGGCTTTGCAAATTGGAAAGATCAATATGCAGATTATTCCTGTGAAGAAAGTGGAAGAAGCGTTCCGGGTGTTGTTTAAGAAATAAACTGCTATTATGATTGATGACTTGAAATTGTTAGACGATTTGCAACGGAAAGCAATCAAAAAGCGAAGGCAGTGTATGTATGGGGACTGTAAATGCGATGCTATTAAATCACATGTATTACAGAAGAATGGTATTCTTAATAAAATTGCAAAGAATGGTCATTTGTATGAAAGACAACCCACATCTTGGTTTAATATTTTTTATGATGGTGTAGTCACTTTCAAAAGAGTTGGGCTAAATAATGCTTATACCTTCAATGGTTTTTGTAATAATCATGATACTGCAATTTTTAAACCAATAGAAGTTGAAAGAAAATTAGATTTGAATAGTAACTTGCAACAAGCTCTTTTCTGTTATAGGGGATTATGTCAGGAGATACGACGAAAGGAAATTGTAATTGATATTTTCTCTGGAAATGAACTCAATCTGAATCCATTATTTTATTTTATGATGAATCAAAATTCAAGATCTGAACGAGAAGGTATCGAAAATCTGTTGTATTTTAAGAAATGGCTCGAAGATTCAATTTTGATTAATAGTTTTGACCAATTCTATTTTGAAACAATTCAGATTCCCCTAATTGAACTCTGTATTTCAGTTCCATTAAATATTTATGATCCAGATAATAGTAAAAGTGAAAATTCAAGAGTCCCTTTTGTTACTTCGTTTATCAATGTATTCCCTAAAGAAGAAAACTCTTATGTTATTGTCGGATATCACAAAGATTATCCATGTAATTGGACTGATAGTTTTGTAACTCAAATGAAAAGTAGAGATAAGGCTATTGTTTTTAAAGCATTGAGTGATTTACTTTCATTAAGATTAGAGTTTTGGCTTATGTCTGAGAGTTTGTTTATTAATCTTAGTAAGAGGAAAATTGAAGAATTGAAGGAAATTATATGTCAAAATACAACAGAATTTTCTAAGGATTTGAATACAGGATTTAACTTGTTTGCAGATTTATAAATTAATATGACTTTACGTACCGTAAATGTAACCCGCTATATCACTCCTTTGCGCGAAGGAGGATCGTTGCCGGCCCTGGCCGATGCCGACGATGGGTTTAAATATGTCATTAAGTTTCGGGGTGCTGGTCATGGACCGAAAGCACTGATTTCAGAACTGATTGGTGGGCTGGTGGCGCATCGACTAAAATTGCGTTTGCCCGAATTGGTGTTTGTTGAGCTGGATGAAGCCTTCGGACAAACAGAGGGTGATGAAGAAATTCAGGATTTGTTGCAGGCCAGTCGCGGACTGAATTTGGGTTTGCATTTCCTGTCCGGCGCACTGACTTTTGACCCGGTGACCTCCATCGTAGATGGTCGCACGGCATCTATCATTGTGTGGATGGACGCTTTTCTGACCAATGTGGATCGGACGGTGCGTAATACCAATATGCTGATGTGGCACAAAGAATTGTGGCTTATCGATCATGGTGCTACTTTGTATTTTCATCATACCTGGACGAATTGGGAGAAGGCGGCGTTGAGTCCGTTTCCGATGGTGAAAGATCATGTGCTGTTACGCTGGGCCGATCAGTTGCAAGCAGTGAACGATGAAATAAAGTCATTACTGACTCCCGAATTCCTGCGCATGGTTGTGGATGCAATTCCTGAATCATGGGCAGAAACAGCCGAAACGGGACTTTCAGCAGCAGAAGTACGAGAGGTGTATTATCAGTTTCTGACGAGAAGAATAGAACATTCCGATAACTTTTTAAACGAAGCCATCCATGCACGACAAGCACTTGTATGAATATGCTGTGATTCGCGTACTGCCCAGGGTGGAGCGTGAGGAGTTTCTGAATGTGGGGATCATCCTGTTTTCGAAACGGAAGAAATTTATCGGGATGAAATATGTGCTTGACAAAAATCGGTTGAGTCTGTTTGCTACTGAACTCGATCTGGATCTGTTGCAGGGGGCTTTGGACTCATTTCAACGCATTTGTAACGGTGAAAAAGCTGCGGGGATCATTGCGCAATTCGATATTCCTGAGCGCTTCCGGTGGCTGACGGCGGTGCGTAGTTCGTGCTTGCAAACTTCACGTCCGCATCCCGGATTTGCCGATGATTTGAACTTAGAACTGGATCGTCTGTTTCAGGAATTGGTGTTGTAAGTAGATGCAGGAAAGGGATCTACATAGCTAATAAATCCAAACAAATATCCATCCTGTAGTGTTATTCAAACAGAAATAAGTTTAGTATATTTGCACTGGCTTCAATAAATGAAAGGCTAGCATAAATTAGAGAAATGTTTCATATTCTACACTATGACAACAATACAGTTAAAGAAAAACCTTATTCATCAGATTTCAGAAATTGAAGATGTCTCTTTTCTGAATGCTTTGAAAACAATAATTGATGCAAAAACCCAAGCATCGGTTGTTGAATTGACCGAAATGCAACGAGCTGAAATTGATCAATCCAAAAAAAATGTGGATGAAGGGCTATTTCGTGATCAAAGCGAATTAAATCAAATGTTCGAACAATGGCAAAGCGTCAACTAATTTGGTCTCAGGTTGCAACGATAAAATTGTTTGAAATACTGGATTATTTTAGGGAAAGAAATGGGAGTGACGTTTATTCAAAGAAACTCTACAAAAAGCTTGTTCGAGCTAGCTCAGTATTGCCTAAACAGCCTTATGTTGGTGTAAAAACGGATTATGACGGTATCAGAGCATTAATCGTGGAAAATTATTTTCTATTTTATGAGTTTACAGATGCCCAAATTATTATACACACCGTTTGGGATTCCCGTCAAAATCCGAATAATCTGAATTTAAAATAGGCACACATGTAATTTGTTGTATTTGAATTACTCTTGCTGCTTTGGTGTTGAAAATGGTGGACGTGTAAATTTTAAAACTTAAGCAGCCACATCCCCCTCTCTTTTTTTGTTTTATATCCAGTTTTTTCATTGTACCTTTGCAGTTCTCATTAAAAAAGACTGACTATCAACAGATATGTTTATTATAAGTAAAGAATTTCATTTTTCGGCCAGCCACATTCTTTCAGGGCTACGCGACGGGCATCCCTGCGGACGAATGCATGGACACAACTATATTGTGACCGTTTATTTGCGCAGCGAGGAACTGAACGAAGTGGGTTTTGTGACTGACTACAACGACCTGAAGCCGATCAAAGAATTTATCGATAACGTGCTCGATCATCGTCATCTGAACGATGTGTTTCCGGGTATGAACCCCAGCGCTGAACTGATGTCGCGCGAAATTTACCGCCTTTTCAAACCGCAGTTTCCACAGCTTTATAAAGTAGAAATCAGCGAAACGCCGAAGACAAAAGCGAGTTATGAAGAATAGTTTGACTGTTGTCGAAATTTTCAACTCCGTACAGGGTGAAGGTGCTAATGTGGGTCGTTCAGCAACCTTTATTCGATTGGCGTTTTGCAATAAAAACTGTGCGTATTGCGATACTTTTTGGCAGACAGGCACTGAAATGACTTTGGCAGAAATTCGCTCGGAAATTGAAAAATACAACACCAAATTTCTGATTTGGACGGGTGGCGAACCGACTATGCAACTGGATGATGAGGTGTTGGCGTATTTTGATGGTTATACACATGCCATTGAAACCAATGGAACCAATCCGGTGCCCTCACGCATTGATTATATTTCTTGTAGCCCCAAAGTGGGAAGTCAGTTATTGAAAAAGAATTTTACGCATGTCAACGAGTTTCGCTTTCCGGTGATAAAAGGGGATGAACTACCCAATATCGATGAACTGCCGCAAGCCGATAATTACTTTCTGAGTCCCGTCTTTGATGGCGAAACTCAACATTGCATGGATATCAACTTCGAAAATTTGAACTACTGTATGGAGCTGATTCAGAAAGATCCGCGCTGGCGCTTGTCGGTGCAATTGCATAAGCTGATACATGTGAGGTAGAGCCAAGAACCCCTAAATCCCCTAAAGGGGACTTTTGATAAGCAAAGAACAATGAAAATATAAAAGAAATGCCGCTTCTGGATAAGAGAAGCGGCATTTTTTATTCCCCTTTAGGGGTTAGGGGTTTTTATAGTCTTGCTTTGATAGCTTTTGTTTCTTCTTCGAAACCTGGTTTTTCAAGCAGTGCAAACATGTTTTTCTTGTACGCTTCTACACCTGGTTGGTCGAATGGATTTACGCCCAAAAGGTAACCGCTGATACCAACCGCTTTTTCGAAGAAATACATCAACTGACCCAAATAGAACTCGTTCAAGGCAGGAAGTTCTACTTTCATGTTAGGTACACCGCCGTCGATGTGAGCCAACATAGTACCCAGTTCAGCCATTTTGTTTACTTCGTCTACACGTTTGCCAGCCAGGAAGTTCAATCCATCCAGGTTAGCTTCGTCGTGTGGAAAAATAGTGCTGTAGTTGGATGATTTTACCGAGATAACAGTTTCGAAAATGGTGCGTTCGCCTTCCTGAACCCATTGACCCATTGAGTGAAGGTCAGTTGTGTTGTCAACGGCAGCAGGGAAAATACCTACATTGTCTTTTCCTTCACTTTCGCCGTAAAGTTGTTTCCACCATTCCGATACGTAGTGAAGTTTGTTGTGGTAGTTTACCAGAATTTCGATTTTTTTACCGTTGCGGTACAATTCGTTGCGGGTAGCAGCATAGATAGCCGACAGGTTATCTTCGAATGCAACCTCTTCGCCGGTAGCTTTTTCCATAGAAGCGGCACCAGCTACTAACTGACGGATGTCGAAACCTGCTACTGCGATTGGCAACAAACCTACCGGAGTCAATACAGAGAAACGACCACCAATGCTATCTTCAATTACGAAAGTTTTGTAACCTTCCTGAGTTGCCAGTGTGCGCAATGCACCACGCGATTTGTCAGTAACAGCAACAATCAGTTTTTGAGCAGCTTCTTTGCCTTGTTGTTCTTCCAACTGTGTTTTCAACAGACGGAATGCCAACGCAGGTTCGGTAGTAGTTCCTGATTTTGAGATAGAGATGATACCAAATTTCTTGGTTTTCAACAGCTGTTGCAATTCGTACAGATAATCTTCGCCGATGTTTTGGCCAGCATACACCACGATAGGCGACTTGCGTTCAGTTTGCAACCAGTCGAAGCTGTTTGAAAGAGCATCGATTACCGCTTTTGCACCCAGATAGCTACCGCCGATACCGATTACCACTACTACTTCGCAATTGTCGCGAAGGATTTTAGCTGTGTTTTCAATGTCGCTAAAGTGTGCATCGTCAATAGATGATGGCAGGTTCAACCAACCCAGGAAATCACTTCCTTTGCCACTTCCGGCGTGTAATGCACTAATTGCTTTCGCTACATCAGCTTTGTAAGCTGCAATGTTTTCTTCAGAAATAAATCCGAATGTTTTGTCGATAGACAATTTAATATTTTCCATTCTTTTTAATTGCCCCCTTAATCCCCCTTGGGGGACTTTGGATTAGTTTTGTGATAGTTTGATATTTGTTGTTTGTTATTTCTCAGAATCTTTTTGTTCCGCCACGCAAGTCCCCCAAGGGGGATTTGGGGGGCTTTATTTCAGTTTTTCTGACAATTTACGTATTTCTATTATCGGTGAACAGCGATTGTAAAGTATATCGTAAATAGCGTTTACAATCGGAATGTTGACCTGGTATTTCTCATTCAGTTCATGAATGGTTTTTGTGGCATAATAGCCTTCTGCAATCATTTCCATTTCCAGTTGAGCTGTTTTTACCGAATAGCCTTTGCCAATCATGGTGCCAAATAGTCGGTTGCGGCTGAATTTGGAGTAGGCCGTTACTAATAAGTCGCCCAAATAGGCTGGCTCGTTGATGTCGCGGTGTAGAGGATTGGTGGCATTACAGAAACGGTTGATTTCCTGAATGGCATTCGAAATTAGTACTGCCTGAAAGTTGTCGCCGTATTTCAATCCGTGACAGATACCTGCCGAAATGGAATAAATATTCTTCATAACGGATGAATATTCAACGCCCATCACATCGTCGCTGGTGGAGGTGCGAATGAAATTGGTAGCAAAACGTTGAGCCAGCACTTTGGCTTTGTCGCGCGAGGTGCAGGCGATGGTCAGGTACGACAAGCGTTCCAGTGCCACTTCTTCGGCATGGCAGGGACCTGCCAGTACAGCTATATTTTCTTTGGGCACATGGTACAAATGCTCAAAATAATCGGAAACAATCATGTTTTCGTCCGGTACAATTCCTTTGATGGCCGAAACGAGCATTTTTTCGTCGAGCTTGCGTTCAAGCTTCGCGAGGTGTTGTTTTAAAAATGGCGATGGAATGGCAAATACCAAGATATCAAAATTCTTGACGATTTTATTGATGTCGTTGGAAAAACTAATCCGATCGGTGTCGAACTGAACGCTCGACAAATAGGATGGATTATGCCCCTGGCGCTTTATTTCGTCGATTTGTTCCTGGCGGCGCATGTACCAACCGATGTTATCGTTGGTAGCCAACAGGATTTTGGCAATAGCTGTCGCCCAGCTACCACCTCCCAATACCGCTATTTTACTTTTTTCGTTTATCATATAATCCATAAAACCCCTAACCCCTAAAGGGGAACTGAGTTACTTTTAATCTATATTAATTTTTTATTGAAATTAATATCGAAGGTGCTAACTGAATTCCCCTTTAGGGGTTAGGGGTCTGTTTTTTATCCTATCCAGGCTGCCACATCTTCTTTCGAAGGATTGGTCAGACCCAGTTTGTTTTTCTTGTTGTAACCGCAAATGTCCTGGTGGAATTTGTTTGGATTCAATCCTTTCAATCCGTCCACAGTTTGGATGCCCGATTTGATAATTACATCGGCCCATTCGGCTGGAATGCCCAGTTCGATGAATTTTTCGGGACCGTCTTTCTTCGCTACCTTTTCGGGTTTCATTTGTGGGAAGAAAAGTACTTCCTGAATGGCTTGCTGACCGGTCATCAACATTACCAGGCGGTCCATACCGATACCCATACCCGAAGTAGGAGGCATGCCGTATTCCAGCGAGCGTACAAAGTCCATGTCGATAAACATCGCTTCGTCGTCGCCCTTTTCGCTTAGTTTTAGCTGCTCCTGGAAGCGGCCCAGCTGGTCGATCGGGTCGTTAAGTTCCGAATACGCATTGGCCAACTCTTTTCCGTTTACCATCAGCTCGAAGCGTTCGGTCAGTTCGGGGTTGTTGCGGTGACGTTTACACAGCGGTGACATTTCCAGCGGATAGTCGGTGATAAACGTAGGTTGAATATAATTGCCTTCGCATTTTTCGCCAAAAATTTCGTCGATCAGCTTGCCTTTACCCATGGTGTCGTCGGCTTCGATGTGGAGTTGCTTGCACACGTCGCGCAGTTGCTCTTCGCTCATGCCGTTGATGTCGATGCCGGTGTGGTCTTTGATGGCATCAATCATGGTGACGCGTTTGAAAGGAGTTTTGAAGCTGATGGTTTTGTCGCCCACCTGCAATTCGGTAGTTCCGTTCACGTCCAGACAGATTTTTTCAATCATGTTCTCGGTGAATTCCATCATCCAGTTGTAGTCTTTGTAGGACACATAGATTTCCATGGCCGTAAATTCCGGATTGTGGGTACGGTCCATGCCTTCGTTGCGGAAGTTTTTGGAGAATTCGTACACTCCTTCGAAACCACCCACGATGAGTCGTTTCAGGTACAACTCGTTGGCCACACGCATGTACAGCGGAATGTCCAGCGCATTGTGGTGGGTGATAAACGGACGGGCCGAAGCGCCACCCGGGATGGGTTGCAACACCGGAGTTTCTACTTCAATATAGCCTTGACCGTTGAAATACTCGCGCATAGAGTTGTACACGCGGGTACGTTTGAGGAAAATATCTTTGATGCCCTCGTTCACCACTAAGTCAACATAGCGTTGACGGTAGCGTTGTTCGGGGTCTTCGAATGCGTCGTAAGCCACTCCATCCTTGTATTTTACAATCGGTAGTGGTTTCAGCGATTTGCTTAGCATAGTCAGTTCTTCGGCGTGAACACTGATTTCGCCCATTTGTGTGCGGAATACAAACCCTTTGATACCGATAAAGTCGCCGATGTCCATCAGCTTTTTGAATACGGTATTGTACATTTCGGGTTGTGCTTCGGTGTTGATGTCGTCGCGACTAATATACACCTGAATACGGCCTTTTGAGTCTTGTAGCTCTACAAATGAGGCTTTACCCATGATGCGGCGGCTCATGATGCGGCCGGCAATGCATACCTGCTTTCGTTCAGCTTCGTCGGCGAAGTCTGCTTTTATGTCGGTGGAAAAAGCATCGGTTGGATACAGTGCGGCAGGGTAGGGGTCGATGCCCAAATTGCGGAGTTCGTTCAGGCTGTTGCGTCTGAACTGTTCTTGTTCGCTAAGTTCTAAGCTCATAATCGTTTTTATGTTCAAAAATTGCTGCAAAAATACAAAAACTTAGGCAGATAGTCTAGTTAAAAACTGAGTATTTCCATTGCTTCACTTCCAAAGGGAAGGGTAGGGGCGAATTTCAAACGAAATCAGCCACAAAGCGATGACTTTGTGGCTGATGATATTGTGTATTCGGTTGTACGGATTATATTCCTAAATCTTCCCGTTGTTTGATGTACGCTAAAATGAGTTGCACGGCTTTTTCGGGTCCGGTTTTTCCGGTATTGATGGTCAGGTCGTAGTTAGTGGCCTGTGTCCAGTCGGTTCCTGTGAAGGTTTTGTAGTAGGAGCCCCGTTGTTTGTCGGTTTTTTCAATCATTTCGGTAGCTTCATCGTGTTGCAAATCGTACAAATCCATGATGCGGTGGATGCGATAATCTTTGTCGGCATGCAGGAAAATGCGGATGTGTTTGGGATGATCGCGCAGTACATAATTTCCGCAGCGGCCCAGGATAACAGCCGAGTTGCGTTCTGCAATATCCAGAATGATGTTTTTTTCTACATTAAACAATTCTTCGTCGGTATATTCCAATGCCCGTGCTACGGGTGGAAGGATGAAGGTGTCGGTTTGAGGCAGGGTTTTGAAAAGCGAGTGCCAAAACGAAAGCAGACTTTCTTCGCGGTGTTCCAAATCCTCTTCGGCAGCCGAAAGTTTCAGGGCTGCGCTGCGCAGAATGTCTCTGTCGGCAAAAAATACATTGAGTTCGGATGACAGTTTTGTGCCTATTGCTGCTCCTCCTGCACCTACTTGTCGGCTGATGGTAATTACAAAGTTGTCGGACGTTGCCATGTTATTTCTTTTTTTTATTGTGATACGTAATACAATTGTTATGTGTTTGAAATAACAACCGAAAATGACTTTTGTTTTACCAAGGAGAAGCGACTTCCAGGTCGCTTGAAAAATATACTCATTATCTGCAATATTACCTAATAGATATCTACTACTTGCTTGCTACCAGCCTCCCCTAACCCCTCCACAGGAGGGGAACTAGATTAACGTGAGTTCGATATAAGATTTCTGAAGATTCAAAGAATAATACATTTTAGAAGTCCGAAGGACTTTAATGTGAATAACCGCGGGTGAAACCCGTGGAAACTAATGAACATAACCCAGAACCCTGAAAGGGTTCAATGTGTAAATTGATAGTATTGAACCCTTTCAGGGTTCTTAAATTTGGGTTTTCGTAACCCACGGGTTTCACCCGCGGTTATTCACATTAAATCCTTTCAGGATTCCAAGATGTAATTATTTTATTTTAAATAGATTGATTGTATCGGACTCACGTTAAATCAGTATTGATTATTTATTGCACTTGCTTTACACTGATAGTTTTTTGAAAACGAAAGTAATCTAATTCCCCTCCTGTGGAGGGGTTAGGGGAGGCAATCATATTCCACAAAAAAAGCAGCCCTCTCCGTAGGCTGCTTTATTTTATTGGGCTGACGAATGTTACTTCGTTGTGTCGGTGTCGTCTTTCTTTTTACGACCTTTTCGCTGCGCAATGGTGGCGTTGTAGTCGGCAATGCGGCCGTTGAGGCGGGTCACAAAGCTGGTATATGCGGCACCGCCATCGATGGTGATGTAGGCGTTGATCCGATCTACCAATGCTTTGTAGGCCACGTCGGTAGTCAATCGCGCGTTGCGCATATTGATTTCCGGTTTGGAATCGTCCTCGGCATTACGGTTGGTGTTCACTGCCAGGTATGCTTTGTGGGCATCTTTCAGGTGGTTCACCCAACCGGTGAGTCCGATTGTTTCCACATCGGCTTTTACTTTTTCCAGCTCGTTCAGCAGTTGCTCTTCGCCTTGCGTCTGACTGTTGCGGCCGCGCGAGGGCAAATCTTTGAACGACTCACAAATCACATTCACCCCATAAGCAGCCTCAGCCACCAGCGGGTCGAAATGATTCAGTTGATTCTTTACGTGGCCGAAAAGCCCCCGTAGCGCATTGTCGCAAACTGCATCCGCCGCATTAGCCTTCTGCGTGAGCGAGTTTTTCTGCACCTGATCCAGGGCGAGTTTCTCCACCTCCAGTTGGCTGTCCAGGTCGGCAAGTTGTGCGGCAATATTACCTTGTTGCGGATCGATGTCTTTGGCATACTCTGATGCGTAGCTTATCAATCCTGTGTGTTCCTCGTTGTGTAACCAGGATAGTTGAATTTTTTCAATAAACATAGATTAGATAAATTTGAGATTTGTACTAAAAAATATATCAACTTATGCCGGAGATGCATAAGAGAATTTTTTGTTCATAGCCTGCGAAACTTTCGCAGGGACTAAAACAACCGTTTTGATGCTTGCGAACTTCTCGCAGAGGCTAAAATGATTGTTTTGATGGTTGCGAAACTTTCGCAAGGTCTAAAACAGTTGTTTTGATGCTTGCGAACTCTTCGCAAGGGCTAAAATGGTTGTTTTAATGGTTGCGAACTCTTCGCAAGGACTAAAACAGTTGTTTCGATGGTTGCGAACTTTTCGCAAGATTGAAAACTATTCTGAACAATACCAATTAGATTCTTCTGATTCGTCTTGCCCGAATGTAATTTCTTTTATGCGTATCAACTGGCCATTTTTATAATTAATTGCACTGTAGAAATAGGCACTTTTATGAGTTTCGTTGGCGATGGCCATCCCTACAAACCCGAACAGGAAATAGGATGTCATAGCCACACCCGATCCCATTGAAGCTGGTAGCTTTCCGATCAAATACCAATTGTCATCTTTAAATTTTAATCGATAAAATCCAAATTTGCTACAAACGTAAGGCTTACTGTTGTATACAATGCCGTACACTTTGGCCGGATCTACTTCTTCCTCTTTGCCGGCGGCATTTGTTGTTTTTACCGATTTCAGTTTCATGCCGGATTCTTTGGCACTACATGCCATTTCGGGCTGTTGATTTTTGAACGATTCGTATGAAAGGTAAATGCCGTCTTTGAAAATCGGGTGGTTGTAAAGGTGTATTTCCCGTTTGGCCAGACTATCGGAATGAGTCACTTCGAAAAGGGATAATTTCTTAGTTGAAACAGCATTGTTGGTCAGATTTTTATAGATAAAAGTGTTGAAAATGGAGTCACTTTTATGCATTAATCTTTTGGTTACATCCACGTATGATATTTTTACCAGCGTGTCGATGGCTTGGATGAAGTAAAATCCATTGTTGCTTTTTTTGTACAAATCGGCAACAATTGAGCAATATCCTTCTTCGTTGAAAGCGCCTGTACGTTCCGAAAACATCAGATTTTTAAGGGCAATGGCCAGCGTGTCATTCTTTGCGCTGGCGTCAATCATCTTGTTCAAATTGTCGGTGAGCTGTTGCGCAAAGCGGGGTTGTGCCACCAATGTTCTTTTATGATTAAGGGGTCCGTATTGTCCAAATCCAAACCGAAGGGTGTCGGTGCGCAGATCAATTAATTGAATTTTATTGTACTGACTGTTCGTGATGGGCTGTTGACTAAAGCTGAATGTAAACTCCCGGGTCGATTCAGACTCTGGAATTCGTTGAGCGTGGAGTGCAATAACCGCGTTGAGGGTCAATAGAAATAGGAAAATGGAATACTTCTTCATTGATGTACTTTTATTTTTTTTGAATTTAGGAGAATGCTGGTGCTGAATTGTAACTATCTGTTTTATTTCGCTTCGCTATTAAAAATGCGGATAGCTACCCTTGCGTGCGATCTGAAGTTCTGGTCGAACCTGATCGATACCCCCAGCAATCCAACTCCTACCGCACCCAGTATATAGTTGGGGTTTTTCTTTGTCAATATAGTGCCAATGGACCAACCCAAACAACCGGCTCCCACGATGCGGGAGGTAGCGCCCATCTTGAAATTTTTATAGGCCAGTTGCATTTCCGGCGCAGCATGAATGTTCTGAGATACTTTTTGGTTGAGAGCGTAAATCGTCAGTGGTTTGTTCTTGAATGTGTAGATTGTACCACCCAAAAATGGCTTGGTTCTGATTGTATCAGCCGATGTTTGGCTGTAGGCGATAATACTGATGACTACCAGTAATGTAAGGATAAATAGTTTTCTCATGTGGTTTAAAAATTCAGACTCCAAATGTACGAATATTTTCTAAATAACAATATTTTTGAATCAATTATTTTTAAAGTGTTATTCTAATAACATCTTTCAAATTCTTCGCTATTTAAAAAGCTAGTTTGTATCTTTGCACACCAATCCATTTTCAGACAAAACGCATGAACGAACTTAGCACGCTGTTTCAGCAAATCACTTCGGTTGAGGCCGAAACCATCACCGAGCTTTCCGCTTCGGGTTCCAACCGTAAATACTACCGCCTCGCAGCCGGCGACCTGAGCCTGATAGGCGTGGAGGGCACGTCGGTAGACGAAAACCGGGCCTTCATCCGCATGGCGCAACATTTTGTTGACAAAGGCCTTCCTGTGCCTTGTGTGCTGGCTGTGAGTGCCGACGAGATGTGCTACCTGCAGGACGACCTGGGCGATGTGCTGCTGTTCGACTACATTGCCGGAGGCCGTAAAACGGGTGTTTTCTCCGAAAATGAAAAAGAAATGCTTCGCGAAACCATGCGCCGACTGCCTGCCGTGCAGGTGAAAGGGGCCGCGGGCTTCGACTTTTCGGTGTGCTACCCGCAACCGGAATTCAACGAGCGTTCCATCCTCTGGGATTTGAATTATTTTAAATACTGCTTCCTGAAAGCCACCGGACTGGAGTTTCAGGAAAACAGACTGGAAGACGATTTTGCCCGTCTGGCTGCGGTGCTTATGCGCTCGCCCAACGATGCGTTTATGTACCGCGATTTTCAGAGCCGCAACGTGATGGTGCGCGACGAAGCGCCTTTCTTTATCGACTTTCAGGGTGGGCGCCGGGGCCCGCTGCAATACGATGTGGCTTCGTTTCTGTGGCAGGCCAAAGCCAACTACACGCCCGATCTGCGCGAGGAGCTGCTCGGAGTGTATCTCGATGCTTTGAAACAATATACGGCGGTGGACGAAGCGGAATTCCGCGCGCAGCTACAACATTATGTGCTGTTTCGGACGCTGCAAGTGTTGGGGGCGTATGGTTTCCGTGGTTATTTCGAGAAAAAACCGCACTTCCTCCAAAGCATTCCTTTTGCCATCGAAAACCTGCGTGGCCTGCTCACCGACGAGCAATCGGAATATCCCTACCTGCTCGAAGTCTTGCGCGAAATGACCGAACTGGAGCAATTCCGCGAAGTGCAAATTCGCAAGCCACTGGTGGTGAAAGTCTATAGTTTCTCCTACAAGAAAGGCATTCCGCAGGACAATTCGGGCAATGGCGGTGGCTTCGTGTTCGACTGTCGTGCGGTGAACAACCCCGGCAAATACGAGCGCTACCAAAGTTTGACGGGGTTGGATGCGTCAGTGATCAAGTTTCTGGAAGACGACGGCGAAATACTCGCTTTCCTCGACCATGCCTATGCGTTGGTAGATGCTTCGGTGAAGCGTTACAAAGACCGCGGATTCACCAACCTGATGATCTCCTTCGGCTGCACCGGTGGTCGCCACCGCTCTGTCTACTCCGCTCAAAAAACAGCAGAGCGCATCAGCGAAAAATTCGGCGTAGAAGTGCAGTTGGTGCATCGTGAGCAGAATATTGAGCAGAGTTTTCAAGCCCAATAGTTATTTGGCTTTACAATTAAATAGTTATAAACCTAACAGGTTTCTAAAACCTGTTAGGTCTTGGAACATCAAAGAGTAGATGAAAGCAATGATATTTGCCGCGGGCCTCGGTACCCGCCTCAAACCACTTACCGATACGATGCCAAAGGCGATGGTGCTTATTGCGGGTAAACCGCTGTTGCAACATGTGATCGAACGATTGATCTCTTTCGGTTTCAACGAAATCATCGTCAATGTGCATCATTTTCCCGATCAGATTATTGATTTTCTGAAGGAGAATGACGATTTCGGCATTCGCATCGAAGTGTCCGACGAGCGCGACTTGTTGCTCGATACGGGTGGAGGAGTGCGCAAGGCGTCCTGGTTTTTCGACGACAATGAGCCCTTTCTGATCCATAATGTCGATATCCTTTCCAATGCCGATTTGGGTGAATTGTACCGTCAGCATTTGGCTACGAATTCACTCGCTACGCTGGTGGTGAGCGAGCGCGATACTTTTCGCTATTTGCTTTTTGATCAGAATCTTCGCCTGAATGGCTGGATCAATGAAAAAACGGGCGAAACCAAACCTGCCGGCTTGCAACGAACTGCTGAGCAACGGAAACTGGCTTTTTCGGGCATTCAGGTGATGTCGCCGGCGGTGTTCGACTTGATGACGGGCTACGAACCGAAGTTCCCGATCATGGATTTTTACCTGACACATGCTGCTTCAGAAATTATTTCGGGCTTTGTTCCTGCTGATTATAAAATGCTGGATGTAGGCAAACTCAATGTGATTGATGAGGCGGAAATGTTTGTAAAGAGTTCCATTTGAGTAGAGGCTTCTTACTCTCCGAACGAATAAAAAACCCCGGTATTTCTTCCGAAAGAATGAATACCGGGGTTTATTATATCTTGTGAAAGCCAATGTTACTTGCTTTGCATCAGAATCAAATCCAGAATGGTCATGGCAGCCATAGCTTCTACAATGGGTACTGCGCGTGGCAATACACAAGGGTCGTGACGTCCGTGCGCTTCCAGTTCTATTTCTTTTGAATGGATATCAATCGTATCTTGTTTAATTGAAATGGTAGCCACAGGCTTAAACAGCACACGGAAATAAATATCCTCACCGTTGCTGATACCGCCCTGAATACCTCCCGAGTTGTTGGTGCGGGTGGTTACCCGGTGGCCTTCTTTCACAAAAGCATCGTTCATTTCCGAACCTTTCAGACTCACGCCTTCAAATCCCCGTCCGTAGTCAAAACCGTGTGTGGCATTGATACTCATCATGGCTTGTGCCAATCGGGCTTGCACTTTGTCGAAAATAGGTTCGCCCAATCCGAGCGGCACTCCTTTGATGATGCACGAAACGATACCACCGATCGAATCACCTTCTGTTTTCAATTTGTGGATGTAAGCAATCATTTCTTCGGCCACCGCTTGTTGCGGACAGCGTACAATATTACTTTCGATCAACGATAAATCCGTAGTTTCAAATGTTTCGGTCATGGCAATATGCCCTACCTGCGAGGTAAATGCCGTAATCTCGATGCCACGTTGTTTCAATACCAGTTTGGCAATAGCACCGGCCACTACGCGCGAAGCCGTTTCGCGCGCCGAGCTGCGTCCACCACCTCGATGATCGCGGATGCCGTATTTTTGCTGATAAGTATAGTCGGCATGTGATGGGCGGTAAACTTCTTTCAGATGGTCGTAATCACCGCTTTTCTGATTTTCGTTCCAGATAATAAAGGCAATCGGCGTACCAGTGGATTTTCCGTCGAAAATACCGGAAAGGAATTCTACTTTATCGCCTTCTTTGCGTGGAGTAGCAATGGATGACTGGCCGGGACGACGACGATTCAACTCGCTTTGAATAAATGCTTCGTCTATTTCGATGCCCGATGGACATCCGTCTACGATGCCACCAATGCCTTTTCCGTGCGATTCGCCAAAGGATGTGAACGTAAATAATTTACCGTGTATGTTTGACATTTTGAATAGTATATCGTTTTTATTTTCTCTTTCTTTGTTGTATTCTGTTACAAAAATACAAAGAATTTTGAATGTTCGAAAGCCCGTGTGTCCTGGCCGGGCTAATAAAACAATGGATATTACCCCTGAGCGGGATAATATCCATTTGTTTTTATTTGTAGGAGATGTAGATTAGTGACATCCGCAACCGCTTCCACAGCTACCGCCGCTCATAGCTTCTTCTTCGTCGCCACAACCACAGCCGTCGCCACATCCACCACCTTCGTGGCTTCCGCAACCGCCTGAACCACATCCGCAGCCACCGCCGCCCATCAATGATGCCAGTTCTGCATCTGTAGCCTCGCGTACTTCTACTACCGAACCTTTGAAGTGCAAAGTTTCGCCAGCCAATGGGTGGTTCAAGTCAACTGTAACATGAGTTTCAGTAACTTTCACAATAGAAGCATTGATGCGGTGTCCTTCGCTATCCATTAAAGGTACTACATTGCCTTCGTAGATAACAGTTTCGTCTACTTTTCCGTCGATTTCGAAAATTGAACGATCCAGGTCAATCACATTTTCGTCATCGTATTCGCCGTATGCATCTTCAGTATTGATAGTAAATTCAAATTTATCGCCGGATGATAACCCGAACAGATTTTCTTCGAATTTAGGCAACATCATACCTACTCCATAAATGAAATTCAATGGTTGGTCGGCTGTTGCACGTTCCATCAATTCCAATTCTCCTTCAGTTTCGCCATTCACGAACAATTCGTATTCTGCTGTAACTGATTTGTTTGCTGTAATTTTCATTTTGTCCTTATTTTGTTTGTATTTGTTTTTACGTTATTGATACCTAATTAAATGCTTTTGAGTTGCAAATGTTCATTTTCTCCTGTTAATATGGATCTATTATTAATACCATGTGATAGGCGTGGATCCATATCCGCTGTTTTTGTCATATTTCAAGTCTTGAAGCATGCTTGCATTTACTCCAATATGGAAAGTGTAATTGGCGTGCCCCTGATAAATTGCCAATGTGCCTGACATTGTCCAGCAATGGAGATTTCTGGTTATGTTGATATTTTGATAAGGAAATTTTTTGTTGATAAAGTCGTATTGAGTGCTCGAACTGAATTTCCAGTTATTGGTCAATGATAAATTAGCGGATAAACTTAATCCGTGAGTCAGTTTCATGTCATATTCCATTTTGGATTTATTGAAGGTTGAGCGTCCATAGTTCACATTGTATGAAATGGAGATACTCCACGGAATATTTACTTTGTCGTATCCGTCAATATCAACTTCATTTTTGCTGTCTTTTTTATCTTTATCGTCTTTTTTGTTGTTGGCGTCGCTGTTCTGACTACCCGGGCTTTGTGCACCGCTGTCGTCAGTAGGCTTATTTTTTTCTCCTTTCGTCTCTTTGTTGAATAATTTTTTAAAAGTATCATTGCTTAAAGTATAACTATAAGATGATCCGGTTCCTAAAAATGCGGGAAATTTTCCGTTTTGCCAACGTAGCTTATTTATTCTGGTAGGGCTTCCGCTGCTGTTGAGTCCGTACATGTATGGATCAAACTGGCCACCCAAGCTTAAGCTGTAGCTACCAAGTTTTATGCGGATATTTGCTGATAACATTGACCATTTCAACGAATCTGCAGCCATATTGTACGATCCGCTCACCGAAAAATTATCAATCAAACTGATCTTTTTAGTGGGCTGCGTTCCGGTTGTGTCATTGAAATTGTTCACTTTCATCTCCAGATTATTGGC
>JBJOOU010000172.1:0-23670 GCA_046051105.1 Bacteroidota bacterium
CATTGGCCAAACTGGCGACGATCGATGGTATAGGCATAATTATCGGCATTCCGGATCACCTTCTTCCAGCCATATACAAAAAGACTCACTTTATTGTATGTATATTCAATCAACTCCTTTGGCAGATTCAGATATTCAATATCTTTCCCGGTCAATCCTCCGGCACAGACTTTTGGACCAATATCATCATTTTTCTCTAGTACTAAAACACGCAAATTACTTCCTCCCAACACCTCGGCGCATTTAAGTCCGCCAGGGCCGGCACCTACGATTACTACGTCATAATGAGTGGATGTTTTCATATTCGTTAAGCGATAAATATCAGATACTGTTTTAAAGGATTCACAATTTAGGACTATAAAAATAGTATTTTTTTCGAAATCTAATGCTGCAACCTGCTTAGTGATAAATAAAAAACGCACAATCACGGCAAAAAATGCCCGATTGTGCGTGTATATTATCTAACAAAACAAATTATTTCGACACAATATGTATCTTGTGCAGCAGATCTGACCACCAATCCTTAAACACAAAACTCCCTTTACGCCCAACCAATAGCATACCCAAAAATTGATTTTTGGAGATCAAATATTTATCCAACAAAATAGGGCCACCTATTCCTACAACAATTGTCAGTAACGAATAGCCCCAAAGCTCTACTCCCTTAAGTATTATACCATCATTCAAAATATAGACCGTGAGTATGTAGTAAAATGGCATATGCAAGAAATAGACAGAAGCGGAGTATTTACCCATCCAGGCTAACCAACGTGCAGGTGCAACTTTGAACCGACACAACAGCACTGCCAAACTCAGCATTACCAACAAGCCGGCATAACTACGGATGAGGTATAAAAACGAATCGTCGCGCTGGGTCCAGGGTGTATAACGAAAATAATAAGAATTAACTGCTATACCTGCAACAACAACAAGCAGGTAAACCCACCACGGAAGTTTGGTATAGGCCGATTTCAGATAATGAAACATCAACATACCGAGCGCAAAGTATTGCAAATAAAGCCGGAAGTTGTTCAAATCGAACATCAGAGGCATTCTCACAAAATACAAACCTAATCCTATCAGAAACAGGACAACCGGGTACTTTCTGAAAATATGCGCTGCTATAAAAATGAGAAACAACACATACACGAACCACAAATAGCCATTAAAACTGGCCTGAGGATAAAACAACGCGTTGACCAGAAAATCTTTTAGCGAGAAATTCAGACTATCTATGCTATCAAACTTTATCAGGTTGATCAGTACATTTTCCAATGCCCCAATCACCTGTAGAAAAAACATGGGCAACAGCAACCGTTTGTATTTTTCGTAAGCCAGCGGTTTCAGGCTCTGATATTTATCCCGGGTAATCATCATATACAAATACCCAGACACAAACATAAAAACCGGCATACGAAATGGGCGCAAATAATAGCAGGTTGCATAATAAGTGCGATCTTTAAGAGCGAAAAACACATGAAATGCCACAACAAGAATGATGGCCATCCCCTTTAGTACAGTCGTAATTTCAAAAATCTCTTTTTTGTTTATTTCAGTGCTTGCCATTTGCTATGAATCACAAGAAATTATCTCACAATAGTTTCCCGCTGCCGTTTTACCTTTTAAAATGCTTATACCCAAATCAATTGAAACATCTTGTGCACGTATATGCCCGCACAAAAGTCCGTTCTCTTTTTGCTCTGCAAAGATAATCATTTTCATTGCGATAGAATTTTAAAAAGCGGCGGTTGGGATTTCTTTTGTACTATTTTCAATTATGTTGACATTGAAATTTCCAGCAAAAAATAACTGGAAAGGACTAAAAGCAGACAATAACATCATCCATAGAGGGAATAAAAAATCAACAGACATTCTCGCTGGTTAAGAAATATATCGCCAGAAAGAATACCTGTTGGTTATAGAAAATCATTCCAATGAATCTGAACTCAGTTCAGAGCAAACCATTGATTTTGATCAATAAGTGGTTGGTCTGGATTTATATTTCATATTGAGGTGTTTGTAACTGTCCAGATAAATGATTCCACCAATCAGGCTACTACAAAGTCCGGCTAAGGGCAAAATAATTGTCGGCTCCTGTGAGTCCACATTAAACGCACTCGCCACCATCAGCGCTGATCCTAAAATCGTAAAAATCTGGCTGGTTCGCATTTCGTTGTGAAAAGCATTCAGTTTGTTCTCAATGTTGTTTACCCGATCGACAGTCACCTGATCAACTTTTTGAACTACGAGGCTCTGAACTTCAGTGCTGTCTGTTGTTATTTGTTGCGAATATCCTGCCAATGACAGGCAAAGAAGCATTAGTAATAATAGCTGTTTCATACTTAGTGGATAAAATATAATTAAACGTTTACAAATATAAAATATAATTTACTGTTTAGCAAATTTCCGGCATGATTTTTCTTTATTTATATTGAAATACACAATTCATTGAATGCAATCATCATCAAAAGCTCCATTTAGTCAGCTGCATATCAACTATTATCAACGAGACTGATCGCTACATCGCATTGAAACACATCACTTAACAGCTTTATGATGAATCCCGAAATTTATTGTATTTTTGCAGCCTTATTTGCAACAGAAAAACAGACTAAAAGAACGATGGCAAAATCTAAAAAACCGCACCCCGTATTGACGGAAGTAACTATCACCGACATTGCTGCCGAAGGTAAAGCAATTGCAAAAGTGAACGACATTGTAGTATTTGTACCGTTTGTAGTACCCGGCGATGTGGTTGACTTGCAGGTTACCCGCAAAAAAAGTCACTTTATGGAGGCGCGTCCTATCCATTTTCACAGCTATTCCGATAAGCGCGAAGAGGCATTTTGTGAACATTATGGAAAATGTGGTGGCTGCAAATGGCAGATTTTACCTTACGAAGAACAAATTCGCTATAAACAAAAACAGGTAGTGGACAATCTGACCCGCATCGGCAAAATTGAATTACCTGAAATAACTCCCATCCTGGGATCGGCTCGTACAAAATTCTATCGCAACAAACTGGAATTTACCTTTAGCAACAAACGCTGGCGTACTTATGAAGAAATGACCGAAGGCGTAGAATTTGATACCATGAATGCAGTTGGCTATCACATTCCCGGCCAGTTCGACAAAGTATTGGACATTAATACCTGTTGGTTGCAGGACGACATCAACAACCAACTGCGCAACGAAATACGCAGTTATGCACTCGCCAACGATCTGACTTTCTTCGACATTCGTAACCACGAAGGATTTTTACGCACCATGATGGTACGTACCACCTCTACCGGGGAACTGATGTTGATCGTTGTGTTTTATTACGAAGACAAAGAAGCGCAAGATAAATTATTGCAGCATTTGGCCGATAAATTCCCTCAAATCACAGCATTGCTTTACATCATCAACTCAAAAGCCAACGATACCATCACCGATCAGGAAGTGTTGGTGTTCAAAGGGAACGAATGTATTTACGAAGAAATGGAGGGACTGAAGTTTAAAATCGGACCTAAATCTTTTTATCAAACTAACTCCGAGCAAGCCTACGAATTGTACAAAATCACCCGCAACTTTGCTCAACTAACAGGCAAAGAGCTGGTCTATGATTTATACACAGGAACGGGTACTATTGCCAACTTCGTAGCCCATCAGGCTCGTCAGGTTGTAGGTATCGAGTATGTACCGGAAGCCATTGAAGATGCAGTTGTAAACTCGAAACTCAATAATATCGAAAACACACTCTTTTATGCAGGCGACATGAAAGACATCCTGAATGCCGGGTTTATCGAAAAGCATGGCAAACCGGATGTAATCATCACCGACCCTCCACGGGCAGGTATGCATCAAGATGTGGTGGACGCTATCCTTTTTGCAGCTCCTGAGCGCATTGTGTACGTTAGCTGCAACCCAGCCACACAAGCCCGCGACCTGAGCTTACTTGATGGAGCATACAAGGTAACCAAAGTACAACCCGTTGATATGTTTCCTCATACACACCATGTTGAGAATGTGGTACTGCTGGAAAAAAGATAAAATCGACAGACCAATAATCACTCGTCCAAGCCATCCGGGATAATAATTTTGGATGGCTTGACTGCGTTAATATACTTCAAAATAAGGCTAAAAGCTTTAAAAATCATCTAAAATGAATTAATCTGTATCTATTTCAGATTAATTTTGTTTCGCAAAAACATTTAAACCCTTATCCATATGCAAAAACAGGTTTTTCAAACCAACTCATCTACACGCTGGAAGAGTTTTGTATGGGCATTTCGCTTACTACTGGTATTTTTAGTAGTAATTATCACATCGGTCGTAATTTCGTTGATCCACAAGCACGACTACGACCTTAAGGTATTAACGTACAATGCTAAAAAGCTTCCTGATCTGAATACGGATAAAACAAAAACCTATATTTCGAAAGCAGAAGAAGCTGAATTTGCGAAACAGTTGAAACAATATCGTCTGCGACACCGCAAATCATTTTATCCGGGCAGTACCCCATCTACTGTATCAAGTGAGGTGAAAAAATTCATGCCTGTCAGAGCCGGATTTTACGTCAACTGGGATCAGAATTCGAAGTTTTCACTAGAGAAAAACATCTCTAAAATGAACATGGTTATTCCAGAATGGTACTTCATTGACAATTCGAAAGGAAAACTGGATTGCAGAGTAGAAGAAAACACCCTGGAATATTTGCGTAAAAATAATGTTGCCGTCGTACCAATGTTAAGCAATTTCAAACAATGGGCTACTGACAGTACATACATCTTACTCAAAAACGAAAAATACCGCAAGCACCTTATCGACCAAATCGAGACCCTGCTCGACACGAATGATTATAAGGGAATTAATATCGACTTTGAGAATTATCCTTATAAGATAAAACCCTATCTGATACAGTTCTCGAAGGAATTGCATGAACGCCTGCACCCCGAGGGTTATATCACTACAATTGATGTAAACCCTACCGACGATTATGTGTGGTACAAAGAACTGGCACCATACTACGATTTTATCTTCTCAATGGCCTACAACGAACATTACCCGGATGGTGAACCCGGAAGTATTTCATCCTTAATGTTTGTGGAAAAAGCACTGGATGACGCAATGAAAGATGTGCCATCTGAAAAAATTGTGCTTTGTCTTGGAGGCTACGGATTCGACTGGCCGGTAAAAGGAGGAACTGCCCAAAAGGTGACCTACCAAAATATGATTTCTCTGGCAAAAGAGTACGATGAAAAAGTGTATTTCAATCTGAGTCAATCGGATATTACTTTGTTGTATACCGACGACGAAGGAAAACAACATGAGGCACACTGTAATGATGCAGTAGGCACATTCAACATTATGCGTACAGCTGAAGATTATAATGCCGGTGGCGTAGCTTTATGGTATCTGGGGTCAGAAGATCAACGAATGTGGAATTATTTTAATGCCAATCTGAACGAAGATTACCTAAGCAAACACCCATTTAACTACAAAAAACTCGAACACATCGAAGCAATTGATGCGATCAACTACGATGGAAAAGGTGAAATTCTGGAAATTATCAACAAACCGGTTCATGGGTATTCAAAATTCACCTACGATACAAAAGACCAACTAATCACGAATGAGGAGTACAAAACTCTACCAAGTGCCTATCTTCTGAAACGATACGGCGCCGACAACCCTAAAAAGCTGGCTATCACTTTTGATGATGGTCCCAGCAGCGAGTACACTCCTAAAATTCTCGATATTCTCAGAAAATACAAAGTTCCGGCCACTTTCTTTGTGACTGGAGTCAACATTGAGAATAATATCCCATTGGTACGACGCATTTACAGAGAAGGACACGAAATTGGTAATCACACATTTACCCATCCGAACCTCGAAGTCACTTCAGAGGCACGCGAAAGAATCGAACTACGCTCTACCCGTTTATTGATCGAAAGTATTCTGGGCAGATCCACGCTATTATTCCGTGCACCCTATGTAATTGATGCAGAGCCTAAAAATCTGTTCCAAATGAAGTCACTTGCCGTTGCTCATGACGAAGGATTCATCAGCGCTACGTCCTACATTGACCCGAACGACTGGCAGGAAGACATTGAGTCGGATACCATTGTGGCTCGTGCTAAGGCTTTTCTGAAACTTGATCCTGAAAAACGGGGAAACATCATATTGCTTCACGATGCGGGAGGCGATCGTACAGCTACCATCGAAGCTCTGCCTGAAATATTGGAATATTACAAAAAGCAAGGGTATCAATTTGTTACTGTATCAGAATTGATGGGCAAAACCCGTGACCAGGTAATGCCCGCAGTAGAAAGCAAATTCCATCTCACCGAAAAGCTGGATATGATTTTCTTCTCAATCACCTACGCATGGGATCATTTCCTGAATGGTTTCTTCATGGTAGCCATCTTTCTGGTAATGCTGCGTTTGATTTCTGTTGCAATATTGGCTGTTTATCAGCGTATTCGCGAAAAGAAGCATCCTATTGTAGTGCCCAACGATTTTAAACCCAAAGTAAGCGTTATTGTTCCGGCCTACAACGAAGAACTCAATGCTGTACGCACAGTGAACACCTTGTTGAAATCTACCTATGACGACCTTGAAGTAATTTTCGTTGATGATGGTTCGAAAGACGAAACATTTGCAAGGGTAAGCGCCGCTTTTGAGGGTAATTCTCGCGTAAGTGTACTCACAAAACCTAACGGTGGTAAAGCTGCTGCGCTTAATTATGGTATTGAGCGTGCCAACGGCGAAATTCTTGTATGTATCGACGCCGATACTGTATTGCCACCAAATGCAATACCTTTGATGATTCCTTATTTTGCGGATCCAGAGGTGGGCGCAGTGGCTGGTAATGTAAAAGTTGGAAATACTGTAAATCTACTTACCAACTGGCAATCAATTGAATATATTACAAGCCAGAATTTCGACCGCAGAGCGTACGATGCTGTAAATGCCATTCTGGTGGTACCCGGTGCTATCGGAGCATTCCGCAAAACGGCTATGGAAGCTGTAAACGGATTTACAACTGATACACTGGCCGAAGACTGCGACCTGACTCTGCGCATTCTGCGTGAAGGTTATCGCATTCGCACTTGCAACGAAGCGCTTGCACTTACTGAAGCACCAGAATCGTTGAATATGTTCCTGAAACAACGTTCGAGATGGACCTTCGGAATGATGCAAAGCTTCTGGAAGCATCGCGACATGTTGTTCACTTCCGGCAAACTGAACATTAGCTGGGTAGCATTACCCAACCTACTGATATTCAATTTCATCATTCCGTTCTTTTCGCCGATTGTTGATATTTTATTCATTGCCGGACTGTTTACTTATGCCGCTCCTGAATACATTACATTCTACTTACTGTATTTTGTTATCGATTGTATCATATCATTTATGGCCTATAGATTCGACAATCAGAAGTTTAGCCTCAAAACAGCTCTTTTCCTTTTTGTTCAACGATTTATCTATCGTCAGTTGCTATTTTATGTATTGTTTAAATCATACAAAAAAGCAATTAAAGGGGAATTGGTTAGCTGGGGGGTTCTTAAACGTACCGGAAATGTAAAAGACGAACTCTAACGGAAAATAAGCGAAGCGTTGCAATCAACATGCAGCGCTTTTCTTTTGAGTACCGGCCGGAGGACAACACACATCTCGATTTTTAAGATTTTTCATTTTATTCGGAGAAATCAGAAACCATTTCTGATTTTTATCCATAACTTTGTATCGTTTAAAAAACTTCCGTATAATAAAACTGTTTATGTACGGTGGAAACTTTTCAAGATAAAAACATGACACGCAGATTTGATTTTCTTGTCATTGGTGGCGGACTGGCCGGGATGAGTTTTGCGCTGAAGGCAGCAAAATTCGGTAAAGTAGCATTGCTTTGCAAAACCAGCCTTGACGAATCGAATACCACCTATGCACAAGGAGGGATAGCCTCAGTTACTTACGAGCCCGATTCATTCGACAAACACATCGAAGACACCCTTATCTCTGGTGATGGACACTGCAATTTGCCAGCCGTAGAAATGGTAATTAAAAATGCTCCGGAGCAAATTAAAGAGTTGATAAATTGGGGGGTAGATTTTGACAAAAACGAAGAAGGGCTTTTTGATCTTCATCGCGAAGGTGGGCATTCAGAACATCGTATTTTACACCATAAAGATAACACGGGTTACGAAATTCAGCAAAGCCTCATCAAATGCATCCGCACCAACCCGAACATAGAGGTATTTGAAGAGTATTTTGCGATAGAAATACTTACACAACACCACCTGGGACAAATCGTGACGCATCACACCGCCAACATAGAGTGTTACGGAGCCTACGTGCTCAATCAACGTTCCAACAACATTCACACTTTCCTTGCGAAGGTGACATTGTTGGCTACCGGCGGCATTGGCAGTGTATATTCTACTACCACCAATCCCGAAATAGCCACAGGTGATGGCATAGCAATGGTACACCGCGCTCGTGGTATTATCAGAGATATGGAATTTGTACAATTTCACCCTACAGCATTATACAACCCGGGCGAATGCCCCACATTCCTCATCACTGAGGCAATTAGAGGGTACGGCGCGGTGCTTCGTACGCAGGATGGAAAACAATTTATGCATAAATACGATGAGCGGGGGTCTCTGGCTCCCCGTGATATTGTAGCACGTGCTATCGACAATGAAATGAAAATCAAAGGGCATGATTTTGTTTATCTGGATGTAACCATGAAAGATCCTGAAGAAACAAAACTCCACTTCCCCAATATTTATCAGAAATGTCTGGAGCTTGGGATTGATATCACTAAAGATTACATTCCGGTGTCACCTACTCAGCATTACCTTTGTGGTGGCATAGTTGTTGATTTAAATGCAAAAACATCAATCAACAGGCTGTATGCTGCTGGCGAATGTTCGTGCACAGGACTACACGGAGCTAATCGACTAGCCTCAAATTCATTGCTTGAAGCTATCGTATATGCCGATGCTGCTGTGAAAGATGCTGTAAAACACTTGGACAAAATCACATTTAAAGAAACTATACCCGACTGGAACGACGATGGTACTTCTCTACCGGAGGAAATGGTGCTTATAACGCAAAGTTTCAGGGAAGTAGAACAAATCATGAGTACTTACGTAGGCATAGTTCGTTCTAATTTACGACTAAAACGCGCTATGTATCGATTAGAATTGTTGTATCGTGAAACAGAGCATTTATTTGAGCGATCGGTAGTTTCCCGCGATTTGTGCGAACTTCGCAATGTGATCAGTATTGCCTATTTGATTATTAAACAGGCATTGCTCCGCAAAGAAAGTCGCGGACTTCATTATACGATTGATTATCCTGAACGCATGACCGGGGAGGCATAACACTCCCTGTTTCGTATTAGAAACATAATTTTTTTCAAGCATTTACGTTTACTCTTCAGTTTTATCGTACAAATGCTGTAACTTTGAAGTAAGATATTAGTTGATTAATCATAAAGAACTGCCCTCAAAAAGTATGAGTCCAATGAAACATATATTAATTATATTGTTTTTGACCCTATTGACCTTTGGTTCCTTTGCTCAAATGCAAAGGACAGATAGTCGTGCGGCCGGGCAAAGTACTGTAATTCGTATTGACAATTCAACTACGGGTAATTTCTACAAAGGAAATGATGACGCTCCTTCCAACATCAGCCAACAAACCACTGTAAATGAAAACGTAAGCTATTTCTCAACAGCAGACGGAATAGTGATTACCATTAATAACGGAGTAAATAAAATAAAACTTTTTGCACTTACCGGGCAAGTATTGTTTAATGGCAGTCTTTCTCAAGGCCGTTTTTTGATTCAAACCCGAAAAGGTATTTATCTACTGAAAATCAACAACAATAGTTACAAGGTAACCTGCAAGTAAACTTTTTATATCAATGATTAAACATATTGTATTCTTCGGACTGGCTGAGGCCGCCGATGGCAAAACGAAACAAGAAAACGCTCTAATAATCAAACAACAATTAGAGGAATTGATCAATTTTATTCCGCAGATAAAAAAAATCGAAGTTGGAATCAATAGCCCCGAAGCTCCATCCGGCAATTACGACATTTCTCTTTACTCTGAATTTGAAAGCTTTGCTGATTTAGATGCTTATCAGGAACATCCTGAGCATAAACGGGTAGCAGCATTTATAGGGAAAGTACGTACCTCACGTGCCGCCGTCGATTATGTAGTCTAATTATTTATACATAAATTGAATAGATCGTTTCGGCCATATCTTTTTTGTTTAAAAAAATTTGGCCGAAATGTTTTTTTATCCAAATAAAAACTGTACCTTTGAGACGTTAACATTAACTACTAATTCATAAATAGAAAATTGTTATGTCTGTAAACAAAGTAATTCTTGTTGGTAACGTGGGCAAAGACCCCGAAATCAGGTATTTTGAAAAAAACGTAGGGGTTGCAAACTTCCCATTAGCAACCACTGAAAGAGGTTACACGATGGCAAATGGCAATCAGGTACCCGAACGCACCGAATGGCACAATATTGTGGCCTGGAGAAGTCTTGCTGAATTGTCTGAAAAGTACATTCGCAAAGGAACACAGCTGTATATTGAAGGAAAAATCCAGACCCGCAGTTGGGAAAAAGATGGTGTAAAACGATATTCAACTGAAATCTATGCTGAGACCATCCAACTTTTGGGAAAGAAGCCCGAGAACGCTGAAACGGCAACAACGGTATCTGCACCACCCGCAGATAACCTTCAGGCTCCACCACCTCCGGTTGAAGATGATCTTCCTTTTTAAATAGATATAAAGTCCGGATTGATAAGATTCGGACTTTTTTATATATAATTCCTCTGACAGTTCAAATTTGATTGTAAAATATCATCACTACACCCTACTAGTAGCCAGAAGGTTGATATATTTTCAAACAAATCAAGAATTATTTTTCTCACTTTTACATTTTCATCTATTGCATAAATCAGAAATAACGCATATCTTTGCACCGCAATTGAGAAAACGATCTCATACAAATGCACCCAAAATGGTGTGGTAGTTCAGCTGGTTAGAATACCTGCCTGTCACGCAGGGGGTCGCGGGTTCGAGTCCCGTCCATACCGCCATCATTCGAAAGAGTAATTCAGAAATGAATTACTCTTTTTTTTATGGAATAAGTTTTGAATTGAATCGAAAAAAGTCCGAAAATGAGTGACTGCAAGCCAAGCACAGATAATCAAGCATATACTTTGGCATTAAGTTCACAACAGTCATAGCTTCAAGTCCGAATTTAAAGTATTTGAAAAAATAGCACAACAAATTGAGTTTAGCTATTGCATATTTCAAAACTAAACCCTACCTTTGCACCGCAATTGAGAGAACGATCTCACACAAAATGCAACCCAAAATGGTGTGGTAGTTCAGCTGGTTAGAATACCTGCCTGTCACGCAGGGGGTCGCGGGTTCGAGTCCCGTCCATACCGCCATCATCCAAAAGAGCAATTCAGAAATGAGTTGCTCTTTTTTCTTTTATAGCAATTTTCTACTTTGATTGGAAGTGTCGTTCTGAAATTGTAAATTTGTAGACAACAAATCTCAAATTCATGAACTCTTTCCTGTATCGCATCGCTGAAGTTTACTACCGACACCATCCCAACGATATCAGTCGTTACTCCTTCGTATTCCCCAACCGAAGAGCCGGACTCTTTTTTCAGCAATATCTGGGACAAATAGCCGGAAAGCCTATATTTTCTCCGGAAATTCTTACCATAAATGATTGCTTTTCCATGGCGTCGGATTGGCAGACAGCGGATCGGTTGAGTATGCTTTTCAGGCTTTACCGGATTTTCATACAGCAAAGCGGAAGCGAGGAAAGCTTTGATTCATTTGTTTTCTGGGGCGAAATGCTCCTGTCGGATTTCGAAGATGTGGACAAATACCGTATTGACGCACGACAATTATTCAGTAACGTTACCGAACTGAAAGAAATTGACCGGATGTTCAACATCTTTTCCGAGAAACAGATTGAAGCTATCAAACAGTTCTGGAAAAATTTTATTCCGGTAACCGAAGGAAAAACCCAGGAGGACTTTATAGCAACCTGGAAAATTCTACTGCCCGTTTATGAGCAGTTTCGAACTGAACTACTCCAGGACGGGATAGCTACCGAAGGAATGATCAGTCGGGATGTGGCCGACAGACTAAAAAACAAGGTTCATATTCCTAAATTTGATGGAAAGCAATTTGTTTTTGTAGGCTTTAATGCACTTAATCCTTGCGAGCGAGCTCTGATGGCGGAATTGAAAAAGCTGCAACAAGCTGATTTTTATTGGGATTATGATGCTCTTGAGCTTCGGGATGCCGACAATCCGGCTTCGCGGTTTTTTGCCCATAACCTCCATGCCTATCCATCCCGCTACACTGTAGAGCCAATGGCTGAAGTGCTTGCAGAGAAAGACATTGAACTGATCGCTGTGCCATCAGCCGTAGGGCAAGCGAAGCAGATTTATCATATTTTAAATGATCTTTACCCTTCCGATCTTCCCTATCAGAGCTGGATACGAACGGCCGTCGTGCTGCCAGACGAAAGCCTGCTAGTACCGTTGCTTCACTCGCTGCCGCAACAAGTAGAGAAGATCAATATTACGATGGGATTTCCATTAAAAGCGACTCCGGTATCAGGACTGATAGAGCACATATTTGAGCTTCAACGGAGATTGAGGGCAAGCGGAGGAACTACATCCTTTTATCATCAAACTGTTTCGAATATATTAAACCATCAGTATGTGTCGTTACTATGTCATGATCAGGCAAATAAGATTACTGAGCAAATGACACGTAACAACAGTATCTATATCGAAAAAGCCGAATTACAAATTCACCCGCTACTGAAGTCAATTTTCGAACCACAGAGCGATACGAAGGAATTTATACCCTACCTACTGGACATATTGTTGCAACTTCAACAGGGCTGGCAAAACGCGACAAATGACAACAGCAACTACCAGCTGGAGTGCGACTTCTTGTATCAGTATTACATCACGCTTAATCGCATGAATGACATTCTGAAAGAGCGGCCACAGGAGGTAGATATGAATCTTGATACTTTGATGAGGCTGACAAGGCAATTAACCGCCGGGATCACCATCCCGTTTATTGGCGAACCGCTGGACGGATTGCAGGTAATGGGCGTTCTTGAGACGCGCGGACTCGACTTTGAGAACCTCATCATTACGTCTTTCAATGAAGGTATTTTCCCCGCAAAGAGCAGTAGTAATAGTTTCATTCCTTACAACCTGCGCCGTGGGTTTGAATTACCAACCACCGAATATCAGGATGCTATCACGGCCTACAATTTTTATCGTTTGATCCACCGTGCGAAGCGGATATTCTTTATATATGATTCGCGCACAGAGGGCATGCAAACTGGCGAAGTAAGTCGGTTTATGCATCAGCTTTACTATCATTACGGTGTAAAAGCAAAAGAAAAGGCTATTTCATTTGATATTGGCTTTGAAAATCCGGGGTTCATTGAAATAAAGAAATCTCAGGCCGTGATGGAAAAACTGGAACAGTTCTGCAGTACAGGCGAACGTGTCAAGGCTTTTTCCGCCAGTTCGTTAAATAGCTATATTGATTGCCCGCTCCAGTTTTACCTAACGCGTGTAGAAACAGTAGAGGAAGCCGACGAGGTGATGGAAACGGTAGAAGCCAGCATGTTTGGGAGCCTTTTCCACAAAGTAATGGAAAATCTTTATGCGCCTTACAAAGGAAGGGTCTTAAAATCAGAAACACTTGATCAGATTCTTAGCCGAACTTTATTGATAGATGATGAAATCTTGAGAGCTTTCAATACGGAATTTTTCAAACGCAAACCCGATCAAAATCTTCTGGCTTTAGAAGGAAATAATCTACTGATTGCAAGCGTACTTAGGAAATATATTATTCAGGTATTAAAAACCGACAAGAAATATACACCTTTTAAATATGTAGCTGCCGAAGAAAGGTGCAGTATGCAATTTCCAATTCAGGGAGAAAGCCGACAAATAAATATCAAGGGCTTTGTGGATCGAATTGATGAAAAAGAAGGCCGATTGCGCATTCTCGACTACAAGACAGGCTCTGGTAAACTGGATTTTAAAAACCTGGAGGAAGTATTTGAACACAACAAAGACCAACGTCCCAAGTTTGTGTTGCAAACTTTCTTATATTGTTTGCTCTATGAACAACTCACGGGAAGCAAAAATACAACTCCGGGGATATTCTACATTCGGGATGTGTTTAAGGAAGAATTTGACACCCATCTCAACAACAAAGAATTGAAAGAAAAGGTAACCGCATTTGATGACTACCGTGACAGCTTTATAGAAAATCTAAGTAAGTGCCTGGAAGAAATATTCAATCCAGATATTCCGTTTACCCAAACGACCAACACCAAAGTGTGTCAATATTGCTCCTATGTTGGAGTATGCAATCGCTAATTACAATATATCATAAACATGCCATTAGAAATTGAAAGAAAATTCCTTGTAAAGGGAGAATATAAACATTTATCAACCCAAAGCTACCGTATTGCACAGGGATATTTATCTACTTCATCGGGAGCTACAGTAAGAGTTCGTATTAAAGGAGACAAAGGCTACCTTACGATAAAGGGCAAAAGAAGTGAGTCGGGCTTGAGCCGCTACGAATGGGAAAAAGAGATAGCCATAGAGGAAGCCCGCGAATTGTTGCTGCTGTGTAAACCCGTAATTATTGATAAAACCCGGTATATTGTGGTGTTTGAAGGGCAGGAATTTGAAGTGGATGAATTTTATGGAGAGAATGAAGGATTAACTGTGGCCGAACTCGAAATACCATCAGAAGAAACTGAAATCATAAAACCTGACTGGCTGGGCGAAGATGTTACTATGCACAAAGTGTACAACAACTCATATTTGAGCAAACATCCCTTCAAGTCATGGTCACATTAACTAACTATTTGAGAGAAATGCTGTTTTAATGCTGGATCAAAACGAGTAAAATCAGTTTTTGGAGACCTATTTCATCCCATTATTTGAAATTTTGCCCCAAATAACCCTGTTTTACCCCTGTTTTTTGAGGATATGCGAGTTGATTTGTTTCTTTGCAGTCGAAAATCAAAATACTGAGGAAAAGTCCGATTTATCTCAACCAAATGACCAAACGTTTTTTTATAGGAATAGCCCTTGTGTCAATATGCATTCATACAATTGCACAAACCGAATTGTTCCGAAAAAAAGAATTTATATATAACGGCGATACATTGCGTTATCGGATTCTGGAACCAGATGTTTCACTGCGGAATAAAAAATTTCCGTTAGTCGTTTTTCTTCATGGTTCTGGCGAGTGTGGTAGCAACAATGAAAGCCAACTCGCACATGGAGCAAATTTATTTGCAAATCCCACCAACCGGACAAACTACCCGGCCTTTGTCATTTTTCCTCAATGTCCAAAATCAGATTCATGGGTTAGGATAAAGGATCTTGCAGATGATAAATTTGAATTAATCGACTCATTGAAGCCCACGAAAGCGCTGTTTCTTGTACAAAAACTGACAGAGTTTTATCAAAGAAATGATTCCATTGACAGTAATCGGATATATGTTGGGGGACTGTCATTAGGGGGAATGGGAACTCTTGATTTAATTTGCAGACACCCAAAAACCTACGCCGCAGCCGTTTCAATCTGTGGCGCTGTCAATACAGACAGGTTAAAAGTGGCAGTTGATATTCCCCTGAGATTGTACACCGGAACTGATGACGATGTGGTGGATCCTCAATATTCGAGAGCAGCTGCTTACAAACTGAAAGCATTTGGAGCTAAAAATATTGAAATAGTTGAATTTCCTGGAGTGAAACATAATAGTTGGGATACCGCCTTTGCTCAACCTGATTTTATGAGCTGGCTATTCTCCCAATCGAACAAATAAAAATAGAAACAACTGATATAATGCATATTAATTCATATCGTCTTAGATGCATATATAAGATTGTTGATAAAAAAATAATAGTTTGACAATCAAATTAAAACGAAAATAATTACATTTGCTGGTCAATTTTAAATTATAAGTACAATGGCAAAAATTAAAGGTGCTGTGGTGGTAAACACCGAACGTTGCAAGGGCTGCAATTTATGTGTCGTAGCCTGCCCGTCAAAGGTTCTGGCACTCAACAAAGAAGCTAATTTAAAGGGATACAACTTTAGCGAGATGGTCAATCCGGATGATTGTGTAGGTTGTGCAGCCTGTGCATATGTATGCCCCGATGCTTGTATTACCGTTTACAAAGTGCGAGTTTAAAACGACTTCACTTTCAATTTAAAACTTAAAAAAGAACGACTCAATGAAACATAAGCAAGAAGAGGTAAAACTCATGAAAGGTAACGAGGCTATTGCACATGCAGCTATTCGCTGTGGATGCGATGGTTATTTTGGTTACCCAATTACACCGCAGTCGGAAATTATGGAAACACTGATGGAGCTGGAACCCTGGAACACTACCGGAATGGTGGTTTTGCAGGCTGAGAGTGAAACATCATCAATCAATATGGTGTATGGAGCAGCAGGTTGTGGTAAAAAAGCCATGACAAGTTCTTCCAGCCCGGGCGTAAGTTTAATGCAGGAAGGAATTTCTTACCTGGCAGGCGCTGAGCTTCCGGCAGTGATCGTGAATGTAATGCGTGGAGGTCCCGGACTTGGAACCATTCAGCCCAGTCAGGCCGACTATTTTCAAACAGTAAAAGGTGGAGGCCATGGCGACTACAAAATGATCACCCTTGCTCCTGCCTCAGTCCAGGAAATGGCCGATCATACAGTTCTTGCATTTGATTTGGCTTTTAAATATCAGGTCACTTCGATGGTTTTGGCCGATGGTATTATTGGGCAAATGATGGAAAAAGTAATTCTGCCTCCTTATCAGCCACGTCGTACCGACGAGGAAATTGCCGCAACATGCTCGTGGGCAACTTTAGGTAAACCCTCCAGCAGAAAACCAAATATTATTTCATCGCTAACACTTATCCCTGAAGAAATGGAAGCGATCAACCTTCGCCTTCAGGCGCGTTACCGCGAAATTGAGAAAAACGAAGTGTTATACGAAGAAATTAATTGCGAAGATGCTGATTATATTTTGGTAGCTTTCGGAATTATGGCACGTATCAGCCAAAAAACGATGGAAATGGCGCGAAACGAAGGACTAAAAGTGGGGCTGATTCGTCCCATCACTTTATATCCTTTCCCTACTGATGTGATTTGCAAATATTCGCATCAGGTAAAAGGAATGTTATCAGTAGAACTTAATGCAGGCCAAATGGTAGAAGATGTACGTTTATCAACCTGCGGAAGAATTCCTGTTGAACACTTCGGGCGTCTTGGAGGAATTGTACCTTCGCCTGATGATGTTCTGGAGGCATTGAAAGCGAAAATTATTAACCGCTAACCTATTATTCAGATTATTATGACAGTAGCAGATATAATAAATCCGGCCAACCTGGTATATGCAAAAACCAAGGTGCTTAACGACACCCCGATGCATTATTGCCCTGGTTGTAGTCATGGCGTAGTTCACAAACTCATCGCCGAAATTATTGAAGAAATGGACATGCAGGACAAAACTATTGGTATCGCACCGGTAGGATGTGCTGTATTTGCCTACAAATATCTTGATATCGATTGGCAACAGGCAGCTCACGGTCGTGCTCCGGCGTTGGCAACAGCCGTAAAACGCCTTCTTCCCGATCGTTTGGTATTCACTTACCAGGGAGATGGGGATTTAGCCGCCATTGGAACGGCAGAAACTATTCACGCAGCAAACCGTGGCGAAAACATTGCAATCATCTTTATCAATAATGGTATTTATGGTATGACCGGAGGCCAGATGGCCCCTACCACACTTGATGGTATGAAATCATCTACCTCGCCTAACGGCCGTACAGTTCCATTGAATGGATATCCATTGGATATTACCAAGTTGATGGCACAACTAGATGGCACCTGTTATGTTACCCGTCAGGCTGTGCATACAGTGGCTTCGGTTCGTAAGACAAAAAAAGCCATTCGTCAGGCATTCGAAAACTCGTTGGCAGGAAAAGGCACTTCAGTAGTCGAAGTAGTTTCGACCTGTAGCTCGGGATGGAAACTCACTCCTGCTGCATCGAACGACTGGATGGTTGAAAATATGTTTCCGGCTTATCCGCTGGGCGATTTGAAGAATTTATAAAGAATTACAGTTAACTAATAGACAATTATATTTTTTCGAACATGAAACGAGCATTTAAACTGGCGTCTAAACCAAAAGACCATGTTCATTGCAAGTTCCATGCGACAACTGTCTAAAAATAAATATGAACGCATGAAAGAAGAAATAATTATCTCCGGATTCGGGGGCCAGGGAGTTTTATCAATGGGTAAAATTCTGGCATATTCAGGTTTGATGCAAGAGCAGGAAGTTAGCTGGATGCCTTCGTACGGACCAGAACAACGCGGTGGAACTGCCAATGTGACGGTGATTTTGAGTGATGAGCGCATTAGTTCTCCGGTATTGAACACCTACGATACAGCCATTGTGTTGAATCAACCATCGATGGATCGCTTCGAAAGCAAAGTAAAACCGGGTGGTACACTGATTTATGACAGCAGTGGTTTGCATAAATTCCCCACACGCACCGACATCAATATTTATCAAATTGATGCCATTGACTATGCTTATGCAAACAATGCATCTAAAACGATGAATATGATCATTTTGGGCGGATTGCTAAAAGTAAGACCGATTGTACAGATTGAAAATGTATTGAAAGGATTGAAAAAATCTTTGCCCGAACGTCATCATCATTTACTGGCTTCCAACGAGAAAGCCATTCATATTGGAATGGATCTGATAAAGAAGATAAACTAGGCCAGGTATAAATACAAAAGCAGCTCATCAGTACTAAAAAAACTGATGAGCTGCTTTGTTTTATAACCTTCTATGGTTTAGCGAACCGGTTTAATTACAAAACCGTAGCTATATTCTTTGGCTTCGAGGCGATATTGTTTGTGAGGAAGTGCTCCCCAGCTATTATCACCACCTACACCACGTTGCGCCAAATCCACACACAGAATCACCTGATCGCGGTTGGGGTAAATATCGTTGATGTGACGGCTTTTCTTCGAAATGCCCGGATCAAAATCTTCAGGCCAGTTAGGCAATGCACTTGCACAGATGGGTTGTTGCCCTTCAATGCGGATACCTTTCCCTTCATTGTTGGTGAGCGTTAGCCAGCGAAGATCTGTTTTGTAGCCATTCTCCTGCGGACGGGTATAAGGCACATACTGATCAATCACCTTGCTTTGGTACACACCCAGCAGCGAGGCATCGTTGCGGTCCGAGTAGTTTTCCCACGGACCACGGCCGTAATAAGTAAAGTTCTCCATCGATTTGGCAAAGCTCATAATCAAACCAAAGCGGGGCATTTCCGGTAATTCAATAGCACCCGCTTTATACGACGCATTAACTGCCAGATTACCGTCTGCATCCATGCTATAAGTCAATTGATAATCAGAAGCTACATCTTTCAGGTACAAATTGGCGGTTACAACGGTTTTGCCATTTTCTTCTTTTACGGTAATAGCTTTCAGGCTTGTATTTTCGCCAGCCATGCGCCAGATATTGCTTTTGCGTTGCATGTTGTTACCAAAATCATTGTCGGTAGGGGCGCGCCAGAAGTTAGGAGTTGGTTTATCCCAGATATACCATTGTCCATCTACTTTGTATTCGCCCAGGATGCCTGATTTCTTATTGATATTCACATACACACCTCCGGCTTCGAGTTCCACTTTGTTGTCGTCCTGTGTCACTTTTACTTTTCCGGCTTTAGGTGCTTTGTCGGCAAAATAGCTTCCTTCTCCCAGTTTGAATTGCTCACGGGCAACTTCATGTCCCTGAGGAAGAATATCCGAACCGGTTTTTGTTGTGGCAAAAACATTCAGCAGGTATTCTACGCCATCGGCTTTCGGCAGCTGTGGCAATTCCAGCTTCACTTGTTTGCTCGATTCCGGAGCTACATTAGCATCAAATGTTCCGGTTTTGATTACTTCGCCATTTTTCAACACTTCGTAGGAAAAGCTATAGTCCTTCAGGTTGGTATATTTGAATTCATTGACCAAATCAATCACGCCCGATTCAGGATTTGATGATTTGAAATAAATGTCCTGATAGTATTTTTTCACTTCCAATAATCCCGGTTTAGGAGTACGATCGGGCCACACCACACCGTTGTGACAGAAGTTTTCGTCGTTGGTATAGTTTTGAGCACCCATATCGCCACCGTAGGTCCAGTATTTGATACCATTTTCGTCGGCTACTTCAAAGCCCTGATCTACCCAGTCCCAAATGAAACCTCCCTGCATGTGGCGGCTGCTGCGAATAATATCCCAGTATTCTTTAAAGTTACCAGAACTGTTACCCATTGCATGTGAGAATTCGCACATGATAAACGGACGTTTTACATCTTTTTTGGCAGCATAATCTTTCATATAACCAATACTTGGATACATTGGACATACAATATCAGTGTTTTCTTTCTGTCCTGCCTGCTCAAACTGTACAGGGCGGGTTTTGTCGCGTTGTTTGATCCATTTATAGGTTTTGAAAAATACATCACCATTGCTGGCTTCGTTGCCCAACGACCAAATAATAACGGACGGAGAGTTTTTGTCGCGCTCCACCAAACTGATGGTACGATCCATGTGGGCAGCATCCCATTCAGGATGGAAAGCCATATTTTCTTTACCATAGCCCATACCATGACTTTCGATATTGGCTTCGTCGACCAGATAAATACCATATTTATCACACAATTTCACCCAGCGAATATTGTTAGGATAATGGCTGCAACGAACCGCGTTGATATTGTGTTGCTTCATGGTTTTGATATCGAGCAACATGGTTGCCACATCCTGCACGTGACCGGTATATTGATTGTGCTCGTGGATGTTTACTCCTTTTACGTAAATAGCTTTGCCATTTACCAACAACTGAGCATCCTTGATTTCCACTTTGCGGAACCCAATTTTAGTCGCTACGGTTTCTACAAACTTACCGTTTTCGTCTTTCAGCGTCAGCAGCAATGTGTACAAATAAGGAGTTTCGCTGCTCCACAGGTTGGGCGATGATACGCCTTTGTTGAGGGTGAGTTCTTTGTTGCCATTGCCCGGAGTTGGTATTTTAATGTCTTGCGTAAATACCGTTTTGCCTGTTGCATCCACCAGCTGTGCTTCTACAGTTCCGGTTTTAGAAGCTGCATTGTAGTTGCTCAGTTTGATATCCACTGCCAATGATCCGCTTTTCATATTGGCCGATAAATCGGGACGCGCAAAAAAGTCGGTGATGCGGAGATTTTCGGTGCTGTAAAGATATACATCGCGGTCGATTCCAGAGAGACGGTAAAAATCCTGATCTTCGAGGTACGAACCATCGCTCCAGCGATAAGATTCAATGGCCACCAGGTTTTTGCCGGGCTTTACGTATTTGGTTACATCAAATTCGGCCGGGCTTTTGGTGTTTTCGGCATAACCTACCTTCTGGCCATTCACCCACACATACATCGCAGCCGTTCCCGACTCGAAGTGCAGATACACGCGACGACCGCTCCAGTTTTCGGGCAATTGGAAATAACGACGGTACGATCCTACCGGATTGTCGCTATGATCGATAAAAGGAGGATTTTGAGGAAATGGATAGGTGGCATTGGTATAAATGGCTTTGCCAAAACCCTGCAATTCCCAGTTGCCGGGCACTTTTATGTCTTTCCAATTGGAAGTTACAAAATCGGGTTTGTAGAAATTCAGCGGACGTTGATCCGGTGTGGGCGACCATTGAAATTTCCAGGTGCCGTTGAGCGAAAGATACCAGGGCGAGCTTTCGTAGTTGTCTGAAATAGCTGACTTTTTATCGGCAAAAGGCAAAAAATCGGCACGTACCGGCTCTCGATTGATTTGAAATACGGCAGGGTTTTCCCAATCATTGGGGGTGGGCGATGTTTGAGCCGTGAGGGACGAAATCATCCCCACCAGCAAACTCCCCAAAATCCATTTGTTTCTCATGTTTGTTGATGAATAAATTATTAGAAGATTTTATTAGTTTAAATGTAAGTTCTGATAACACATAGTTTCACAATAGTTTTTTCATTCTGAGAGTAATGGGATAGAACACATAGCTGTGAAATAATAAATTATTTCACGAAGAATCGCATCAAATAAATCATTCCCGCCAACCGGAAGTATATATTTTTAAATATTTACAGCTATGTGTACCAGGTTTAATCTTACTACGGTTCGAAAACTATTGTGACTCTATGTGATAAAATTTCCAACTATCTAATTTTAGTTGAAAAATGTGTTCTGCAACAAAGATAATGCTAGAGATTGCCACAAAGACAGGCGTTGTAGATATCTCCACTTTTTTGAAACCGAAATTTAGCGTTCCGTTATCAATTCTCCACTTTTCACTACCGGAATTACCGACGGTGTCCAGTTGAGTTCCAGTTTATTTTCGCCTTTGAAGGTCAAAGGTAAAAAGATATAGGTAGAATTGAAATACTGCTTTCCATCCCAACGATCGCCAACGTATAAATAGCTGGTGGATATTGTTCCTTCAATGGGAAGAATGTAGGTAGATTGCGACTCAAAAGTGGTGGCATTTCCCAGATTGATCAGCTCTGACCAGGGACCTGTGATGGATTTTGCATACGCATATTTTGCCTGATTGGGTGCCCATCCGGTGCAACCCGAAGTGATGATGTAATAATAGTCTCCGCGTTTTACCAGCGCCGGAGCTTCGCGATGTCCGCCCGGCCAAAGTGTGGCTACTTGCTCTTTTGCATCCAGATAATCGTCGGAAAGGCGGTATTGCATCATATCGTAGTTTTCGCGAGCCGAAGAGAAAAAGTAAGCCGTGCCATCCTCGTCTTTGAACAAAGTGCAGTCGCGCGACATATTGCCAAACGGACGGAAGCTTTTTACGTAGGTAAATGGTTTTTCGATATCGTCGGACACGGCCACAGCTGCCCGGGCATAACTGTAATCCGGCCCGTACTCGTAATGCATCCACATCACGAATTTGCCGGTCTTGTCGTTGTAAATCACTTTGGGGCGCTCGATATTGGCTTTGTCCAGCTCGGGGTGCGAAGTTCTGGTCAGCAAATCGCCACGAAATTCCCAGTTGGTCAAATCTTTGGAACGATAGCACGAAACAAACACGCCGTTTTTGCGGTTTTCGCCTATCCAGTAATAATACTCGCCTATTTTCAGAAAACCACCACCGTGCGCATTAATTACATTACCCTGCGTATCGTACATAGGGACACCATTGGTGAGTTCTTTGCGTAACTTTTCGGGCGTAGCCCCGTAACCGGAAACAACAATTCCGAGAAACAACAGAATGATTGAGAATACCTTTTTATTCATTTTTATTTGTACTAATATACCTTCTGCAAAAATAAAGTACCCGCTAAAAACGAAGGACTACAATTCATTCAATATGGTCGAAAAAATATTTATCAATAAAAAGAGGGTGTCCCAAAAGGGCATCCTCTTTTTTTCATCAAGCCACCAATTTTACCCATGTGTCAGAGTATATTTTTAATTTTTCTTGAAGATTTTTATTTTGCCACTGCAACAAGTTA
>JBJOOU010000173.1:0-34977 GCA_046051105.1 Bacteroidota bacterium
GAAAACCCTTCTTTTATTCGAAAGTATGCGGTCGAGCAAAAAGAAAACCCTTCTTTTATTTGAAAGTATGCGGTCGAAGAAAAAGAAACCCCTTCTTTTATTCGAAAGTATGCGGTCGAAGAAAAAGAATACCCTTCTTTTATTCGAAAGTATGCGGTCGAGCAAAAAGAAAACCCTTCTTTTGTTCGAAAGTATGCGGTCGAGCAAAAAGAAACCGCATCTTTTTTTCGAAAAGCAGCCTACTTATAAATAAAAGCAGCCTACTTTCCCGGAAAAAAGACGGTAGATTTCTGTGAATGTGAATAAAAAGCCGACTGCACCGCCTCTTTTCCCGCTTACGGAGGGACCAAAAATACAGAAAAAGCCTCTTTCCTCCACAAACAGCCCCATCAAAAAGCTTCATACTCCCCCCAACTTACCGCCTGCGCAGCTAAACCCCTGACTGTCTCCACCCCTGACAATTATTTCTTCGAAATATTTTATATATTACTGGTTAAAGTTTAAGAATAAAACGTATATTTGCGGAAGGAACTGATTGTTTCGCATATCTTTCTCATTGGTGAGATGTGAGAAACGATTAGAATTATATAGGTGATATGTGCGCCATAATATGGCGCATACATAGATTTGGCAAGTGTAAAGTGTACAGTGCAAACATCAACTGACAAACAAAAAACAAAATTGAATAACACTCATGGAAATAAAAAAATGCAATTTATACATAGTAGGAAGCCGAGAAATCGGAAAGATATTTTTCAAAAGAGCATTAGATGAGTTTATTCACTCTGAAAAAAGGCTGCCCATGGACAAATTTGATGGGCATGCTTGGTTTATACGAACAGAATATGGACTTGTAGAAGTTGAGATAAAAGAATACGGAAATTTTGATTTTCCGTATATTTTTTCTGAATCAAAGGATTCTTTTGAATTAAAGGAAACCAAGAGCATTATTCTATACATTACAGGCGAGTATGAACTTAAGTTAGAGTTTTCTATTCCTCAAAAAGATATTGAACAGCTGAAAAAACTTTCAAGTATGGCAACAATTATCGTTGCACCTGTATTTAGATATTATGAATATGCAAAAAAACTAAACCTAAATCCATTAAAAAACCTTGTTCCATTTGTTGAGTACTTTCTGCCAATACATGATTTTCATTTCAAAGAATATGAAGGTATGAATCAAATAGCCTATGTATTAAGACAGCTTTTGATAAATTCACATACTTCTTCTCTAAAAGAAGCAAAAAAACGAATAAGAGAGAACTTTGAAACTAAAAACCCTACTTTAGATTTAGGGAACTTGGGTTTAACAAGCCTTAATGATATAAAAGAGTTATTTCAAAATACACACCTTGAAACGTTAATACTTAGTAACGAATGGGGTGAATATCAAGATGGAAGTTGGGTACGAAGGACAAGCAATAATAAACTTGAACCGAATATATTGTTTGGATTTCCAAAAGAGATTGAAAACTTAAAGAATATTGAAATACTTATTGCTGGTGGTAATTGGAGAGATTCTAAAAGAAGAACAAGATACTATTTTTCAAATTGGCATATAACCGATATAAAACCTTTATCAAGTTTAAAGAAGTTATCCATTTTGAATTTGAGTAATAATGAAATTGAAACATTAACACCTCTTTCAAATCTTTCGAATGTATCAAAACTTTATTTAAACAACAACACAATCAATACTTTCCCAAGTATTGATAAGTTTCCAAAGCTAAAAGAATTGTATCTAAGCAACAATCAGCTTAAAAGCATTAAATTTTTATCTGCCCCAACAACAATTCAAACTGTTGATTTGCACTCAAATCAAATAACTGATTTAACTCCAATAAAAGAGTTAATATGTATGGTTGGTATTAAAGATTCCAAGTGGGAAAGCAAAACTATTAGCATTGGGAGAAATCCGCTATCAATTCCACCAGCAGAAATTGTCGCTAAGGGAAAGCAGAGTGTAATTGCTTATTTTACGCAACTTGAAGCTGAAAAGAATATTCAAATTCAACCTTTTACAAATGCCGACATAAAACTCATCATGGTGGGTAATAGTAATGTTGGTAAATCGACTTTTGTTCATTGGCTAAAAAATGGAGAAGTAGATAAAACACTACCTACAACACATTGGTTGGTTTTGGGAGTTTGGAATGCTAAAAGAGGTGGCAAAAATTATACTGTAAGAATTTTTGATTTCGGTGGTCAGGAGTATTATCATGATACCCATCATCTGTTTTTTACAAACAGAACAGCATACACGTTAATGTGGGATGGAGCATCCAACTGTTTTGACGAATTAGAAATAAAACAAACACAAAGCGATGGTGTAAAAAAAGATGTAAAAATTGAGACTTTTCCTCTTGAATATTGGCTTGATTCCATTAGGTATCATACACAAAAAAGAAAGTTATCTCAGATTGAGAAATCCATATCAAAGATTCTTGATGAACGAGACGAGCAGATTGAAGAATCTTTAAGAAATAAAACTGATTGGACAAAATCAGTAACTACGTCCGTAAACAAAGTATCTGAAACCTTACAGGAAAAGGAAGAAGAGAATATATTGGTTTTACAAAATAAGGTAGATTCTAAGAAATTAAAGATTTTTATTAATGAAGAAGAACTAAGAACTAATTATCCTAAGATATACGATTTTGGACAAATTTCACTGTATGAAAATGAGAGACTTGAAATATCAAAAAACAGTCTTTTTGACATTTTTGACAGTTTGGAAATATTAAGCCGACAGTTTCTTGGCACTTGGCACTACATAAAACAAGACATCGAAAAACAACAATTCAGTAAAAGTTTCTCTAGTGACGACTTTCTCAATTATTGTAATGATATAATTAGAAACTTGCCTGAATTAAAAGGAACATCAAGTACACAAAGTGAAAAAGTGCTTTTTTCTTCAGAAGATGCAAAAGTTTTCGCCTCGTTTTTAGCTGACATTGGTTTATGTCTTTATTATCCAGAAAATAGTGAACTAAAGGAAAAAGTATTTTTAAATCAAGGTCAAATACTGAACGATTTAAATAAAATTCTTCTTTCTATTAATAAAAAGACTGGAGCAATTAGTGAGCATGAAATTGCAATTGCAATAGGTGAAGACGAATCTAGTGATAAAGTACAAGACGTAATCAATCTAATGCTTCATTTCAAAATTCTTTTTAGACATCCTATTGCAGACAAAAAATCTTTTATTGCACCTCTTTATTTACCACAAAATCCGCCCAAGGGCATCAAACTATTTCAATCTCTATTTGAAAAACCAGTTTATCGCTTTAAATACGAAACGTTTATTCATAAAAGCGTAATACTGGACTTTTTTCATACTTACGGTTCTAAAGCATTAAGCGAAACAAGTGATGAGTCTTCATTTTATTTTTGGAAAAATGGCATTGTCATAAAGGACGAGAATAGTAACGACATCATTATGGTGAAGTTTGAACCTTGGAACAACAAAAGCAAATGTGCTTCACTTAACATTTATGCGATAAATGGCACAAACGATAAGTTTGTTAGGGCAATTGTAGATTATGTTGATTCCATAAATGAAGGAATAAACGTCCAGAAGCTTGTACCTAATGAATCTCATGAAGAATTTATTCCACTAGACATTATTCGTCAGAGCGAAAAAGAACAAAATCCAATATTTCACTTCAATAAGAAATATTACCGTTTAACTTCATTCAAAAAGTATTTAAACTCCCCGCTGAAAATGAAAAAAATATTCATCTCTTATTCTAAGAAAGATCTTAGATTGGTTAACAAGTTTATAGAACATCTTTCAGCATTACAGAGAGACGGAAAAGTTTCTCATTGGTATTGCAGTGAGTTGGAAGCTGGCTCTGTTTGGAATGACGAAATTCAAAAACATTTGGAGGAAGCCGACATTGCTTGTTTTATGGTAAGTCCAAGTTTTATGAAAACCGACTATATTCATGAGCATGAGATTAAAAAAGCATTTGAGAAAAAAGATAAAGACCCGAATTTTAAAATAGTTCCAATCATATTAAACTTTTGCCGTTGGACAACTGTGAATTATAATTTAGGTAAATTTACTGCACTTCCATACACCGCAAAGCCCGTTATGGATTTTAAAATACAGGATATGGCTTGGTACATCATAGTGGAATGCTTGCGCTTAATGATAGACAAAGACCTTAATCCAACAGGAGAAAATTTCTACAATAATCAAGAACTACCAACAGATGTTGTAAATTTATATAATAGAATTGTCGAAGGTAAAGTTGATAATGATATCTGATAAGTGGATTTTTAAAAAAGTGAGACAGACAAAGTGACAGAAATGCTAGCTGGTAACAGGCGTTTGGCGCAGCCCCGCCCTGTTCATCGTAGCCTAGCTAACAAGTTCGGCTAAGCGTAGGTTTCTGTGCTAGTCGAAGTACATCGCTTGGTCGTAGCTAAAAGTCGGCATCACCGCACAGCGGTAAGTTCCACCTGCCGATACTACAATGCTAAGACATGGTAACTATTATTCGTCAATAGGATTTGAATGATGATAAAAGAGTAAGTAAATGCATAGTTGTGCAGGCCAGAGTCCTGCTGCTACTACGACCAAGCGAATCTGTGCCGACATATATCGTCGGTAGGGGCTTGGGTGAACCATCGGAGCATTTCCAACAAAATACGGAGAAACAATAAATGAGCTGACTTTATGAAACGACACAGAGGCCTGAGAAAGTATTATAAGAAATTAGCTGTACAAAATGATTTGGACAAGATAACTTGGCTGAAATTGTCTGACCCAAATACATGGTTTGATAATTGGCATATTCATTTTGACTGGTACGGATATGGGAACAATAGTTTTAAAAGGAGAAAACCTCATCTCGACAAGCTATTTCGCCATTTTGACTTACTCTCAGTCGAAACAAAACAATTAAGGGCAGACTTTCAGCTATATACGATTATTTTGGATTTTGACAGCTCTAGCGATGCGCTGTTTTTGCATACAGCCAATCCTAACAACAGTCAATTCGCTTTCAAAATAGAAGAACTTTCCAGCCAGACGACTTTGAGGAACAAACAACTAAATGAGTATCTGGGAGAACTGGAAGGGTTCGAAAAGCTATATGGACAAGCAGATGAAGCATTTTGTCTGCTGTACAAAAAGAATATCGGAATTTCTTTTAAATAAAAAACTACCGCTAATCTTATTGAAATGAACTTTGAAGAAATTGATAGTCTATTAAAGAGGCAAATTGGAAATAAACCCGATTTGAAAACGGGACTCAATGAAATAAATCAACTGTTGAAGGAGTACGATTTGCCAACGGTTGTAGTGGATATTGATCGGGTGAGGAGTTATTTTACAAACTGGGTGCTGACAACATTAAGGCAAAACCCTGCTCCGCAAAATATAATAGCTTTTTACTTTGGTCTGGTTACTTTGTCGGGCAATAACAATGGAAAAATAGCAAGCTATTTGGCAGGGTCAACTATCTCACCCGAAGAGGATGAAGAATGGGCTTGTGAGACTAACTATTTTCCGAAAAACAATTATTTTATCCTCTCTGAATTTGTCACAATCGAAGAATCGAAAAATGACAAGATAACGATCACCGGAGAATATGAAGTGTTGGTGTATGTTGGTTTGACAAGTTTGTTGATTCAGGACACTATTAAAGAAAACCGGATTAAACTATTGGAGTCGCAACACAAAGTACTGGGATTATTTACAATATCGAAACAAAGAGAAAAATTATACATGGGTGTCGGCTTTGATTCCGGTGATTTGTATTTAGTCGATAAAATATCGAGATAAAAGCCCTGTCCACCACGCCCCGCGAAACTGTGCCGACATTTATCTTCGGTAGGGGCTTGGGTGAACCGTCGGGGCATAAGCTGTGGGGAGCGGGAAATATAGATAGAGTAAACATAAAAATAATGACACAGACATTTAGACTAAGAAAGGGACAAATATCTTTTGTAGAAGATCGAATTTTCATTGAAGATGATGCAAAAAGAAAAAAATACATGTCACTTCTTTCGACCGGATTTTATTTTATATGGGGGTTTTCAAATATGAATAAATTTGCCCGAGCAAATGAAGAATTTTTTTTCATGTTGTGGTTCATTTTTGTGATATTATCACTGATACTCTTTATTAGTACACTTTTCAGGGCGACAAATGGCTTGATATATTATGATAACGTAAAATCAATGAAAGTAAAACGTAGGTTTAAAAATACACTGTTGGATATTAAACTGGACAATCATAAATATAGAAGAGTAATTATAATGGAAGATGCAGAAGAACTAAAGGATTTTATTGAGAAATATCAGAAAGAATGGACCTATTAGCGAATGTTGGCCTTCCCTCGCTGGCGCAGGTCTGCGACCTGTGCCATAAACAGGTATAATTATAGTAATGGCTAATGCTCATATATTGTCACGGATTGCAAATCCGGTGCAGCGGATGCAACGGTATGTTTAAACTATATATTTTGGAAATATCAAATGAATAAGAAATGAGAGATTGTAGAACTCAGGTTTACTTTGCATTGAAAGGAGATGATTTTAATCCCCAAAAAGTAACTGAGATACTTGGGATACATCCGACTGATTCCTGGCAAAAGGGAGATAAAGGTAAATATATTCCAATTTATAAGTTTTCGTCATGGATGCTTTCGACAGATATTGGAACAGAATATCTGAATATCGACAGATTAGTGGCTGAGATAGTAGAACCGCTTTATGAGAAGATTGAATTGATAAATGAAGCAAAGAGTCAATTGGGATTGGAATCCGTTCTTGAAGTGGTATTATACATTGATGTAAATGAAGAAAATTCAACTCCTTCAGTGATCTATGATTTAAAGACAATTGAGTTCTTATTTAAAACAAAAACTATTGTTGATATAGATATCCATAGATTTGAATCGACGTAAACCAGAAATCGTATGGATAGCAGAATGAAATTCCCTCTATTCATCCTATCATAGCTAACAAGTTCGGCCAAGCGTAGGTTACTGACCTAGTAGAAGTACATCGCCTGGTCGTATCGCCGGGGCATAAGCTGTGGGGAGCGGGGAGTTGAATCAGGAAAATCAAACACAAGAAAATAGACGCTACAAAATGAGCATTAGAAATTTATTATTCATTTCAATTCTGTTTGTATTGGCCGCCTGTAACGACCATACGGAAGAAATTGCAAATGTTTTTTATCCGATACATATCGGTAGTACGTGGAGTTATGAATGTACGAGTTATATGAGAGAATATGATAGCACGGGTGTAGTCCGCAGGTTATCACATATCATTCAACCTCAGGTGGTAACGGTAACCAAGGATACGGTGATCAACGGCATTCGGTTGCGCCAGCTACGAACTCAATATTTTGAGAAATATAATGTTGATTATAAAGCATTTTATTATAAGCAGACTTCAGATGGCTTGAGATTTTATGGTTACAGTCGCAATGAGTTCTCCGGTTGTCCGGAAGAAATTATCGACAGTGGAGCTCAACGTATCCAATCGATAGTGGTACCCCGCTTTAAAGCAAAGGCAGATTTCTCCGATGTATGGTTGTTTAAAACACCCTTATGGGAGCTTCCCTCTACTTTGTCCGAAAACATGAAATGGCATTATAACCTGGATGTATACAAACAGGTGATTGGGAAAGATACTTTGTGGATCAATGGAAAGTCATATGAGTGCTACAAAGTTGAAATGATTGAGCCTTCGGCCTATCGATATTATTATGAATGGATCTCTACGGCAGGAGTACTCAAGCGGGAGTATGAAACGGTACGCAATGACTGGAATCCTTACGATAAGTCCTACGGTAGCTATATCAGTCATGAAATAACCATTGCCAGGTCTTTGACTTTGAAATAAGGGGATTGAGCTTCTGTGTGTCCGCCCTCTCCCCGGGGGCTGGCCAACAAGAGAAATAGAACGCAAATTCCGCAATCCCGATAGCTATCGGGATTGCGGAATTTGCGTTCAAAAAAACACTTATTGGACACCTTCGCGCTCGGTTCGGGGTTGGGCTCATAGAATAGGTTTTGGGTAGTTGTTATGCGATTTGTCGTGAGTTCGATATAACACATAGTAAAAGTACATGAATATCAATAAGGGAAATTGATTTGATACATCCTATTGGCTACTAAGGGTCTTATTCTGTTTACCTGATTATTCCTTTAAAGGAAAAACCCTTAGTAGAATAAGTATCAAAGGTTTTCTCCCCTTATTATCAATAAAATACATGATTCCTTCCGTCGAATTCACGTTAACTTTGGTTTTTGATTAGTTGGATGCGGTTGGGGATGGTACTTCGGGTTTATCTTCAGCTGGTCGCTAACGGGACTTATAAAAAAGAAATGGCAAAACGAAAACTATTAAATGGCCTGCCTAATGATTTGCTGGAATCGTTTTTCTCACCAATAAGATATTGGGAGAAAGGATACATGAGTGATTGGATTGTCAACTCTTGTGTCGAATTAAAAGTGACAAATGTTCATATTGACTTACTGAACAAAAGAATCACACCTAAAGAGCTTGAAATCCAGGCAATTTTATGCAATGTGTCCGGACTAGACACTATCATATACAAAGTGGCGAAACACGCTGGTTTTGAACCTGATTTTATTGAACAAGCCGTATTTGACATAGAAATCTATAGTAACAGAGGATTGAAATGCCGGGCAACACTGATTGGAAAGAATGGAGAAATTTTCAGCTCGAAAGATTATTTTGAGAAATCACACGAGGAATTTAAAGTGTTTAACCGAAGTCTGTTTGAAATTGGAATAGAATCTCTTATAAAGAAATACTATAGATTCAGGTTCCGCCTTTTGGGACGCAGGGCTTTTGGCACACTTAGATACACAAAAAGATTAGAGAATGAGGTGAAATAAAGAGACCTCTCCCCAGCCCTCTCCTCGAGGAGAGGGAGTGCTGAGTTCGGGAGTTTGGCTCGTTTATTAGGTTTTGTATTTGTGCGATTGGATTAATGGTCAGTTCTTTTATTTCTGCCAGCTTGATGCTTTAGCAGTTCCCCTCCTGTGGAGGGGTTAGGGAGGTCTGATCCCCTTGCCTATGTGCCCGAATATATTCTCCGGGCAAAACGCCTTGTCGTTTTTTGAATTCGCGATTGAATGTAGCTGAGGAGGCAAATCCGCTGGTTAGGCCTATGGTTTCGATGGTGTGATGATGGTAGGCTTGTTGGTGAATTTGTTCCAACGAGTGTTGTATACGGTAGTTGTGTATAAAGTCGGCATGTCCATTTTCGCCATAGTGGTTGAGTATGTGCGACAAGTCGTTGCGACTGATCCCTACTTTGGAGGCCAATAAGTCCAGGGAACATTTGGGGTTGAGGTATAGTTTTTCGGTTTCCACCACTTCGCGCAGTTGCTCCATGATCAGGGAAGCTTCGGACGACGAAATTTTCTTGTCCATTTTCACTTTGCTGTTGGGGTTGATAAACGGAACCAGTGCAGGGTAGCCGGTGATGCTGATGCTCTGCGAAAGCAACCACAGCACCCATCCACAAAAAAGGATGATCCGCACCTGCAAATGAAGGATGGACGACTGGTGAAGGAAGCAAAACAGCCCATGACCTACTACGCTGATCATCCCCGGAATGATGAACACCCATATCCAGCGGACATTGATTTTAGTTCCTTGTATACTTAGCTGAAACTGTTGCGGGCGCAGACTGCGCATGAGTTGGCGGATCAGGAGGCAATAAATAATTGTTTGAAGGCACAATCCGATGCGCAACAGGCACACCAGCGGAGGACGATCGAAGCAGTCGGATAGGAAGGAAAGTTCTCTGGCTTTGGGCGATTGGAAAATAAAATACAGCATGCAAGTGGTGGCGAGTGCCGGATAAAAGCTGTGCCGGATTAGTTGGCGGGTAGTCGGCAGCGAAGGACTCAATAGCCGATAGATGTAATAATACAAAACCGGATGTACCCAGGAGGCAATGCACAAATCGAGAGGAAGTAGCCACATATAGATGGAATGGCTGTACGACCTTAGAGCATGATAGATGGTCCAATTATAGAACATCCACAAAAACAGGAGCAGATAAAATACCGACAATGGCCGGATAAACGCTGCGTAGCTCCGGGCATGTTGATAATGCCGGAGAAAAAGAACAAAGAGCGCAACAAGACAAACCAAACAAACCGATTCCAGATTCATAGTAGTAAGTAGTGTAAGTAAGGTAAACATGTGTTCCGACTGGCAGTCTGCTTGTTGCCAGTCAGTTGGTTATCAGATATCGGTCGTAAAATTACATGAAATTTTCGATAAGCAAAGAGTTGGGGTGATTTTTTTTAAATGTGGGGGAAGGGGGGATGGGAAGAGGTATTCAAAATAAATATATCAATTTTCACCCCATTCAGGAATGATACGAACCCTATCGCTGTATCCTTGATTGGTTATCTTTGTCTCCATAAAAATACATTGAATCCAATCATGAAAAAATCGTTTTTGAACTTGCTGCTACTGCTGCTAAGCTTTTGGGGTTATTCCCAACAACCCACCGCCCCACAGGGCAGTTACCGCAATCCGCTATTTGCAGGCGATTATCCCGATCCAAGTATTCTGAGGGACGGTAAGGATTATTACATTGTTCATTCTTCTTTCGAATATAATCCCGGTTTGCAAATCTGGCATTCCAGCGATTTGGTTCACTGGCAACCGGTTACTGCGGCATTGCACACATACGTGGGCTCGGTATGGGCGCCCGATCTGGTAAAGTACAAAGACAAATACTACATCTATTTTCCGGCCAACAATACCAACTATGTGGTGTGGGCACCTTCCATCAACGGTCCCTGGAGCGACCCTATCGATTTGAAAGTGGGCTTTATCGATCCCGGGCATGTGGCCGATGCGCAGGGCAAACGCTACCTGTACTTTAGCAGTGGAGCCTATGTACCGCTGTCGGACGATGGGCTGTCGGTTACCGGCGATCCCAAACATGTGTACGATGGCTGGACGATTCCGCGCGACTGGTCCATCGAATGTTTTTGCATGGAAGGCCCCAAGTTGATGAAGCACGGTGAATATTATTACCTCACCGTGGCCGAAGGCGGTACGGCCGGCCCTGCTACGGGACATATGATTATCTCTGCCCGTTCTAAATCGCCACTGGGCCCGTGGGAAAATTCGCCTTACAATCCCATTATTCGTGCCAGAGATAACAAGCAGCAATGGTGTTCCCTAGGTCACGGTACTGTGCTTGATGATGCGCAGGGCAAATCGTGGATCGTGTTTCACGGCTATGAAAACGGCTATTACAATATGGGACGTCAAACACTGATGTTGCCCGTGGAGTGGACCAAAGATGGTTGGTACCGACTTCCTTCCAACACCGACCTCTCGAAAGCGGTGATTAAAACCGTTTGGGACAAAACGGCTCAGTTCTATACCCTGAACGATGATTTCGCAGGGAAAGAACTTCAGCCTCAATGGAAATTCTTTGGCGAATGCAAGCCCGATCGTTACAGCCTGGAGAGAAAAGGGCTGACCGTAAAAGCACAAGGCAGTTCCATTGCCAATTGCTCGCCGATGTTGTGCATACCGTCGTCGCATTCCTATATTGCCGATGTGGAGATCACAACTACCGGGAAGGCCATTGGTGGTTTGGTGCTGTTTTACAATGCGCAGGCTTCGTCGGGCATTCTGACGGATGGAAAGAATATATTGGCCAATCTTCGGGGCTGGCAATTTCCTACGGTGAAGAATGTGGTGGAAAATCATACTTTCCTGCGCATTCTGAAAAAAGAAAATACTGTGGATCTATATTACAGTCTCGATGGGCAGCAATGGACCAAGATTGAAAACTCACTGGAAGTATCGGGCATGCACCACAATGTGTTGAGCGGATTTATGAGTCTGCGTCTGGGGCTTTGTGCCATTGGCGAGGGAAGTGTTCGTTTTGAGAAGTTCAGGTACAAAGCGTTGAAATAAAAAATGGAGGATAGCCTATCAGGTTATCCTCCATTCTATTCTTCAAAGGGTTAGTCTTAACCAGCTAATGCATCAGCCACCACTTTTGAAAGTGGAGTCGTTGGACGGCCAATCAAAGTAGACAATACTTTGGCATCATCATACAAATCACCTTGCGATGCACTTACATCCCATCCGGCGATGGCTTGTGCAAAACCTTCAGGAATACCGAAGCTGGCCAAAATCTTAGCATATTCAGCTTCCGGAAGGTTGCTGTAAGGAATGGTTTTGCCTGTCTGTGCCGAAATTTCAGCGGCAAGCTCAGCCAACGTATACGCGCTGTCGCCTGATAGTTCCAGGGTTTGTCCCACATATTGATCGCTGGTAAGTACTACGGCAGCAGCTTCTGCAAAGTCCACGCGGGCTGCCGATGCAATTTTGCCTTCGCCGGCGCTACCGATAAATGCACCTGCACCTACTGCTCCTTTTACCGAGCCGGTGTAGTTTTCGGTGTACCATCCGTTGCGCAAAATGGTGTAGCTGATGCCCGAAGCCTTGATCGCTTCCTCGGTAGCTACGTGTTCAGGTGCCAGGGACAAGGAAGAAGTGTCGGCTTTCAGCAAGCTGGTGTACACAATTTCTTTCAACCCGGCGGCTTTGGCTGCTTCGATTACATTGGTGTGCTGACGGGCACGTTGTCCGATTTCATTGCCCGAGATCAGCAATAACTTGTCAATTCCAGCCAATGCCGATGCTTCTGGCGCTTCATAGTCGAAGGCACGAGCTTCTACGCCCAGGTCAGCTGCTTTTTCAGGATTACGTACCAACGCAACGATGCTGTCGGCACTTACTTTTGTTTTTAAACTCTCAATTACCAAACGACCCAATTGGCCGGTCGCGCCTGTTACTGCAATTTTCATAACTTGTTTCCTCTTTTTAAATTTTTATATAAACTCTTATGTTGTTGATGTTTTACAGAAGCGAGAATAAAACAAATTGAAAGTGATGAAAGATCAGAGTGTCTACTAAGATTTATCGTAATATTTTCTTTGCTCTAAATCAACTCTCAGGAATTATCCTTACTTTTGTTACGCAAAGTAACTAACAATAGTTTATATTCGAAACAGGTTACCAGGTGGTAACATTGAAAATAGCAGTAACATAAAAGTAACTAATATGGCAAAAACCAATATTCCGACCCAATGTCCGGTCACAGCTACCCTCGAATTGATAGGAGGTAAATGGAAAACCATCATTTTGTATTCGCTCACCAACGGTACCCGTCGCTTTGGCGAAATAGCGGTACGCATTCCCGATATTTCCCGTAAAGTGCTCACAGAACAGCTCAAAGAACTGGAAGCCGATGGTCTGATTAAACGCGAAGAGTTTAAAGAAATTCCCCCACGCGTAGAATACTCCCTGACAGAATTGGGTCGTAGCCTTTCGTCAGTGTTTAATGCGCTGGAAATTTGGGGCGCTGAGAATGTGTTGGCAAAGAGGTGAATAGATGCCCTTTGGGCTGGCCATTTTCCTCAAGAGCTACGCCATGTTGTGTTTGGCGGCTCTGAGTGAAATGGATGAGAGAAGTTGAAGTTATGCTTCGGTGCGGATGTTGATAGCGTTCATTCCTTTCTTTCCGCGTTCAAGATCGAAAAATACTGCATCTCCTACTTTTACTACAATGTCAAGTGTGCTGAAATGGAAGAAGTATTTGTTGGTAGAACCAGACTCTTTGATAAAACCATATCCTTTTTCGTCGTTCATGTGTTCTACTCTACCTTTGTTCGGAGTGTATTCTTTTTTAGGCGTCTGAATAGCAGGTGCTTCATTGCTGATAGTGCCTCGTTCTTGTTGGTCGGGAGGAATGGAAGTCAGGCGACCATGCTCATCCACATAAGCGATCATTTCATCAAAGCTATTGGTACCGCTTTGTTTGCGCTCGTCTTTTTTCTTTTGTTTTTCAAGTCTTTTTTCCTGTTTCTTTTTTTCATTGTCACGTTTATTGGATGCTATTGGTTTCGCCATAAATTATTGCTGAAGTTTTTTTTTAATGGATGGATAAAATGGGGAATGCTGCCACTCGTCAGGGCTGCCACAAGAGGGATTTTTTTGATCGTGATTGTGTGCAGGAAGTTTGTAGTATTCCTGTCCTTGTCTGCTGTAGAGCTATTCTGAATGAAATCTGACTGTATCGTGGTATACAGGTTTGAGTAATGCAAAAAAAATGCCCTTATAGAAATAAAGGCATTTTTTGTATTGGATTATTCCGGGGATTAATATCTTCTGGAATTGCCTCCGCCGTAACCACCACCACGGTTGCTACCATATCCACCACCTGATGGACGACGGTCACCTGCAGGACGTTCTTCGCGTGGACGAGCTTCTGATACTGCGATTACGCGGCCATCAAATTCGCATTCGTTCAGTTCGCTAATTGCTTTTTGTGCTGCTGCATCATCTGGCATTTCAACAAAACCGTATCCTTTCGAACGTCTTGTGATTTTATCGGTTACTACACGGGCAGAGCTTACTTCACCGTACTCTGCAAATAATACATTCAGGTCTTCATCGTTTACGTTGAAGCTCAATTTGGCTACAAAAATGTTCATTTTTGAAATTAGGATTAAATTTTTAATATTGATTGAAGTGAAGGCAGAGAAATGACCTCTATTGTGTATCCTAATCAATGGGTATGAACGTGGATTGAATAGTGAATGACCCGGACTTATTTTTCAATTTTCGCATCAAAGGTAAGCATAATATCTGTAATTATCTAATCATCTGAAATTTATTTTGATTTTATCCATCCGTAATGCCTTTATTTCTGCGAATATTTCAGAAGTATTTCGGATTTATCAGCCGGATTATTTTTTTTACTTAATGATTGGTTTATGAGGTCAATGATCTTTCAGCTGGATGATTGACTCATCCAACACAGTCAGCTTTTCGATACCCGACTGATGTACCGCAAATGAATTTTCGACCCCTACGGCACCTACACCGGGAATAACAAACTTGGGTTCGAGTGCAAATATATGTCCTTCCTGCAAAATATCTTTCGATCGGGGAGCAAGCACCGGCGATTCGTTGATTTGGATGCCGATGCCATGGCCGATAAATCCGGCCTGCTGACTGTAACCCATGAAGTAGGGCAGAAGGTCGTATCGTTTTACTTTTTCGAAAGCTTGATTGTATAACTCTGCTGTAGCAATTCCGGGTTTTGCAATTGCTTCAATATCGCTTTGAATTTCCAATGCCGTTTCGTGAGCTTTGTAAGCCAAATCGCTCACTTTGCCTACCGAAAACACGCGGGTCATATCCGAAATGTAACCGGTAAATGTGCCACCCATATCTACCATTACGGTGCAACCTTCCGATATGACAGTTCCGTTAGCGCTGACCGGCAATGATTTATGTGTACCTCCGCCTCCCATGGCAAAGTCGTAGGGCGACACATTGTCGGCATTGCTTCCGGCGATCACGCTTCCCATGAAAATCTCCATGCTCTGGCCGAATACCCGAAAGTAGCCGGTAGCTCCCCGCTTGCGGAAAAGCCTTTCTATTTCGATGGAGAAATCCAGATCAGTCATGCCTTTGCGGTAAAGTCCGGGCACTTCTGCATAGCAGGCTGCATGAAGTTGGCCCGAGTGGCGCATCAATTCGGTTTCATAGGCCGATTTCACAGAGCGGAGTTGGCGGATCAATGTAGTGGCATTCAATAATTGTGTAGGTTGGAATATGGATTGAAGGCGCACGATGTCGTTGTAGGGCAACTCGTCCAGTTCCAACAAAAGTGTTTTGGGTAGCGGATGTTGCTGAGCGATAAGAATTTCAGCTATTTGCTCCGGTTTGCGGATATAATGCACATTACGCCCGCTTATTCCGCTGGGTCGTTTCACGAAAAGTGAGGGTTCGCCTTCACCTTCACCGGGGATATAAAGATATCCAATTAATACACGGTCGGTTAAGTAAAACAGGTTGACGTTGACACTCACCAGGCAGCCATCGGCCCCCAGTTTTTGCATTTCGTTTTGCAGGGCTTTCCAGCGTTGTTGCAGTTCGGGCAGTATTTCGGATGAAAACATATTATTTCTGATAATGGATTGGCAGGTGCAAAAATAGCAAAACCATTATGGAATGAAATGTCTCGTTGAAAAAAACAGAGGGATGCTAACGTATTTTGGCAATGGACACGATATGACCATTTTGGCACCAATATTTCTTCTTTTTGTCTAAACAAATACTAATAAAGTACTAAAAATACGGCTGATCAGTAAAAATATGTTATAAAGCAGTATTTTTCGGTAATTTTTATTCCGAATGCTTGCAAGTGTAGAAAATACGCTTTATCTTTGCATCGTGATTTTTTCATAGTATTAGATTTAAGGTTAACAAAAAAGATTGGTAGATTGTCGGGAGACAAAGCTACCTTTCGTCTTTTATAGGGGTGACGTTTCTGAATGTTGCTTTTATTGAAAATTCCCGGAGGCAAATGCTTTTCGGGAATTTTTATTTTATAATCGGTTGATTCTGATTTTGCTGTTTTATTTTCAAAAGTTCAGACTGTTTTTATGCTTTGTAACTGAGTTCAAAGGCTGTAATTATGCACTATCAGAATTCTTTTGACCATCTTGTTGTTTATACAATGGTTTAAAAATGAGATGGCAAAAGGTTTTTTCTGATGTCGAGAATCCGATCAAACATTAATAAATCCTTACAAAGAGGAGTAAATAGTAAAAGTATGTTATAAAGCAGACTTTTTCGGTAATTTTTATTCCGAACGCTTGCAAGTGTAGAAAATACGCTTTATCTTTGCATCGTGATTTTTTCATAGTATTAGATTTAAGGTTAACAAAAAGATTGGTAGATAGTCGTGAGACTAAGCTACCATTCGTGTTTTAAGGGGGTACTGCATAATTAGTATACCTTTAAAGAGAGAGACCAACTCGTTATGAGTTGGTCTCTCTTTTTGGCAATCATGTAGTAGAAGATAATTTTTGATTCTATTTTATCTGCAAATCAATTTTATATTCTGCCTCAATCCGTGGCTTTTTTATTTCCAGAAATTCTTTTTTGTTGCCAAAATCGGGCACTACATTCTTGTTCAGATAGCTCAGATAAGGGGCATCTTTTGCCATGGGTAGGAAATAGAAAAACATTTCGCTGGTTTTCAGAGCTTCGGCATATCGCTTTAGTCCGACAGTCCATGGCGCACTGGTGTACAAATGGTCGGTTTGCAGTTCGCCATTCATCATACAGCCGGCACGGTCGCCACGGTAATCAAAAGTTACAAACACATCATTTACTTTCGACCAATCCATGCTGGCAGCTTTCAACACAAAATGACGATCATCGGCCTGCGTGAGCTGAATGTCGGGCTGCGTTGCAGGTATTGTCAGCTGCCACTGGCTGACGCTCTTTAGTTCAGTGGTTATTTTGCGTACCGAACCGCTGGGAAGGGTGGGAGCGGCCGCCGCCGGATAAATGGTCAGACCGATAGAATCGGTTCTGGTGGTGAGCAGGCTCAGTTGGTCGCCGTTGTTCAGAACCATTGCATTGCTAATAATCAGGTGCTGATTAGCTGTACCAGCCACACTGGCATTCATCGCATTCCGCCTTGGCAAAATCAGAAACGTGCATTTTCCTATTTTGAGTTCGCACATCCGGTTGGGTACAAACTGCAGGAAGGTATTTCCGTCGCGCGTCGATTTTTTGAATCCCGTTCCCGCCACCGTTGTTTTCCCTTTCAGCAGCATTTCAGGCTGAATACCCTCCACCGAAATCATTACGTGATAGATGCGGCCGTTGTTTACAAAGCGGCAATAGGGTTGCACGGTAGCCATTTGCACAGCTACATCGTCGTAATTGGCATTGAACGGGAAAATAGCGGATGTTCCGGCTTTCAGCTCGAAACTTCCCGATGTGGGGAACGAAATCACTCCGGCTTTTGTGCTGATTTCTATTTTCTGATTCTTGAGATCCACTGTTTGCAAATGGTCCTGGTAATTGTGCATGAACAGGTAGCCTTTTTCGCCATTGCTCCGCACGGCATACCGCAGGGTTTGCAGATTGCTGGCTTTGATACTGTCGTTGCCTGCCGGAATTACAGGATAGAGCGGTGCCAGATCAGTTCCATAATTGTACAGAAAATAATTGATGAGTTTCAGCCCGTAAAATCCGCTGCCAGCTTTGCCAAACTCACCGATAGGAGCCTGATAGTCATACGATTTGTTGTTCAACCCCCAACCTTCGGACATGAAAAGATTGCCCACCGAAGGCGTGGTGCCTCCGTGATACATATAAAATCCCAGTCCGTTGCTGCCGCTCCCAATGGTACGTACCATCATCGGAAGAAAGCTTTCGCCCGGCACATGCGGACGGCGATCGTAGGTCACAGCCATACCGGTGCCCAACTCTGCCGCCATGGACGGATAGAGGTTTACATCGTAGCTCACGGGCGAATAATCCGGCTTTTGCTGAATGTCTTTGTACAAATAAAAAGGCGACGGACTGTTGGCTGCCGACCAAAACGGAAAGGCGTAGCCCGCCATCACGGGAATGCTTCCTTTTTCCACAATGGTAGCCCGTCCCCAGCCGGTGGCGGTGTAGACAGGTGCTATCAATCCAGCTTTTTGGGCCATAGCTTTCAGGGTCTTCATGTGGTCGCGGCCCACGTTGGCAAATTCATTTACGGCGGCATTAATGCCCACGCCATCCTGCGTAATTTTGTTGTCGCGGCGACCTACAGTGCGTTCGCGCGGTGCATCCTGGTAGCCAAACGCCCAGGGTGCCGCCGAATGCTGGTATTCGTTTTCAATCTGCACCCCAACTACAGGGCCACCGTCTTTAAACATCAGTCCCGTGAGTTGTTTGCCAATTTCAGTGTAAAACTTACTAACGTATTTCAGGTAAGCCGGATCGTTGGTGCGGACTTCGATGGGTCGTCCGTAGAGCCAGTCGGGCAATCCTCCGTTGCGCATTTCGCCATGTGCAAAAGGCCCTATGCGCATAAGCACTTCAATGCCATTTTTTGCACACAGTTCTGTAAATGTCCTCACATCCAAATCGCCGCTCCAGTCAAATTTGCCTTCTTTAGCTTCGTGAAGATTCCAGAATACATAAGTGGCAATTACCGTAACGCCCCCGGCTTTTATCTTTTTGATTTCTTCGTCCCAATACTGATGCGGATAGCGGCTAAAATGAAATTCGCCGATAACGGGAATAAATGGTTTGCCGTTGCGTTCCAGATAAAAACTGTTCACGGCAATGCTATCGCCATTTATGCTCCGTCCGCCCAGATCCAGATGACCGCGTTTTACGTCGGTACGTACTTTGGTAACGTCAACTTGATGAATGTGTTGTGCTGTCATGGCTGATGATGCCAGCAATAGGATCAAGATAAGAGTTTGAAGTTTAAATTTCATTTTCAAGCTATTTATTTGAATGGCAAATGCACCTGCACACCCTGATGATTCACATCCATTTGAGCCGCTTCCAGCAAATGGAATTTTGCTTTGTCAGTCTTACCCGTTCCCAAAAAACCTAACCCAAGCATATAATGACAATGGATTTTGTTTCGGTAAGTAAGGTCGTCTTCCCAAATCAACAAATCGGGCAAAGATACTGCAAAGTAATCCAACTTAATCGTTTCATTCAAATGCTTTTCGCCAAAGGCAATTAGTTTGTCGAAGCGGGTATTGGCTTCAGCAGGTAATCCCAGTTTCAGTAATGCCAATCCCTGATAGAAAATTTTATCGGGTTTTTGGTCGTTGTAGAATATAGCTGCGGCAGGTTCTGTGTTGCCATCTTTGGCCAGCTCCCAATAGTTGCGGGCTTTATCCATTTGCCCCAAACCTTCGTAAGCACATCCTAACCAATAATAAAAATCGTTTTCCTGTGCTCCGTGTAACTTTCCTTCGCCCAGATTATGAGGATACTCCAGACATTCGTTCAATAGTTGAATGGCTTTTTCGTATTCGTTCTGAGCAATAAATTGTTTGGCCAGTTCCACCCTTGCCAACTGAAATTGTGCAGGTACTTTCCCTTCGCCACCTTCCCAAGGGTGGAAAATGCGGTTATCAATCAGCTCAATCGCTTTCGCATGATTTCCCAATTGATTATTCAGAGTTACATATTCCAGATACACATCATCGCGCTGTTCCACCAGATTGAAGTATTTATCCAGAAATGCTAACCGTTCAGCATGTGGGCGGCAAAGACGTTTGTACAACTGATCGAGTTCCATCAGGATGCGTGCATCGGTAGTGTCCAGCGCAAATGCTTTTTCCAGATATTCCAATGACTTTTCTTCCTGTTGCAGTTTATTGAAATAGGCCAATGCCAGGTTGCGTAATACTGTAGGAAATTTATCATCAATTTCAATTGATTTCTCCCAACAGGCAATGGCTTCGGTATACTGACGTTTGTCGTACCATAAATTCCCTAAATAATAAGGTGCTTTTGCATCTGTTTGATTCAGTTTTTGTGCGCATTCCAATGCCAGAATAGCTTCCAAACGATTCGGGAAGCAGAACTCCGGCGCATGTTTGGCTGCATTTTCGAAAACAGTTTTGCTTTCATATCCGGCTTTATGTTGCGCCCAGCCCATATAATAGTAAGTCATCGGGGTGGTTTGGCAGACTTTAATTCCTTCTTCGAGCAAACGAATTGCTTCATCGTACATGCCGGCAGCGATATAATCGAGCGCCACTACCTCGTAGGTGTGAATTTCGCCGTGCATCAATTGCTGCATTTCGTTCAAAATAACGCTTGCGCTTGTCAGTAAGTATTTTTCGAAACGACAACCAAAATTGAACAGATCGATTTTCAACGAATCTTCAATCAGTGCCAATGCTTCCTGCTCACGACCCAATTTACGAAGGATAGCCGTTTTCAATACACGTGCTTTGTGGTTATGCCAATTGCGAACTAGCGATTTATCTACTTCGTACAATGCCTCCGTCAGGTTATCATTCACGCAGGAAATTTGTGCACAACCAAAGTAGCCAGCATCCTGCATGGCTGCATTCCAACACGATTTGTAAAAGGCATCGTAAGCTTCTTTCGTTTTGCCCTGATACTGCAAAGCCAGACCGAGGTTGTAGCGTGGTTCCCCATCATAAGGGTTCGGGTTGCGTTGCAATTGGGTATCAATAGCCCTTTGAAAATATTGCTCTGATTCGGCGATTTTTCCACGTCGCAACAGCCAAAGCCCCATGGCGTTGTTGTTGCGAACATCTGACGGATCGCGGCGCAAAGCCTCCTGATAGTAATCGGTGGCTACATAAGTGGCATGGCGGTATTGTTCCAAATGCAAGCCGGTGAGGTACAACTGCTCGCAGGTAGGTGTTTCTTCGGGCGACAAAGCTGCTTTGGCGGCTTCGGCGGCAGGGCGATCTGCTTTTTCACTTCGGATAGCAAGTAGCTCGCGACCATTGGAAGCATACACAACCAGTTCCAACTCCGTAAATGACACATCACCAATTTTTATTTCGCGTTCGAATACCTGCTCGGGCGATAAATCCAGCGTTTCGTCAAGAAACGATCCCAACACAATGCGGGCGTTCTTTTGCAAACTGGTAGCAAACACTTTTACAATTGCTTTATCACCTACTTTATCAAGATTGAGCAACAAGTCCTGCGAAGCATTCTTCACCACGCCCAGTTCGCGATACGGCAAAAAATATTGCGTAAATGTCTTTTCTTCATAGGGTTGCATCCATGTAAAATCCGGCTGATTGTCGGTATAAACGCCGGCCATCAACTCAATATACGGACCATCTTCATCGGTCAGATTGCGGTCCCATGCTTTACCGAAATCGCCATTTCCCCAAGTCCACTGCTTTTTACCCGGCGAGATATGGTGATTTGCTACGTGGAGCACACCTGCCTGTGTATCGTTTTCGTAACCACCCACGAAGTTAAACTCCGAATTGATAGCCATATACGAAGTTGGTACAGGAATATTCTTATAGTTAGAAATATCCACACCTGCCGAATAATCAATTTTATAATACGTTCCGGTGGCAATGGGGAAAGTGGAAACATCGCGTTTCCCATGATCGAAAACAGCATGAACATCAGGCGGAAAAACAGACTGATAATGCTCATTAACGGCTACGGCAGGGTTTGCCCACCACAGAAATGTTTGCGGAACGGGCGTTGGATTGTAAAGTTTACCTTTTATTTCCAGATACGCTTTTCCAGGATGTAGGGTAAATCCGGCCATTCCTTTTTGGTGGAACATTTTTTCGTTTTCGCTCACCCAAACAGTCACGCTACCATCGGCATTATTCTCAATGGTATGATCCACAGGCAAAAAAGTGCTTGGCCGGTGGTGTTGTGGCCAGTTGAACTCAATACCACCAGAAATCCAGGGACCGGTAAGTCCTACCAAAGCAGGTTTCACCACCTGATTGTAATAGATAAAATGGCGTTGTTTGATTTTGTCGTAAGCCATCTGCACACGTCCACCCAGCTCGGGCAAAATCATCAACTTGATATATTCATTTTCCAGAAAAACAGCTTTGTATACCTTATCATGCTTTTCGTCTTCAATTTTTTCCACTACCGGATAGGGATACACCACTCCGCTACTTCCCTGATAAACACGTTTTTCCAAAAAGATAGGATTTTTCTCGGCTTTGCCGATTTCGTAAGTTGGGATGGTAACATCTTCGTGCCATGCCAAAACACTACCCTCAACCTTTAAGGGGGAAGTGGCGTTAGCATTGTTTTGTCTTTCTTGTTCTGAATTTTTCATATCAAATACTTTGTACATATTTCAACTGGTATACCAACGTATCGTCAGTTCATAGATTAGCGACTTTGTTCTTTGCTCTCTTTATGAGTTGGAAGCCTTCTTTTATTCTCTTTCAGTGGGCGTGGCTATTTAATTAATTCTTTTTCAATCTCTTCCAATGTTTTCCCTTTGGTTTCGGGCAATGTTTTTAGGATAAACAGGAATCCTGCAAAACAAATTGCGGCATAAATCCAGAAAGTACCAGCGGCACCATTCATCTTATTTAAAATAGGGAATGTGTAAGTGAGAATAAAGCAAGCTACCCACAAAGCGAGTGTAGCCAACGACATGGCTGCTCCGCGGATGCGATTGGGGAAAATCTCAGAAAGTATTACCCATGTGATAGGCGCCAGCGACATAGCATAAATACCGATAGCCAATACCACCAACACAAGCACAGCAACCCCCTGGATATGGAAATAATAAGCAGAACCCAATAGAACATAGGTAATTGCCAATCCCGCTGCTCCGAGCATCATCAGCTTTTTACGTCCCCATTTATCCACCGTGAACATGGCCACGATGGTGAAAATCAGATTGACGGTTCCTGTTATTACAATGTTAAATAGCGTATCACTCACACCATAGCCCGCTGCGCTGAAGATTTCCTCGGCATAATTGAATACCGTATTGATGCCGCACCATTGTTGAAACACAGCAATCACAAGTCCGATAAACAATATTGGCAGAAATGATAGGCTAAACAGAGATTTATAATCTGTTTTTTCGTGTGCGTCATCGAGCGTGGATTCAATATTTCGCATTTCGTCCTGTGCATAAGTACTACCTCCGATTTTGGCCAGGATGGGTTCAGCTTTGGCCGCCATACCGGCTTTCATAAGCCAACGCGGACTTTCGGGAAGTAAAAAGGTGAGGATAAGAAACAGAGCCGAAGGCATGGCACAGGCATAAAACATCCAGCGCCATCCGGTTTGACCGTTCCACGAAAAGCGGATAAAATCATCGCTGGCACCAGCGGGTACTTTGTCGGCAATCAGCATATTGATCAACTGAGCAGCCAGAATACCAATCACAATCGTCAGCTGATTGATGGAAACGAAGCGTCCGCGCATTTCGGCAGGCGCTACTTCGGCTATATAGAGTGGTGAGAGAGCCGATGCCAACCCAATGCCCACGCCGCCAATGATGCGGAATACAACAAAAATGGGGTATGATTCGGCCATGCCTGTACCTGCTGAAGCCACAGTAAACAAAAGAGCCGAAAGTAACAGTGGTTTTTTGCGTCCAAAACGGTCGCTAACCATGCCCGAAGTGACGGCGCCGAGCACGCAGCCTATCAGCGCACAACTCATGGCCCATGCTTGCAAACTTGCATTGGTAGTGATATCAAAATAGCGTTCGTAGAATAGCTTGGCACCGCCGATTACTACCCAGTCGTAACCAAAAAGCAGTCCGCCCATGGCCGACACCAGCGATATCGCCAGTAAATAAGTCTTATTAATTTTATACATCAGTATGAATTTAAAGTTTTATATTGCAAAGTAAAGCGATATCCCGCTTATAATTAATAGAAGATTTTACGAAACACATGGATTATATTACTATTTTTGAAGATGAATATCGTATATTTCATTTTTATCTCAATCCATGGCGAAAATCAAAAGTGGTTTTTTAGGCGAAAGAGCCATTGTGCTGCCTGCACCTATTGTTGATGACTACCGGCAGTCGGAGCTAGGAAGACTGTTATACATCACAGACATTGGCTATTATCCGCATGCTAATTTCCATTTCAGGAAAAGAACCAGGGAAGAAGCCAAACAGTTCATCCTGATCTACTGCGTGGAAGGTGAAGGCTGGGTAGAAACCGACCTTACAAAACAAAAGGTCATTAGCAATCAGGTGGTTGTTCTTCCCAAAGGGAAAACCCATAGTTATGGAAGCAGTACACAAAATCCATGGACTATCTATTGGATACATATGGATGGCGATAAAGCCGCCTTTTTTGCCGGAGGGCTGGAGAAACCGCTCCTGATCTCCACCAACAAAGATTCCCGAATTGAAGAACGATTAAAGCTTTTTGATGAGATATTCGCCACGCTGAAAAACGGCTATAGCAGAAACAACCTGGAGTACAGCACCACCGCTCTGTTTTATTTTTTCGGATCGCTGCGATATTTGAGTTCGTATCGTGCCAGTGGCGATGCAACTTCCCTTTCGCGACAGCGGGATGTGGCAGAAGAAGCTATTCATTTTATGCGGGAAAACATTCGCAAGCGACTTACACTGAAAGAAATTGCTGATTATGTTGGCTTTTCGGCTTCGCATTTTTCGGCTCTTTTTCAGCAAAAGACCGGCCATTCTCCCCTCAACTATTTTATTCAGCTCAAAATTCAGGAGGCCTGCCACTACATCGACTTTACCGATATGAAAATCAATCAAATCAGTCAGCTCGTTGGCTTCGAAGACCCCTTTTATTTCAGCAGGATATTTTCAAAAACCATGGGCATTTCGCCTGACAATTATCGAAAGATCAAGAAAGGATAGAGTCTGAGAAAATACTGAATAACTAAAAGTACACTAATAAGCAACAATATTCACCCTGTAAATGAGGATAGAATCATTATCTTTGCCCTGGATCTAATAACATTATTTACAGCATATGGTAAACTCACGAACCCGGTTTAGGACGGTTAGCGGAATCATCCTTGCCCTATTTTTTCAACTTCAGAACAGCACAGCGCAAAACTACCAATCCACCTCCACTGGCTTCAAAGCCACGGTTCAATCAGTAAACATTGAACTTAAGTTTTATTCATCCGGCATAGTGCGCGTCACCAAGTCGCCCGAAGGTACGAACTACCGCAAAGAAAGCCTCTCGGTGGTGAAGGTGCCTGAAAACACCCCGGTAGAACAGCAGTTCAGCAACAATATTGTCAGCCTGAAAAGCAACAAATTGCTGGTGACTGCCGATTTGAGCAGTGGCAAAATCAGTTTTTCCACGCTGAACGGACAAATGCTGCTCACCGAGAAAGCGCTTGGCATCCAGTTTACCCCCTCACACGACGGACAGCGTAATACCTACCTCACCCGGCAGGCTTTTTTGCTGGAGAAAGACGAGCCCATCTACGGGCTTGGTCAGCAACAAAACGGCCGACTCAACCAACGCTACCAGCGCAACAACCTTGAAAATGGAAATACCCGCGTGTGCATTCCTTTTTTTCAGTCGATAAAAGGCTACGGATTGTTTTGGGATAGTTACGCATCGACACTCTTTACCGACAATGTACAGGAAACGTCCTTCGAGTCGTTGGGCGACTGTACCGATTATTACTTTATGTATGGTGGCGATGCCAATGGTGTGGTGGCACAAATGCGCGACTTGACAGGTCAGGTGCCGATGATTCCCTTGTGGGGATTTGGCTATCTGCAATCGCGCGAACGCTACAAAACGCAGGATGAGTTGGTGGGCGTGGTAGATAAATACCGCAGCTTGAAAGTGCCGCTCGATGGCGTTATTCAGGACTGGCAATACTGGGGAGCCGACAGCTCGTGGAACAGCATGAGCTTTGCACCGGCGGTGTTTCCCCGCCCGAAAGAAATGGTGGATAAAATTCACGCTCAAAATGCTCATCTGATGATTGTAGCCTGGCCGGGTTTTGCTCCTGCTACCAGTCAGTACAAGGAATTCAAGCAGAAAAATATGCTGATCAACTTCGACACCTGGCCACCCAATGCGAACACAAAGCCCTATGACCCTTACAATCCGGAAGCCCGCGATATTTACTGGAGCTACCTGAACAAAGGCGTATTCAGCTTTGGTACTGATGGCTGGTGGCTCGATTCGTCGGAACCCGATCACATCAATGTAAAAGAAAAAGACTTTGATCAGCCCACTCATCTGGGTGCGTTTCGCACGGTTATCAATGCCTTTCCGCTGCAACATGTGCGGGGCGTTTACGAACATCAGCGGGCTACCACGTCAGACAAACGCGTGTTCATCCTGACCCGTTCGGCTTTTGCCGGTCAGCAACGCTATGGCGCCAATACCTGGTCGGGCGACATTGTGTCGAGCTGGGAAACCCTGCAAAAACAAGTGCCTGCTGCTCTTAATTTTGCCATGACGGGAAATCCATACTGGAATGCCGACATTGGTGGATTCTTTTTGTGGAACTACCAGGGTAACAGAGCCCTGCAAAACAATGCGTACCGCGAATTGTACGTTCGCTGGATTCAATTTGGCGCCTTTACGCCCATGATGCGCTCGCACGGCACCGATGCGCCCCGCGAAATTTACCAGTTTGGCGAACGTGGCACCCGTCAGTTCGATGCCATCGAAAAAGCTATTCGTCTGCGCTACAGCCTGCTGCCGTATCTGTATTCGACCTCAGCACAAGTGAGCCAGCAAGCCGGTAGCATTATGCGCCCACTGATGATGGATTTTGCTGCGGATAAACTCACCCACAATCTGACGGACGAATTCCTGTTCGGGAAAAATATTTTGGTAGCCCCCGTCGTACATCCGATGTATGTTAGTAGTCAGGATGGCAAGGGAAAGGAAGATTACAGTCAGCCCCAAGCGCGCACCGTGTACCTGCCACAGGGAAGCAGTTGGGTCGATTTTTGGACAGGCAAAAGTTATTCCGGCGGACGAGTAATTGAACGGAAAGCTCCCATCGACTTAATTCCGTTGTTTGTAAAAGCCGGAAGTATTTTACCCATTGGTCCGAATGTGGAATATGCACAACAGAAGACATGGGACAATCTCGAAATTCGTATTTATCCGGGAGCCGACGGGGAATTCACGCTTTACGAAGACGAAGGCGATAACTACAACTACGAAAATGGAGCTTGCAGCACCACCACCTTTCAGTGGAAAGATGCAACCCGCGAACTCACCATCAGTAACAGAACCGGTAAGTTTAAAGGAATGCTTGCCAGTCGTAGTTTCCGGTTGCTACTCGTTGGTGAACATCCTACTACCCGCAAAGTCAATTACAGTGGCAAAAAAATAAAGATCGTTTTATAACCACTGTATACCGAAAAAGGCGAATGTCAGTTAGGCATTCGCCTTTTTTGTGCAGGGAAATCGGAGGTGTCTTTTCGTATGTTCGATGATCCCACACTGATTGGTAGTGCTGTTTGGGCAGGAAGCGTGTGGTACTGATAGTGCGAAACATTTACCGAATACATTCTTTGTAATGAACTGTCGAAAATAATAAAGGCTATTTAATCTGTTAGATTAAATAGCCTTTTAAACTGTCCGGTTCAAATATGTTTAGTGACTGATAATTAATTTACGCGTCACAGTGGCTTCGTTGTTGGTTATTCTAAGCAAATAAGCTCCAGCCGGCAGGGTGGATACGTTTAGGTCTGCCGAAGCAGATAAATCCAGCTGGGTGGACAAAACTTGTTTTCCATTCAGTCCGTAAATACCTATCTGAGACAATTCCGAACTTGTATTTCCGGCAAAGTCAATATGCAGAATATCATTGGCTGGAATTGGCGATACTGTCAGCATTTTCTGATAATTCACCCCGGAGCGATCTTCAGAAACAATCCCTGCCAATTGACCTATTTCGCTGGCAGAGAGTGCATAGTTATAAATGCGGAACTCATCAAAGCTACCATTGAAAAGCGGATCGGAACTAAACTGGCTGCGTCCGATATAATTGAGCACCGGATTGAAGTCAGCTGGTCGTACTGTGATGGCTGTTGAACTTGCTTTCTGAATACCATTTACATAAATCGCAACTCCGCTACTACCCATGGTGACGGCCACATGCGTCCATATCCCTATAGAGAGCATGGCTGTAGAGTTAAGTATTTGTTCGCTGCCACCGTTTTTGATAGCAAAGCGAAGCAGGTTGTTGCTGGCACGAGGAGTGAGGAACATGTATTGTGTCTGGTCGTTGCCAAAGTCGAACAGTCGTTGCCAGGTTGTTGCCCCGTTCCAGTATACCCAGGTGGCGATGGTAATGTCACGCGAGTTAGCAACGGTAGGCGACAACTGAACAAAGCCCGCACTGCCATTAAGTGATATCGCCTTATCTGTTTTGCCGCTAATAAAGCTTGTGCCCGTGTAGGCGGCGCTATGATTAAGGTTGATAGTACTGTCTTTAGTGTTACTATCAAAAGCCAGTCTCACGACCATGTCTTTGTCAGTGCCGGTAGTGGCAGATACGGTAGCAGAATAGCCCGATCGATTTACAGAGTTGTCTACGGCTTTTATTTTGTAGAAATACTCTTTGCCGCTTGACACAGAATTGTCGACAAACGATACTGCATTTACATTGCGGGCAATGGTGTTGTATTTCCCGTTCAGAGAGTCGCAACGATAGATATTGTAGCCCAACAGGTCTGTTTCGGTATTGGCTGTCCAGTCCAAACGGATCGAATTTATGCGGGCTGTAGCAGTTATTCCTGCCGGAGCAGCAGGTGCTACAAATTCCACAGCCGATCCCACAGGGATAAGGCGCCACTGTTGGTTCATACTCGTTGTTTTATCAGCTTGTTGCAGTACAGCACCGTCGGTTACGTAAGGCGTAGCGATTTCCATACATTTGTTGCTGTTCCGGTTGCGGATATAGAACCAACCGTCTTCAAAATACTCAAGGTACCACTGCTGGTTGGCATTCTTATTATCATCCCACTGAATAACTTTAGCCCCGTTATCCAACGAAAAATTTAAAACATCAGGCACCTTTGCACTATGTACAGCTGCGAAAGTAAAGTAGCTGAAGTCGCCACCCACTCGCGAATCCACCGGGGTTACATTCCATTGCTGATTGGTAGTGGCTTTGTAGGTACGTTGGCAAATGGTGGCTCCACTCACTGTGGACGACGACAACACTTCAAGGGCTTTGCCACTCATGCGATTAATCAGAATATATTTCCCATTAATCACTGGTTGGATATCTTCGCCCCAGGTAATATTCACCACTCTTTCAGCGTTAGTTTGTCCGTTTTGGTAACCCGTTCCTCCCGGTAAGGTCATATTATATTCGCGTTGTGGGCCGTAACCATCATAGTACACATCCTTGTCGCGCGATACAAACCGATAAGTAGTGGTCACTCCCTGACGTTCGGAGGTTCCTCCAAAGGCCTGTACTTTACCTTCCAGACTTTTGTAAACCGAAGCGGCTGTCCAGTTGCTGCGGTGTTCGGCATATCCAAGTCGTTTCCCGTCACTTGCTTTTACAAATTCTCCACGAGCCAGTTCGGCTGTACCCCACCAAATGCCGGTTTGCATGCCGTATTCTACACCTACCATTGCTTCCATTACATTGTGTAGCTCATCGGCCGTACCATAATCGCCATTGGCACGAACAGTAGTAAAGAAAGAAGCATAATTATCGAAAGTACCCGCCAACTGGTGGGTGTTCCCTTCGTCCAGCTTTGATTTCAGTGCATTGTACCAGGGCAGTGCCTGATCGCAATTAAGCGTATTCCCTCCGGAAATACGAATGCTATCGAATCGGGTATTTTTGCGCAACTCGGTAGCGATATTCAAAAAGTCCAATTGTCCGTTTGAGGCAGAGCCGCTGTATTGTCCCCAACCAAAATCAGGTTCATTAAATGGCGATACAGAAATAACCTTGCGGTTACGTGCCTGCACTCGTTTGGTGGTAATATCAATTAGTTGTGCCCAACGATCTGCCCTGCCTAAAAACCAGGAGTTGACACTTGGATGATCGCAGTTGAGGATTACTTTTGTTTTTGTACCGGTTAAATCAATCAGATTCAGACGGGTATTCAGATCGGTTATTTCAGCAGTTTGGATATCACCGTTCTTTATCGAATCAACTGGTTGAAAAGACGCTCTGACTACATCCACTCTGTCGGCCCCCATAAAGGCAATACCACGACGAATATTACCTTCGCTCAACCAGGCAAGGTCGAGCCCCCAGGTAATCGGTTTGGATACACCTGCATCGAATAAGCTGTAGGTGATGCTGCGGTCGGGAACAGGCAGAGCTACCAGGTTGCTGCTGGTACTTACGGTCTGCGCACTGGCCATACCACATGTACTAATGAAAACAGAGAGAATGAATTTGTTGAATTTCATGCGTGGAATTATGTCAATAAAAAGGTTAGCTCCATACGATCTTCGTGTTAGATACGAAGATACTATTTTACCCAACAAAGTTGCTCATAATTTCTGAACCTGAGTGTCTTAAAATCGTCAAATAGAGTGGATATTTTCAGCACCCCACTTTATGGCCAACTTTATTGAATGACCAGTTTGCGGCTTTCCTTCTCTTTGTTGTTTAGTTTGCTGATCAGATATGTACCTGAACTCAGACCGGAAAGATCGACTTTGCCTCCATTGGAGGTGGTAATTCTCTTCATCAACTGCCCGTTTAAATTGCTGATTTCTATCTGAAAATTGGATGATTCGCTGCTGTAAACCCTTACTGAACCTTTGGCCGGATTGGGACTGATGGAAAAACTCTTTTTCGTTACAACCGGCAGTGCACTGGGATCAGTGGTTTTGATTTTAAAGATATTGACAGAGTTTCCTTTCAGCGTTTTTACAAGAATCGTTGCTGTCGTGTCGATACTGCTGCTCACAGGAACAATAGCATTCGGACTGGCTAACGAATTCTCATCGGTACCATTGGGTGAGCTGAGTTGAATCCATTCTCCGCTGATTTTCTTTGCAGCCATGTTTTTGATTCCAAAACTGGTCCGAATGTCGCTGCTTTGCGGATTGACTACTTTCAGGTACAATACGTTGGCGGTTTCATCCACGGTAGCCGACGTGAAGAGCAATTGGTCTTCGGGAATATCCAGGCTATGAATCAGGGTATTGTTCAGGTAACAGTTGATTTTCGTACGGCTTACTTCTACCCGGATATCATACCATACATTGTTGGAAATACTTCCGCTGGTTTGTGTCAGGGTGGTTTTGCTTCCGTTTACGCAGCGCTCTATCGCGTGTTGAGTATTTCCCCATCCTCCTATGTTCCACCAGTAGTAATTGTTGGCATCCTTACATCCGAAGATAATCAGAAAACCTTCGTTGCCACTTGTTTTGCGGGCTTTGAGGGAATAGGTATACACCGAATCGCTGATGCTTTTGGCGATAGAACGGCAGTTGGTAGCCGTGGACGACTGTGAATACACATTGTTGGCAATGACCCAGGTGCCGGTACCGGGCGTCCAGTTGGTGCTGCTGGTAGCCAACGAGTCGGCAAAGACCACTGTGCCGTCAGTCTTTTTCACCGATACCATGGAGAAATCAGCCTGTGTGGCCCATGTACCTACACCTACCGCGCCTGTCACCGGGGCTTTGCGGGTGTTCAGGCTATCGGTGAAGGTGACGTTCACTGTGCCCAGGTTGTTGGCATAGAGTTTTTGTACATAATACGAAGGTGTTCCGTAGGCATTGGCAGCATCGTAGCAAATCATGTCCGGATTCCATTGTCGGTCGTTTACGTTTACAAAGATGGGCGCATAAGAACACATCGGAACAATGTCGGAGTTCTTCTCGATGCCACACATATAAGCCGCCTCGCTTACGGCTGCCGCCATATTACCCTGTCCGCATTCCGAAGTTACCGCATATTCGCCCACATACACTTTGGGACCTGTACGGCTGTAGGTATCGTATTTTTTGTACTGATTCACAAACCACGATGGCGAACGGTAGTAATGCTCGTCGATCAGTTGAGTGGGGTAACTGAATGTCCACGATGGAGTGTCCGTACCCCAGGCTGCCACATTGCCAATGCATTGCATAGTAGGATATTTTGCCTTTATGGCAGTATAGAACTGATTGTAGCGTTCGCCGTAGCTGTTGCCAAAATAGTTTTCGTTGCCAATTTCCAGGTACTTAATGTTGAAGGGAGCGGGGTGACCGGCAGCAGCCCGCTTGGCGCCATAAGTGGTGGTCACCGCGCCGTTGGCATATTCCAGTGCATCCAGTGCATCCTGAATATACGCCGAAAGATCATTCTTATTCTGATAATCGTTGTGTGCCAATCCAACATTTACCACATAGAGTGGTTCGGCTCCCAGATCTTCGCACAGCAAGAGGTATTCGTAAAATCCCAATCCGTCGGTCGTTTTGTAGCCCCACAGGTTTTGATGTCCCGGACGCTCCTCGATCGGCCCAATAGTATTTTTCCACTGAAAACGATTCGCCAGCACATCACCTTCCACAAAACATCCACCGGGAAAGCGCAGAAACTTCGGCTTAGTCTCCACCAGCATTTGTGCCAGATCTTTGCGCAATCCGTTAGTACGGTTATTGAAAGTGGGCGGAAACATCGAAACCATATCAAACCACATGGTGCCGGTGCTGTTGGCCGAGAGTACAAAGCGCGCATTGGCCGTACTGGTTGTGGGTGTGAGGGTAACCGTGTATTTTTGCCATTCGGTAGTCAGGCTGATGTTACTTTGAGCGAGCTTAGTTGCTAACGCATTTTCCAGACTAACCAGTAATTTGCCTTTCATGGTAGTGTCGCATTTGGCAAAGAATGTAATCGTATACGGGGTGCCGGCCACCAGATTAATTCCCCAGAATCCTGTATTGTACACCCCGGCTCTGATGGTTGTATTGGCACTGATGGTGGTTATCTTCAGGCATTTTCGTTGCACTGAATTCAATAAATTGACCGAGTCGAGCGCAGTAAAAATGACCGCTCCACTTTGTTTGAATGTCGGCCAGTAGTCGGGTGCTTTCAGGTTGTCTTCGAAGGATCGGTTGCGGATAAGTTCGGCATATAGCCCGCCATCGGCAGCATGGTTAATGTCTTCGAAAAACAATCCGTATTGGGTGGAGCTGATGGCCACGCCTTTTTTGTTCAAATCGATGTTTAAACGGGGTTGTGCCTGAATGCTAAATGCACAAATCACTATCAGGGAGAGTAAAATCTGTTTCACGGGGATGTATTGTATTAGAATAATAATAGATTAAAGCCGTTTCTTTGAAGCGTGATGTAGCTAAACAGGATATTGCCCTGAGAAAGAGAGTATCCTGCCGATCACGAAGCAAAATTGAGGATTTATTTCTATATTTCAATGCTTTAAACTCGTCAAAAAGGTGCACTAATGCTATAATTTAGAGGATAAATTTCCTATTTGAGTGCAATATGTAAATATTTTGATGTTTGGTAATCCATTTGGTTATGCTCCTTAGCGGCTAATTCATATCTTTGAAACGCCGGAAAGCAATAAAAGAAGCATACAAATGGAAAAAATAAAACCGAAGCACTATATATCAGATCATCAGGAAGAAATGATAGGCAGCCTGCTGCAGGTTGTGATTTGCTTTCATTAATTACTATCTTTGATATCATTAACATATTGATGTTGGCTTTTAATGCATAAGGATTATTCCGTTGTGAAAACATTTAAGGCGGGGCAACTCGCCTTTTTTGTTGGTATTCCGTTGAAGGGAACGGCTATCTTTTCCAAAGTTCCGAACTTTGGAAAACATAAAATAACAAAGCTACTGCTTTACTCCACCGTCAGAATTTTTGCGCAGCAGGCATGATCTACCATTTCGATGACGCCGCCTTTGGCAGGTGCTCCAAACAGGATGGCGCCTGTGGCGAGAAAGGTAATCATGTTTAATTGCTCTTCGGTGAAGGGCGCTTCGTAGGCTATCTTTAGCTCCTGTGCCTCAATGATGTCGTTGGTCGACAGCCATTCAGTTTCCACTTTTAGCCCATCGGTATAGGTACCATTCGGATAAATATCGGTATCCGGGTAATATTTGTTTTGTTGATCCGAATCGGGTCGGTAATGCACATCGGGGATGTACGACAGGGCAAACAGCAATTTGAAGTAAGGCAGTTTCTGCACATTGTAAATGTCGGTGGCCGTGCGCAAGCGCGGTATCTGCACCCGCAGTTCGGGCACACTTTTATCGATCGTTACCGTGAGGGAGGTGCGCAACACGCTGCTAAACGGGAAGTTGCGGTTCAGATCGAAGCCCGCCAGTTCGTCCTTCGCCTTCGATATCATCACCGACCGCTGCCCGATGGGGTTTACCGTATCCAGTTTCATCAGTCGTTTGCCCATGCCGTTCAGCACCGGCGTTACGTTGTAGTCGCCCAGTTTCAGCAGGTCAAAGATGCAGTAACGCACACATTTCGAGAACATGATGGCGCCCGGCCATTCGCCCTGGTGTTGCCGGAGCTTTTCGAATTCTTTGCCCGTTTTGATGCGGTTCTTTTTGGGGCCGCCCTTGGTGCGTACAAATACTGTATCGCTGCCCTTTACTGTATAGAGCGATATGCCTTTCAGATTGCCCACAATGGTTAGCG
>JBJOOU010000174.1:0-10242 GCA_046051105.1 Bacteroidota bacterium
AACAGTAGAGCGTCCATTTCGCCCTGCGGAACTTACACTGGGTTCGCGTGGAACTTTTTTTGGACGTTTGCTGGATGTGGACCTGAAAAATGCACAGGCTACTATGACGGCAGCTGCCAAACATAAAGGAACATCTGTGATCGAATGTTTGGTGAACTGTGTGATCTTCAATGATGGAGCACATAGTTGGTTGTCAGAAAAAGAATCGCGTGCTGAGCGTTTAATTTTTCTGGAACATGGCAAGCCAATGATTTTTGGAAAAGAGGGAAATAAAGGCCTTGTTCAGGAAGGATTTAAATTGAAAGTAGTGACTATTGGTGAAGGTGGTTATACGAAAGAGGATATTCTGGTGCATGATGCTTGTTGCGAGGATGCAACATTGCACACAATGCTTGCCATGATGGAAGGTCCTGAATTTCCTATTGCTATGGGAGTGATTCGCTCGGTAGCTGATGAAACTTATGATGAAGCAGTAGAATCTCAAATTGCAGAGATTCAGGCAAAGTCGAAGTTGAAATCTTTCGATGATCTGATAGATAGTTGTGAGCAATGGGAGATGTAAATATCATATCTATATAAAACAAACAGGGCTGATCCACAATGGGTCAGCCCTGTTTGTTTTTTTGTAATATGTCTTTTTGAATTCTATTCAATTTTTATGTCCCTTATCATCAACTGGATGGTTGTGTTTCCATTGAAGGTGTTTTCTTCCAGTGTGTAGCAAATGTCCAGCGGATTCAGTGCCTTCAGGTGGTCGTTGTAAGCGTGCATTCGAAAAGCGATGCCGTTCATCACATTTTCGGAGCTGGAATCAACCAACTCCAGTTTGAGATGCTCCTGTTCTTTTCCTACCAGTCGGCTGGTGCCGTAGTCCAATACTTTTCTGGAAGCGAAAATCGGCTTCATGTTGCCCGGGCCAAAGGGACCAAATTGCTTCAATACTCTAAAGAATTTTGGAGTAATATCTTTAAACTCTAATACGGCATCAATGTCAATTTGCGGATAAGTTTGTTCTTCCAGAATGTTGTCGGCCACATATTGTTCAAATCGTTGCGTAAACGCCTCAATATTTTCTTCTTTCATCGATAAGCCTGCGGCAAACATGTGCCCCCCGAAGTTCTCCAGCAAATCACGACATGAATCAATCGCCTTGTAGATATCGAATCCCGAAACTGAGCGCGCTGAGCCTGATGCAAGTCCGTTGGATTTAGTAAGTACAATGCTTGGCTTGTAAAATTCTTCCGAAAGACGCGAAGCCACGATTCCGATCACACCTTTGTGCCAATCCGGTTTGTAAACTACGATGGACTTTCTGTTCTCATAACGTTTGTCGGCGCCAATCAGAGCGATTGCTTCGTCGGTGATGTTTTTGTCGAGATCTTTACGGTCGTTGTTGTATTCGTTGATGGTGTCGCTTTTGGCTTTTACAAATGAATAGTCATTCGATACAAGCAGTTCAACAGCTTCGGAGGCAAGCTTCATACGCCCGGAAGCATTGATGCGAGGTCCCATTTTGAATACAATATCGCTGATAGTGATGTCCTTGTCGGTAAGACCACATACTTCGATGATTCCTTTTACACCAATGCTTGGGTTTGCATTGAGTTGTTTCAGGCCGTAGAATGCCAACACGCGGTTTTCGCCGGTGATGGGAACGATGTCCGACGCAATACTCAGCGCCACCAGATCAAGCAAAGGGGTCAGTTCGCTGAGGTCGATGTTGTTGGTAATGGCGAAAGCCTGCATTAGTTTGAAACCCACTCCACAGCCGGAAAGATGTTTGTACGGATAGCCGCAATCGTCTCTTTTTGGATCGAGAACGGCTACGGCTGGCGGTAATTCATCATCGGGGGTGTGGTGGTCGCAAATGATAAAGTCCACCCCTTTTTCAAGGGCGTATTTCACTTTTTCAATTGCCTTTATACCACAATCGAGCGCAATGACCAGTTTGTATTCATTCTCTGCAGCAAAATCAATTCCCTGAATAGAAATTCCGTATCCTTCGTTGTAACGGTCGGGGATGTAAAATCCGATATTGCTGTAATATTTTTTCAGAAACTTGTATACAAGCGAAACAGAAGTTGTGCCATCCACATCATAATCGCCATACACCAGAATTTTCTGGTTCTTTTGCATGGCGCGGGTCAGTCTTTTTACGGCATTGTCCATGTCGGCCATCAGGAACGGATCGTGTAGATCACTCAGGTCCGGGCGAAAAAACCGACGTGCATCGTCAAAAGTGGCGATTTCTCTCTGCACCAACAGCTGTGCAAGCACGGGGCTGATACTCAATTCTTCTGCTAATGTTTTTTGTGTCTCACTTTGTTGTTCTGAAAGGGTTCTGTAAATCCATGTATTTATCATCGGGTATTATTTTTCGAAGCGAAAGGAAGGCGCAAAAACCTTCGGAGAAAAACGTCTGTCTATCAAATAAATGTAAAAACTAAATCAACCGCACAGTCGGACAGATATTTTTGGTAGCTGTAAAAGTACAGTTTTTTTTGTGAACTTCCAAGGAAAGGGCGTGCTGTATTTGTGCTTGCAGAACGAAATCATGAATTAAATTCAAGAAATAAAATTGATTATCTTTGTGAGTGAAATGTGTTTTTTGGTAAGAATAGAATAAAATGACATTTTTGCCGTTTAATTCATTTTGAAAGAAGTGTGATCGTGGATGAAATTTATAAAAGATGAATATGCAACAGGCCATAAAAGAACTCGTTGAAATACTGAATAGTGGGGAGCTCATTTTGTATCCTACAGATGTTGATTGGGCTGTAGGGTGCGATGCGTGCAACGATAAAGCGATAGAAAAGCTGCTGGCGTTGATGGGCAAACCACAGAATGATTCTTTTTGTGTGCTGATGGATATGCCCGGCAAAATTCAGGGATATGTGGAAGAAGTGTCCGACGTAGCCTGGGATTTGATGGACATGGCCGAAAATCCATTGACAGTCATTTTTGGGGGAGCAAAAAATCTGCCTTCTTTATTGGTAGGCGAAAATAAAACCATAGGTATCAGAGTGACGAAGCATGAATTTTCGCGCAATCTGTGTACACGTTTACGTCGGCCGCTGGTGTGTTGGTCTACCGGTGCATCAAGTCTTGCTGAAATTTCTGCCTCTGTTCGCGATCGGGTGGGGGCAGTGGCCAATTTTCAGAGAGAAAAGGCACTTCCTCAAAATAAAGAATCAATTATCAAACTCGGAAAGGGCAATCTCTTTCAAATCGTACGTGGGTAATTCGTAATTTATATCTCCTGATGAATCGAAAACGACTTATTCTCCAATATGTTTTGTCTGATATTCTGGCATCGCTTATCGTATGGGTGGTGTTTATGATATTTCGGAAAGTAGTAAATGATGGGCTTTTGTTTCAGGGCTTGTGGGTGATGATTCCCAATTATAACTTTTTTTCAAGTCTTTCAGTTTTTCCGTTGCTCTGTCTTTTTATTCATTATCTTTCGGGTTTCTACATTCAGCCCCATCGGCAGAATGCCCTCAATACTATTCTGACAACCTTTACGGCATCAGCTTTTATTTCGATTGTGATATTTTTTGCGTTGCTGATTGACGATGTGGTCGTTTCGTACCAACACTATTATTATTCGCTGTTGGTGTTGTTCGGGCTGCAGTTTGTAGTGACTTCCGCCTTCAGAGCGATGGTCAATTCGCAGGTGAAACAGAACTACCGCACTAAGAAATGGACCATCAATACCCTGATTGTTGGCACAGGGAAAAATGCTCAGCGGATAGCGGAGGAATTTGAACGAAGCGAGGAAAGGAATACGCTTGTTGGTTTTGTTTCGACCAATCAGCAAATTTCGGTACCTGCCGAGAAAGTGCTTGGTAACATGTCTCAACTGGCAACTATTATTGGGAATCATCAAATACAGGAAGCAGTGGTTGTGCTGGACAATGCGGATGAGCAGCAACTCTTTTCGGTGATTAATTCTCTTTACCGATTCAATATTGATATTCGGTTCTCGCCACGATTGTACGAGATTCTTACCGGAAGTGCCAAAATAAAACGGATTGATATGAGCCCGTTTGTAAGCATTACCACGCCGAATATGTCCGACTGGGAGTCGAGTATGAAACGTTTTTTTGACATTGTCTTTTCTGTCGTGTCGCTGATTCTGTTGTTGCCACTCATTATTTATTCGGCCATCAGGATTAAGCGCGATTCCAGCGGGCCGGTGTTTTACAAACAAGAGCGGATTGGGCGTTTTGGTAAGCCGTTTCATATTATCAAGTTCCGAACCATGTATGTAGGAGCCGAGAGCAGTGTGCCCAAATTAAGTAGTGCTACCGACGATCGTATTACTCCTTTTGGCCGAATGCTCCGAAAATACCGGGTTGATGAAATACCACAGTTCTGGAACATTATTCGTGGCGATATGAGTTTGGTAGGGCCGCGACCGGAGCGGAGGTTTTATATCAATCAGATTATTGAAGATGCGCCCTATTATTGCCTGTTGTACAAGATTCGTCCGGGGCTTACGTCGTGGGGACCCATTAAAATTGGCTATACCGATACATTGGAAAAAATGGTGGAACGCCTCAATTACGATATTATCTATCTGGAGAATATGTCCTTGCTCAACGATCTGAAGATATTGCTCTACACACTCGAAATCATATTTAAAGGGAAAGGTGTTTGATCTACACTTATATTTACATATCTTTGCGATTCAGTTTTAGAGGTAAAATGAGATATGGAAAGTAAGAGTTGGTATCTGAAAATGATAGCCTGGCGCGAGCAGCACGTAAGCCAAAGGGATTTTATATTGTTTTTGAGTTTTGTAGTTGGCTTATTTGCGGCACTTGCGGCATTTTTATTAAAAACGACTATTCACCTGATAAAACATTTGCTTACCGAGAGTTTTAGCCGTAATGACGTAAATTACTGGTACCTTGTTTTCCCCGCCATCGGTATTTTGCTTACTTCTCTTTTTGTTCGTCGTATTGTAAAGGACGATATCAGTCATGGGGTCACCCGTATTCTGTATGCCATTTCGCAACGCAAAAGTATTCTCAAGCTTCATAACGTTTGGTCGTCGCTGGTAGGTAGTTCGGTTACGATTGGTTTTGGTGGGTCGGTAGGAGCCGAGGCACCTATTGTACTTACAGGCTCGGCCATTGGTTCCAATCTGGGCAATTTCTTCAAAATGGATCAGAAAACGCTGATGCTTTTGGTGGGGTGTGGAGCTGCCGGAGCGATAGGCGGGATTTTTAAGGCGCCCATTGCCGGATTGATGTTTACTCTGGAGGTGCTGATGCTGGATATGACTATGGCCTCGGTAGTGCCCATTCTTATCTCATCGGTTACTGCCACTTCCGTTTCTTATTTCTTTTCGGGCAGCAGCTTTATTTTCGAATTTGGGGCCTACGAGCCGTTTTCGATTCATCGCATTCCGTATCTTATTTTGTTGGGTGTTGTATGTGGATTGGTATCCTTGTACTTTACCCGCGGTATGAATAAAATTGAAGGATTCTACCGCAAAATAAAGAATCCCTATTCCAAACTGGCGGTTGGTGGACCGGTGTTGAGTTTGCTTATTTTTATTTTTCCACCCTTGTATGGCGAAGGTTACGAAACGATTGTGGCCCTGCTCAATGGTCATTCGGCTGATGCGCTGGAGCGATCGGTGTTTTTGAACTTTGGGAATAGTCCGTGGATCATCGTGCTGTACCTGGCCTTGATTGTTATTTTCAAGATATTTGCTTCGGCTTCTACCACTGCTTCGGGTGGCGTAGGGGGGATTTTTGCTCCGTCGCTCTTTATCGGCTGTCTTACCGGTTTTGTGTTGTCCCGACTGCTCAATTTGGCGGGATTACTGGTGCCCGAAGCCAATTTTGCATTGGCGGGAATGGCGGGATTGATGTCGGGAGTAATGCACGCACCATTGACGGGTATTTTCCTGATTGCGGAGCTGACCGGAAGCTACAATCTGTTTATGACGCTGATGATTGTTTCGACAGTATCGTATCTCACCATCATGTTGTTCGAACCGCACAGCTTGTATGCCATGCGTTTGGCACAGAAGGGAGAGTTGATGACACACAATAAGGACAAAGCCATCCTGACTATGCTGAAGATGGAAAACTTTATTGAGACCGATTTTATTACGGTATATCCGGATATGAATCTGGGGCAATTGGTGAAAAATATCTCTCATTCCAAGCGCAATATTTTCCCTGTGGTGCATCCGCAAACGCATAAGTTGATGGGCATTGTGTTGCTGGACGAAGTGCGCAATATCATGTTTCGTCCCGATTTGTACGAACGGTTTCATGTGCGCAAGCTGATGACTTCCAGTCCGGCGGTGCTGAATCCCTCCATGCCAATGGAAAGGGTAATGGATATTTTTGAAGATACAAATTCCTGGTATTTGCCCGTGGTGGACGACAACAAAAAGTACCTTGGGTTTGTTTCTAAGTCGAAAATCTTTAATTCATACCGTCACGTTTTAGTACACTTCTCTGATGAATAATGGGGCGCATCGACACTCAATTATTTCAGCATTAAAGTAAATCAGCATTTAAAACTGTCATTCATGTCAAAACAACAAAAACTTACCTACGTAGAGGCCATGGCCGAGTTGGAAAAAATACATGCCGGGCTGGAAGCTGCCAAAGTGGTCAACATGGACGAGGTGACCGGGCAGGTAAAGCGCGCTGCTGAGCTGATCGATTTCTGCAAAAAGCAATTGCACGTAATTGATGTAGAGCTCGAAAAAGTGTTGGCGCAGCTGGACTAAGCGCCGAATTCAATTTTTTAGAGAGCAGAACTGATCCCCTGGTGGCAGTTCTGTTTTTTTATGGGCACTCCTAAAAACACCAAACTCATCGTTACGCTCCTTCGGCAAAATGCTCTTTTACTACAGTAAACTCCGCTTTTGCCTCAGTCGCAAGCCTTGATTTTTGAGTTTTTAGAAGTACCCTTATTCTACCCATTCTACCTTCCACGCTTTCAGGGCTGCATGGCGCGAAAGTAGTTCGATCGTATGATCTACCGCCTCCTGCAATCCTGCTTTGCCACTGTAGCCATTGATAATCATCAGCAGTTGCGACGTGTTGTCGCTTATTTTGGTGCGTTCGTTGTCGCTGGTTGGGGTGCCTATGCCGCCCACTGTGTCGCGATACACCGGCAATCCTTCTATGTTGAGCTGCCCGCGCCCAATGGCTTCAAATTCATCGTCGGTATTACCCACGCCCAGTCGGAGGTCGCCCTGAATCTTTGTCAGATCGAATCCGCCTATCGAAAAACCACTTCGGATAGAAACCAGATTGATAATATCTACCAGCAAACTCACCCGATACACGGGAATGTCGCGCACTATTCGTCGGCACAGTGCTTCGGCCGATGGTCGGTAGCGGTTCGGGTCTTTGCCCAGCGCCTTGTACACCCGTCGGGTGGCGGCAATGGCGGTGCGTTTGTTGATTTCGTCCAGTTGAAATGTGGACTTTATCCGGGCTACCTCTTCTTCCATCTCGGCCCAAAAGGCTTCGGTGGTGGGGCCGTTTTGTACTTCGCAGCTGATAAGTGCCAGCGTTAATTCGGGGCAGGTGGTTTTTATTTCGGGAGAAATGGTTACTTGCATAGCGTGGGTATTTTGAGATGCAAAGATAAGGAATTTGGAATAAGACAATCAACACCTAACAAGTCTCTGAACCTTGTTAGGTGTTTTCTTTTTCCCCTTTAGGCTTTGCCCTGAGCGGAGTTGAAGGCCTTAGCGGTTTACCATCACCCCGCTCAGCAATCTTCCTGATTTTATTCCCAGTCGGCGGGCAGAGAAGAAGCGTTCGTGGTGGGTGTAGGTGCAGATGTTGGCGGTTTCGATATGTTCCGGGAGAATACCGGCGAGGGTAAGTACCTGGCGGTTGGCCGCCCAGAGGTCGAGAAAGATCGAGTCGTTGCGCACTTCGTGCAGGTCGGTGAGGTCGAAACCGGCTTCGCGGAACTGCTCCAGCACTTCGGCACCTACTTCGTATACGGCAGCCGAGATGGATGGCCCAATCGTAACCAGCATATCTTCGGGGCGGGAATCGTACAGTTGTGTCATCGTTTCCACGGTATTGCGGGCAATGCTGGCTACGGTACCCCGCCATCCGGCATGAGCGGCACCAACGGCCTTTTGCACAGGATCGAAAAACAAGAGCGGAACACAGTCGGCGGTGGTAATGCCCAGGCATACGCCCGGCGTGTTGCTCACCATGGCATCCACGCCGTGGAGGTAAGTCGCTTGTTCGGCTTCGGGCAGTTGGAAAAAGTCTTCGAAAATCTCGCGCACTTCGGCGCCGTGGGTCTGAAACGGAATAATCAATCGGGCAGGAGAGAGGCCGAGTGTTTCGCACAGTCGGCGTTTGTTTTCGGCCACATGCGCCGGCTCATCGCCCGAAAACGGACTCAGATTCATCGACGCATAGTTCCCCATACTTACACCGCCCTCGCGGGTCGTGCAAAAATGCGTAAGTTCTTTGTATTGGCTCAGCAAATTATACTGGATCATATTTTAGTTGACAATTGATAATGGATAATTGACAGTTGATAGTTGACAATTGATAATGGACAGTTGATAGTGAAAATGAGATCAATAGTAACGCTGATGTAGCTGATTGAGCTGTTTTATACGGATTTATTTCGGATTCTATTTTCTTCGAAAAAGCGTATATAAGTGATGTGCTTAAAATCCGTTTCGATTCATCGAATTAATTCGTCCGTGTTCATCCGTTTGATCGGTTTTATCCGCGTTCGTATTTATAAAGAAATCAATAGTCATGCTGATGTAGCTGATTGGACTATTTTATCCGGATAAATAAAAATGGACAATTGAAGATGGAATAAAAAGAATTGTCCATTATCAACTGTCCACTATGCATTATCCTAGAGTTCATCCCATCCGATGCCTTTGTATTTGCTTACATCGTCATCGTCGTCGTCATCTTCCCAATTCTCATCGTATTCCGCTTCCGGATCTTCATCGTCCCAGTATTCATCCTCGTCTTCGTCCACTTCCACAGGGGCAATGGTCATTGGGCGGTGCGAAATTTCCACGATTTTGTTCGATTCTTTGTTGATTTCGGTCCAAAGCATATCCTTCAGTTCGGTGATGCCCTGTCCGCTTACCGACGAAATAAAGATGGCCTGCACGCCTTCGGGAAGTTCTTTACGCATCGCTTCCATCAGCTCCTCGTCCAGCATATCGCTTTTGGTGATGGCCAGCAAGCGTTGTTTGCCTACCAGTTCGGGGTTGTAGGTTTTCAGCTCATTGAGCAGGATGTCGTATTCTTTGCTGATGTTGTCGCAGTCGGCCGGCACCATAAACAGCAGGATGGAGTTGCGCTCGATGTGGCGCAGGAATCGCAATCCCAGTCCGCGACCTTCCGAGGCTCCTTCGATAATTCCGGGGATGTCCGCCATTACAAACGACTGCCCTCCGCGGTAGGCTACAATGCCCAGGTTTGGCACCAGGGTGGTAAACGGATAGTCGGCAATTTCGGGTTTAGCCGCCGATACTACCGATAATAATGTAGATTTTCCGGCATTCGGGAAGCCCACCAAACCTACGTCGGCCAGCACTTTCAGCTGTAGAATTACGGTGCGCTCTACAATTGGTTCGCCGGGCTGTGCGTAGCGTGGAGTTTGGTTGGTAGAGGTGCGGAAGTGCCAGTTGCCCTGACCTCCACGACCACCTTTGGCCAAAATAATTTCCTCGCCATGCTCTTTGATGTCGCAAATAAATTCGCCGGTTTCGGCATCGTACACCACGGTTCCGCAAGGCACTTCAATCACTTTGTCTTCGCCGTCTTTCCCAAAGCTGCGGCTGTGTCCACCACTTCCACCGTGTCCGGCATAGATGTGACGAGCATATTTCAGGTGAATCAATGTCCAGTGGTTTTTGTTTCCACGCAGAATGATGTGACCACCACGGCCGCCATCGCCACCATCAGGACCGCCTTTTTGCGTCCAGTTGTCGCGATGCAGGTGTTTTGATCCCGGACCACCTTTCCCCGATTTGCAGTAGATTTTTACGTAATCAACAAAGTTTGAGCCTGCCATTTTTTTATGTACGATTTTTTTATTTGCGTTTTTACGATTTCATTTTCCTCTTTTCGGGAAATAAATCGCTCAAAGATAACAAAACACATCGGATATAGTTTCCGATGTGTTTCGAATTGTTTTGTATTTCAGTATATTATAGGTTCGAGTCCAATACAGCAGAGATACGACCGAAGA
>JBJOOU010000175.1:0-16542 GCA_046051105.1 Bacteroidota bacterium
TCACTCCGGTAGAGGCACTGAATAAACTGAACGATATTAAACGCATTATTCTCGGAAAATAGTCCGGTAAAACAAGAGTGGAATGAAACTTCATTTCGCTCTTGTTTGTTGTAATATAGCAGTTGAGTCGCTGAACCGCGCTTCTCAATTGTTCAGCATCCATTTTTTCCATTTCGGTAGCTGTACGTAGCTCCATTTTTATTGTATGTGGTAATTTTATACTCCGGTATTTGATTAAATAGTCATGAATGTAAAATGTTGTTTGGTGGGGTTGTTGTGTGTGATTGGTTGTCAGCTTCGTGCACAAATAAAAATAGTCCCCGATACGATTCAGCCGGTATCTGTCAGTGATACTTTGGTTCGGTTGAAGCCCCGGCCGTTTGTAGCAGGCGCTACCGTTTTTGGTACCAATATGGGTGTTTGGGCATTTGATCGGTTTGTGTCGGCAACTGATTATTCGCGAATCAGTTTTCAGTCCATTTCCAATAATCTGAAAACCGGTTTTGTGTGGGACGAGGATATGTTCACCACCAATTTGTTTGCACATCCTTATCACGGTGGATTGTACTTCAATGCCGGTCGATCCAATGGATTAGGTTTTTGGCAGTCGGTGCCCTGTACAATGGGTGGTAGTCTTATGTGGGAGTTTGGAATGGAGAATGAGCCTGCTGCCATCAATGATTTTATGGCTACCAGTATCGGTGGAGTCTGCCTGGGGGAGATAACCTTTCGGATTTCTGATCTGCTGATTGATGAGCGTTCTTTTGGGGTGGAGCGTTTTGGGCGGGAATTTCTTTCTTTACTGATCTCTCCGGTCAATGGCTTCAATCGGATTCTCTCGGGCAGAGCCATGAGGGTGTCGCATCGTTCCAATCATGTAGTGGAAAAACGTCCTGCTATTTTTTATGCTACGGTAGGCCATCGGATAATGGCAGATAATCTGAAGGATAAAAATGATGTGGTGAATACGATGAGTTATGACCTGGGGCTGTACTATGGCGATCCGTTTGGCGATGATAACGAAAAACCTTACGATGCTTTTATGCTGAAAATAAGTGGTAATATTCTGGATAATCAACCGCTGATTCATCGCCTGAATGCATTGGGGATGTTGTATTCGGTTGATGTTTCAAAATCGAAATCAAAGAATCATTTCGTGTTCGGAGCATTTCAGCATTTCAATTTTTATCATTCTAACATCGAAAAGGATCATCAGCTGATTTATCCGTATAAAATTTCCGAAGCGGCGTCGGTTGGGCCGGGTTTGTTGTACAAAAGAGATGTCAATGCAAGAGTAAAGCTGCTGGGTATGGCCCATTTAAGTGCAATTCTGTTGGGTGCCAGTCAGACCGATCATTTTAGGGCTGAAAAACGGGACTACAATATGGGAAGTGGCTTTAGCTCCAAAGTTAGTTTGGAGTTGGAAATGAAGCGGAAAGCACGATTGTACTTCACATCCGAAGATTATCGCATTTATAGCTGGATGGGAAGTAAAGTGCCTAACTCGTCGGAGTTTGTCTCCAATTCGCAGGGGGATATCGGCAATGCGAGTCTGACAGTGTTGCGAATCGGGTTTCAGTATACAATAAAAAAGCATTTCTTATTTAGTACCGAAACATCCTATAACTATCGGCGGAGCTATTATAAATATTATGACGTGAAAGTCGTTCAACACAATGTTGAGGAAAATAAAGTAAGTATTGGATATCTGTTTTGAGATGAAGATGGGTGTTAAATGTTTCGATCGGAGTTTATCATAATTCCTGCACACTCCGAAAGTAGTTGTGCAGGAATTTTTGTATATAAATGCATTTATTTTCAATGGATTGATTTACTATTATTTTTCAGGCCAAAAATGTTATAAAAAGTCATTTTTTTAGTGCTGTCAGTAAAAAAAATAGTACTTTTGTGCTTCCAAAATTGAAAAGAAATAAAACTAAACAAATATATTACTTTTGGTATGAAGAAACATAATTTTAGTGCAGGTCCTTCTATTCTGGCTCGCGAAGTGATTGAAAAAACAGCGCAGGCTGTACTTGATTTCAATGGTTTGTCAATTCTTGAAATCAGTCACCGATCGAAAGATTTTCAGGCAGTAGTGGATGAAGCTATCGCTTTGTTTAAAGAACTGATGAATATTCCTGAAGGTTATTCTGTACTGTTCCTTGGAGGTGGTGCCAGCATGCAATTTGCGATGGTTCCTTTCAATTTGTTGGAAACGAAAGCAGCGTATTTGAATACAGGCGTTTGGGCTAACAAAGCGATGAAAGAAGCCAAAGGTTTTGGAGAAGTGGTAGAAGTTGCTTCATCTAAAGAGGCTACTTATACTTTTATTCCTAAAGGATACGAAATTCCTGCTGATGCAGATTATTTCCACATTACTACTAACAATACTATTTACGGAACTGAGCTTCATACAGACCTGGATTCACCAGTGCCAGTAGTAGCTGATATGTCGTCTGATATTCTTTCTCGTCCGGTAGATGTTTCTAAATACGGAATTATCTATGCTGGTGCTCAAAAAAATCTGGGCCCTGCAGGGGTTACTATCGTAATCGTGAAAGACGAACTTTTGGGAAAAGTATCTCGTTATATCCCTACTATGTTGAACTACAAAACTCACATTGCTGAAGGTTCAATGTTCAATACTCCTCCTGTATTGCCTATTTACACCACTCTTGAAACTCTTCGTTGGTTGAAAGCAAACGGTGGTATCGAAGCTATGCAAAAGAAAAACATTGAAAAAGCAGAATTGCTTTACAATGCAATCGATAATAGCAAACTGTTCGTAGGTACTGCTAACAAAGAAGATCGCTCATTGATGAACGTATGTTTCGTAATGAAACCTGAATACAAAGAACTGGAAGCTGATTTTCAAAAATTTGCTCAGGCTGCCGGAATGGACGGAATCAAAGGTCACCGTTCGGTAGGTGGTTTCCGCGCTTCTATCTACAACGCAATGCCAATCGAAAGCGTTCAGGCTTTGGTTGACTGCATGCAGGAATTCGAAAAACAACACTAAAAAATTAGTCATAAGTGAGAGGTCTAAAGTCATAAGTTGCATAACCACTGACTTTAGACCTTTGACATTAGACACAAGACAGATAAATTATGAAAGTTTTAATTGCTACTGATAAACCTTTTGCAAAAGTAGCTGTAGAAGGTATCAGAACTGAAATTGAAGCTGCCGGATTTGAACTGGCACTTCTTGAAAAATATACTGAAAAACAACAGTTGTTGGATGCTGTAGTTGATGCTGATGCGATCATCATTCGTAGCGACATCATCGATGCGGAAGTAATCGCCGCAGCTAAACAATTGAAAATCGTAGTTCGTGCCGGTGCTGGTTACGATAACGTTGACCTGGAAGCTGCTACAGCTGCTGGTGTTTGCGTGATGAATACTCCGGGACAAAATGCAAATGCTGTAGCTGAATTGGTATTCGGTTTGTTGGTGTTTGCCGTTCGTAACTTCTATAACGGTACTTCAGGTACTGAGTTGATGGGCAAAAAACTGGGTATCCACGCTTACGGAAACGTAGGACGTAATGTTGCTCGCGTGGCGAAAGGTTTCGGAATGGAAATTCTTGCTTATGATGCATTCTGTCCTGCTGCAGTCATCGAAGCTGATGGCGTGAAAGCGGTTTCTTCAGTTGAAGAATTGTATAGCTCATCTGATATCGTATCGTTGCACATTCCTGCAACTGCTGAAACTAAGAAATCTATCAATGCTGCCTTGCTTGGTTTGATGCCTAAAGGTGGCGTATTGGTAAATACTGCACGTAAAGAGGTGATCAACGAAGAGGAAATTGTAGCATTTATGGAAGCTCGTCCTGACTTCAAATATGTAACCGACATCCTTCCTGGTAACGATACTGAGATGAAAGAAAAAGTAGGTGCACGTTATTTCTCAACTCCGAAGAAAATGGGTGCTCAAACTTCAGAAGCCAACATCAACGCTGGTATTGCTGCTGCGAAACAAATTGTTGATTTTATTGCTAACGGCAACCAAAAATTCCGCGTAAACAAATAATAGAGAGTTCTCTATCTTCAATTGCCGCTCCGAACATGGTTGGGAGCGGCATTTTTTTGGAATAGGTGCCGAAACTAATTGGTACGGATTTTGTTTAAAATGAAACGAAACTTTTAATTACGATTTAAAATGAAAAAGATTTTTTTTGTACTTCTCCTCGTTGTAAGTGCTATTGGAGCTACTAATGCTCAGGTAAAAGGTCAGGCTTTAGGTATTCGCTTTGGAGGCTTTGAAACTCAGGGGTTGGAGGTGACTTATCAGCATCCATTGAGTTCGTCCAATCGGTTGGAGCTGAATTTAGGAGCCAATGACAATGGTATGCAGGCAACTGGTCTTTACCAATGGGTGTGGGACTTTTCAGCATTGGCTGATGGTTTCAATTGGTATTTGGGTGCTGGTGCCGGGCTGGCATTCAATGAGAATAAAAAATCAGGACTTGGTGCTGTAGGGCAAATTGGTCTTGAATATAACTTCAATATACCTATTCAATTGTCATTGGATTACCGTCCGGGATTATTTTTAATTCCCAATACCTTTCAAACCTATGATGGTATTTGCTTTGCCGTAAGATATAAATTCTGATAATCTTGTTGCAAATATAATAAAAGGTGTTCGATTTTTTTTGAACACCTTTTTTATTTCAATAAGCTCAGAACAAAGCCGACACAACCGATGAGGATGATAACAACCCCCGTGATCTGATTGATGATTTTGAGCTCGCGCATATTCAGTCGGTTTTTGAAACGACTGATAAGAAAAGTGATTAAACTCCACCAAAGTAATGCGCCGCCCAGAATGGACAAGATTCCGACAATGATGTCGGGGCGTGTGGATTGGCTGGTGATAAACTCAAAGCGTGCGAACAGTGCTATCAGTACAAAAAGCACGAGAGGGTTAGAAAATGTGAGTGCAAATGAACTGAAAAAATCGCCCACCAAACTGTATTTTACCGATTCGTTGGGTTTGGGTTGTTGCGATGGATTGCTTCGGTAAATGTAGTATCCAAATGCGGCTACCACCACACTCCCAAGTAGTTGAATTGCAAAGCGGTGTAGCTCAATAAAATCAATAACAAAGCTTAAGAAAAAGAGAGTAATAATGGTGTAAATCAGATCGGAGGTAGTCGCTCCAAGGCCTGTGGCAATGCCGTATTTTTGTCCGCGGTTTAGCGTGCGTTGTACGGTAAGCATACCTATTGGTCCCAGAGGTACTGATATACACAATCCAATTAATATTCCCTTAAATACAATCTCAAGCATCGGATAATTCTACTGTTTCTCTCGCAAAGATACAGTTTTTCTCTCAGATATCACTATCTTAAAATTTCAATCACGGGATTTATTAAGTTTCAATAAGATGTTTTGTGTTTTGTACTTAGAAGCCAAAGTCATCTATTTTTTTATTGAATTTCTTCGCTTCAGCCGGCTTTTGTGCCAAAGCTTGAGTCGATACACCTTCCACATAAATGGCCTGATAAGGTTTTACCGGACAGATGGATTCGCATCCTCCACAGCCGATGCATAAATCAGGTGTTACTTCTGGGCGGGTTAATCCGTTTTTGTAAGGAATCATGTGTACAGCTTGTGTGGGGCAGTGCTCGGCACAGGCGCCACAATCGGTATTGTGTTCTATTACCTGACACATGTTTAGACGAAGGTTGGCAATGCCTACCTGTGTCCGCTTTTTAGTCGGAATGTCGATTTTTGTGAGCGCTCCCGTGGGGCAAACACTGGAGCAGATGTTACATTCGTAGGTGCAAAACACATGAGTGGAAAATTTCATGTGCGGTTGAGTAATACCGGAAATACCGTACTCCAAAACTGCCGGTTGAAGTACCTGCATGGGGCATTTAGTGATGCAAAGCTGGCAACCGGTGCAATGACGGCCAAAGTGTTCACGGTTTTTGGCTCCGGGAGGCATGATGGGTTTTCGATTCAGGATGGCGTCTTCTTTTCGGGCTATTCTTTTTGAACCGGCAAAAGCCAATGATGTGATGACCAGACCCGAAGTGAGCAGAAATGCTCTGCGCGATTGGCTGTCGGGTTCGATGGTAGATGCCTGACTTTGTGGAGTGTATCTGAACTTGTATTGTAATCCCCCTTTTTTGCAGCTGCTGAGGCAATTGAAACAGCTTACACAGCGCGAATCGTCCACTTTCATCGATTTGCTGTCGATGCATTGCGATTTGCATTGCTTTTCGCAGGCTGAGCAATGATTGCAGGAAGCGGGATTGAAACGGATGTGAAACAATGACACTTTGGAAAGCAGGCCGAGAAACGAGCCCACCGGACAAATGCTGTTGCAATACAAACGTCCTTTGGTAGCAGCCATTGTGCTTACCACCATCAGAAATACAATGGCAATACCAAAACTACTCCAGAGAAAAGGCATTTGCTCGATGTGGTACATGCTGTAATTGCCGTGTGCGTTCAGGCTGGCTGCCAAACCGTTGTTAATCATTAGAATAATGGGGCGAACACATTGCGACACGATACGACCAAAGGTGCTGTACGGATCCAAGAGAAGAATAAGTGCCGAATTTCCTAATATAAAGACGAGGACACTTGCTACCAGGATGCTGTAGCGCAACACAGTAGCTGGGGGGCTAAAATCATAACGTTTCTTCTTTTTACGGAAGCGTTGAGCGAGTCGGGCTACCAAATCCTGATAGATGCCGAGCGGACAAATGACTGAACAATAAATTCGTCCGAAAAGAAGGCTGGCGATCAGAAGGCCTGCGAGTACCAAAAGATTGATGGACAGCAACGCCGGAATCCATTGAATGGAAAGCAGATTGTGCAGAGCAATGGGCAGCTTGCCGGAGAAGTCGACAAAGAATAATAGGATTGGTACGAAAATAAGTATCTCAATGATGCGACGAATAGTATGCAGGTGTTTCATGATGTGTGCGAGCTGTGTGAGTGTGTTCTGCTGCATCAGCAACAGATACGAATGTCTTTTCGAAAGAATAAAGACGGTTGAATCGAATCAGAGTTTAATTCGTTTGATGGAAAGTTTCTCCAGATTTTGTGTGCCAAGGTGCAGCTTTTCTGCCATAGCAATGTGCTTAACGTCGGCAATATCGGTTGGTTGTACCTGCGAAAAGAACTTCATGGCAGCTGTGTCGGCAGCTACAAAGTTCGGTGATATAATTAGCGATTTGGAAAGTACAGCGTCGGATTCCGATTTTCCCTGTGGCCCGTTTGATTTCATGATACGGTAGGCATCCACGATGTTAAGTGCCGGAGCTTTGTGAAAGGTAGCCATATCGGCGATGCATTGATGCAAATCGTTGCGGTGAAACACGCCTCTGTCCCAGACAATGCCCATCAGATTTTTCATCGAAATAGAATTTTTGGCACCGCCATGATGCTTAAGTATGGGAACATTGAACCAAACGTCGCAATCGAGAATGGCCTGGTGAACTTTGATTTTTTTGAGTGTAACGCCTCTTGTGATTTCTGCGCCTCTGTAATAATTTTCGTCATTGCCCGGTACCATTTTCCCTCCGGCATCGGTTACCGCTTTCTCGATACCGCTGTTGGTGTAGCTTTTGCGCCAGTCGTGGCAGGTGTGGTCGAATACGATGACTTCTGATGCTCCGGCATTTTTGCACATGCGGACCAATGTGCCGATCAGCTCGGGGTTGGTATTGGCGGCAAACTCAGGTTTGCGATCCCAGCCGATGTTGGGTTTGATCACTACCTTTTGGCCTTTCTTTACGAAGTGTCCGATGCCGCCTAATTCTTTCAATGCGCGGGTGAGCATGGCGGTAGGTTCACCACCCATTATGGCTACTAAATCAGGGGAGGAGTGAACGGCCAAAGAACTACCGGAAGCATCGCTTTCGATCGTGGTTTTGCCGAAAATAGTATTGGAGAACAGGGTAGAAAAGCCTGCCAGTGCAGCTGATTTGAAGAAATCTCTACGTTTCATGATATTCAGATTTAATTTGAACTCAAAATTAATGAATATCGATGAAAGTCTGATCTTTAGAAATCAGAAAATGAATAAAATTGCATAGAAATGGAAGATTTTGTATTAATCTTTCTCAATCGGAGCTTTCTTTACTACCAGCGCACTTACTTCCCACAAAATATAAATAGGCAGGAAAACGACCATTAGTGTAAATGGATCGCCGGAAGGGGTAATAATAGCTGCTGCCACTAACAGGATAACCACTGCGTGCTTGCGAAACTTATTGAAGAATCCTTTGTGCAAAATGCCCAATTGTGATAGGAACCACGAAAGAAGTGGTAACTCAAACACCAGTCCCATAATGAAACACATCATCATAAAGCTATCAATGTAGGAATCGAGCGAAACACTGTTTTCGATGTAAGCGCTAAGTTGGTAGCCGGCCAGAAAGCGCAGTGTCAGCGGGAAAACCATCAGATAGCCCACGGCTACCCCCATAATGAAAAGGATGTTGCCGAAAAAGAAAGCCAGTCCTGTGTGTCTGCGTTCGTTGCTGTACAGGGCGGGTTTGATAAACAGAAAGAGCTGGTAGATAATAAACGGAAAGCTCAGCACCAAAGCAAACCACATAGAGGTGGACATGTGGATGAGAAATTGCGAAGCCAGGTTGATGTTGATGATTTTTACCTGAAACTGCCCGATACAAAAATCAGGAATGATGGGGTATTTTTTCGCCACCTCATTGAGCCAGTTGTAGAGGAAAAAATCGGGGCGGGAAGGGGCCAAAACGATGCGATCGAAAATGTCGGGCATGTATATAAACAATACCACCGACACCACTCCTGCAAAAGCCACTATGCGAAACAAAATTTTGCGTAGCTCATCCAAATGATCCCAAAAGGACATCTCACCGCCCAAAAATCCCTTTTCCTCCATGCTTATTGCCTATTTAGCAGCGTCTTTGTTGTCGGTTTTGTTGATGTCTTTTTTGATTTCTTCTTCCACGTTGTTCATGCCGTCCTTGAAGCTTTTAACGCCTTTGCCAATGCCGTGCATCAATTCAGGAATTTTCTTTCCACCAAAAAGTAGCAGTATAATGATGGCAATGATAATGATTTCGGGGGCTCCTAAGTTCATAAAAAGTAGATGATTCATAATAATCAAAGAATTAATTGTTTGAAAGAATAAAAGTAATATTATTTTTTGCTCAGAACTGTGTTTCTGTAGTTATAAAAACAAAAAAGCTGTTTACAATCAATGCAAACAGCCTTTATTCAGTGTTGTAACAAAATTATTGTAGAGTTGTTGTACTTTTTCGTGATATTATAGGTGTTTTTAACGTTGAGCTGGCGTGGCTGTATTCAGCTTTGGCATTGGAATTAGCCGTAAATAATATATATACATTGCTTGATGGCTTTTTTGCAACGTATTTGAATGGAAAATAAAGACTATTTGATTTCGTGCTGAAAACAAAACTTCCCTTGTCAAAATCGGAGGCCGAACTTGAGAAGATTGTGTCCAATGCCGACTTGGGTGGAAAAATGAGTTTCGAAGCGCTGGTATCGGACACCGTTATGCTAAAGTTGTTCAATAGGTTGAAATAACCATTGATGTACACCGGGAAAAATACGGTGTCGCCTACCTGAATAGTATCCAGACGCATTCCTTCGTTGGTGTATTGCATGGTTAATGTATCGCCATGAAATACAAAAGGTTTTCTAATGAAATCGAATGATGGGGTAATGTTGCTTTCGCTGGTCAAATCGCATGAACTAAATGCAAAAACGATCATGCTTATCAGTACAAAAAATTTTGTTTTCATATCTCAGAATAGCGGTTTTATTGGTAGTGATTTATTTTGCACAAAAATACAAAAAATGTACCAACAACCCTTAATATATCCGATAAAAGCCTAAAATGTATCGGTGGAATGCCTTTTTTAATCTATCTGACGCAAAAGTGCTTCGACTTTATTTCATCAACAACGAACTATCGCCATAGCTCAGGAAGCGAAAATTGTTGGCGAGTGCATAATCATAGATCGACTTCCAGTTATCTTGCACGAAAGCCGAAACCAATAGCAACAATGTGCTTTTGGGCTGGTGGAAGTTGGTAATTATGGCCTCCACCACCCTGAATTGGTAGCCGGGACGGATCATAATTTGCGTGTCGGCATGCAAAGTGGTTTGCCGTGTGCGGTCGAGGTAATCCAAAATATTTTGCAATGCATCGTGAGTGCTCAGGGTGTTCACTTTTTCGTAGGGAGCCCACTGAGTGACGTGCAATGCAGTAGGCGAATTATTTTCTGCGAGTAGCGCACCGATAAAATACAGGCTTTCCAGCGTACGCACAGAAGTGGTGCCCACTGCCACGATGTTACCCAGCTTTTGTTGCAGGTGTTCGATGGTGGAGCGTTGCACCGAAATGACTTCGGTGTGCATGTGGTGCTCGGCAATGTCGCGGGTTTTCACTGGTTGGAAAGTCCCGGCGCCTACATGAAGGGTTACTTCTTCCAGTTCGATGTTTTTGGTTGTGAGACTTTCGAACACTTCATCGGTAAAATGCAAACCGGCTGTGGGAGCGGCTACTGAACCTTTTATTTTGGAATAAACGGTTTGATACGTGGTGAGGTCGCTCTCTTCGGTGTTGCGGTGGAGGTAAGGCGGAATGGGTAGTTCGCCGGCTTTCTCGAGCAGGTCGGCAAAATGAATATCGGCATTGTCCCAACTGAAGCGCACAGAATGTGTATTGCCATCAGAAGCCAGCAGCTCAGCATTGAAACGACAACTACGGTCGTTGATGATCACTTCTTTGGTCAGCGCACCTTCTTTCCATTTCTTGAGGTTGCCAATCATGCATTTCCAAACACATTGGGTGGTGGCACCAAGCGATTGCGCATAATCGGCTGGCGTGAGCGGTTCGAGGCAAAACACTTCGATACGGGCACCAGTGATTTTCTGAAATACCAGTCGGGCCTGAATGACGCGGGTATTGTTGTACACCAGCAGACTGTTGTCGGGCAGATAAGCGCTGATGTTCGAAAATGCGCTCTCGGCTATCTGACCGTTGCGGTACAGCAACAACTTGGAACTGTCGCGACGTGCGAGCGGATATTTGGCAATACGTTCGTCGGGTAGGGGATAGTCGAATTCGTCGATATAGATAGTGGGATTGCTTTCGCTCATTTGCAGTGAATTATCGGGTGTTGGGAAATGGACTGCAAAAGTAAGAAAAAATCTGCTGAAAGCATTTTTGGCTTTTGGGAAATCCCCCTTGTGCATGTGCCAAACTAAAAAAATACCGGAACCTACTTTCGCAAGCAGGTTCCGGCTTCCAACTAAACCAGATTTTCATCTTTTTCGTTCACTTTCTCGTCTACTTTCTCACTGATCAAAAATTTCTTTTTCACTTTAATGCCGCAATCTTTCAGGGCTTTTTTCAGCCGCTTTTTGTGTTTCTCCTTCACTACATTGTAGTACAGAAAATTTTGCATCAAATCGGCATCCTTTATCAGTTCGCTGTATTTGTCCTGCTTGTTCTTCTTATCGCTATGATTGGCAATGGCCACTTTTATCAACTGCACTTCTTCTGCACTAAACACATTTACCTTATCAAGAATATGCCCGGCCTCGTCCACGCCAAGGGCAGCATGATTTTTGGCGTATTGGTATTTGTAGGTATAAATATCGTGCAACATACCTATTACCGACGCTATTTCCATATTCATCCCCCGCTTGATGGCCAGCATGGCACTCAGGTTGGATACGCCATACAAGTGTATATAGCCCTCGTCCCGCAACTGCTGATTCGGTTGTTCTTCAAGTATTGCGTTTACTTCATTTCTGATTAGTATCAATCGATCCATAGCTGCTTACGAAATATAATGCGTCGATTCGATGGTTTCGGCGCGCTGTTGGTAGTTTTGCTCAATAAAGCCAATCAGTTCCTGTATTCCGGCAGCCAGATTGTTCAGTTTTTCGATGGCTTCGGCCAGTTCGTCCGGGTGGCTCAAATCGTTTTTTAGTTGAACCGAGCGTTTGCAATCATGAATGGTCATCTTCATGATATGATCGTCCATCACTTTGGCATGATAGCACGCCATGCTGCGATGACTGTCGGGCAATAGGAATGCTTTTTTGTTGTATGTATTCGTTTTCATTGTCAACCTGTCTTTTATTTGTTTTGGGTAAAAGTAAAAGACAGGTTTTTCAACAACATGAAGAACCAGTGACGATACGATTATTCTTCCGGCTCTTCCGCCGATTCCAGCTGTTTGCTGATCTCACTGGCGTGTTTTGCCTCTTTTTTTGCCTTTTTGTTTTTCCAGTTTTCAAACAAAATATGCGTCAACCCATCGGCCAGCCCCACCTTTGGCACAATAAACCGCTCTACTTTGATGGCTTTGGCAATGTTGATGTAGATGCTGGCGGCCGGTACAATCACATCGGCCCGGTCGGGACGGAGTTTGTAGGTTTCGATCAGTTCGTCAACGGTTTTCAGCTTCATGGTTTCATACAGGTTCTCCAGTTTCTTCAGCGAAAGTTTAGCATTGCGGGGCACACTGGCCAGGGTATTCAGCTTGATGATATTTCCTCCCGAACCCACAATGTCGCTGATCGTATGTTGCGAAGCTATTTCTGCCAAATCGGCATACATTCGTTCGTATTCCGCTTCGTCTACCATATTGTTTAGCAAGCGCACGGTACCGATATTGTAGGACAGCGACAGGGTCATTTCACCTTCCACTACCAATGAAATCTCGGTACTACCACCCCCTACATCTACAAATATATAGTTGTTCTTTTTATTCAGCGTGTCGGCAAAATGACTTTGATAAATGATATCCGCCTCTTCTTTCCCGTCAATCACCTCAATTTGTATGTCGGTGGATTTGCTGATTTCTTTCACAAGGCTTTTGGCATTTTTTGCATCGCGCATGGCCGAGGTAGCGCAGGCCCGCACACTTTCTACGTCGTAAACCGACATCAGATGCTTGAATGCCTTCATTAGTTTGATCAGTTTCTTTTCTTTTGCCGAACTGATTTTCCCGTTTACAAACGATTCCTGCCCCAGGCGAAGCGGCACACGCACCATTAGTAATTTCTGTAGTTTATCCTCTGTATCTTCGGTAGAGGCACTCTTGATAAGTAATCTCACCGCATTGGAGCCGATATCGATGGCGGCAAATTGGACCTTGCTCATATTCAATCTATTTTTAATGTTATACGTTTTGATAGTATTTGTAAAGTTCTTCCTGCGACCGGAAGGGCGCATCCAGCTGTTCGCGAAGGTTGTTTTTTCCGGTGCCATCCACAATGCGTGCTTTCACATTGTCCCGGAGGCCATATTCTACCGCAGTTTTCAGGTGTTGTTGCAACTCAACGTCATATACGGGGGCATACACTTCTACGCGGTTGTTCAGGTTCCGATCCATCCAGTCGGCCGAACCGATATAATATTTCTCTTCTCCGCCGTTGGCAAAAATCAGTATGCGCGAATGCTCCAGGTAGCGGTCAATAATTCCATAAGCTTCGATATGGTCGCTCAGGTGTTTTACTCCGGTCACCAGCGAGCAGTTGCCCCGCACCAGTAACTTCACATCCACGCCTGCATTGGACGCCAGGTATAGTTTTTCGATGATATCTTCGTCCACAATATGGTTCACCTTACAATATATATAGGCCGGCTTTCCTTTTCGGGCATTTTCTATTTCGGTGCGGATAAGTCGCTTCAGCTGATTGCGCAAAAACATCGGTGCCACCATCAGATGCTTGAATGACGGACGGTGATAAGGTTGTTCCAGAAAATTGAACACCGATTCTACTTCGTCCACAATTTCGGGGTGCGATGTCATCAGCATAAAGTCGGTATATACATTGGCAGTGCCTTCGTGAAAATTTCCGGTGCCAATGCAGGCGATATTTCCGTGCCGGGCTTCGATGTGTAGCAGTTTGCAATGCACTTTCAGTCCCTCCACGCCAAAAATCACTTTTATGCCGGCATCTTTCATTTTCTTGGCCCAGCTTACGTTCGATGCTTCGTCAAATCGAGCCAGCAGCTCCACCATTGCGGTTACTTTTTTGCCATTCATCGCTGCACACATCAGTGCCTTTATCACTTTCGAGTTTTTCGCCAGTCGGTAAAGACTTATTCTGATTTCTTTCACTTCCGGATTGATAGCCGACTCTCTGAGCAGCCGTATGAAATTATCGAAACTGGTATAGGGAAAATGCAGGTAGCGGTCTTTTTTGCGGATTAAATGGATCACGCTTTCGGCCTCGTCAAACGCTTTGATGGGCAAGGGCGGTTGTGGCGTGAATTTCAAATCTTTCCGACCAATGGCCGGGAACGACATCAAATCGCGCATATTGTGGTACCTGCCTTCCACTACGTGCGTATCCGAGGCTTCGATGTTCAGAATTTTTTCGGTGAAAAGCAGCATGTCCCGCGGCACATCCCTATCGAATACCAACCGGATGGGCGATCCTTTCTTGCGGCTTTTCACGCCTTTCGATACCTTGTCCAGCAATCCCTGATTGGCATCATTTTCGAAATCCATCTCAGCGTCGCGTGTAAATTTTATCGAGTGCGCCTCAAACTTATCGCAGTTCAGCATCGAAAATATCCGGGGCAAGCAAAACCGGATCACATCATCCAGAAAAATAATATAGGTTTTGTCGTCGGTTTTTGGCAATACGATAAAGCGGGGAAAATCGGCTGTAGGAAGCTCTATCATCGCTATCTCTTTGCGTTTCGACTTGCCGCTGGCGTCGGTTTTACTTATTTTCACCGCCAGATATATACTTTTGTCGTTCAGTATCGGGCGGCTGTTCATTCGCGAAATCAAAATCGGATAAAGCGAGTTGGAAAGTTCTTCGGTATAAAAGTCAGTTACAAAAGCAGCCTGCTCGTCCGACAGCTGCGTTTCATTAATCAGGAAAATATTTTCTTTGGACAGTTCCTGATTCAGATCCGAAAAAATACACTCAAAATAAGTCGTATTCTTTTCGTTGAGTTTCAGGATGGCTTTCAGATTTCTCTTCGAATCCGGCTGCGTGTTCAGCACTTTCTTTTCAAACTCCACTTTTCGGCGGATGGACGCCACCCTCACCTGAAAAAACTCATCCAAATTGTTGGAATAAATCCCCAGATAACTCAGTCGCTCCAGCAGCGGAATGTCCGGGTTGGCCGCCTCGTCCAATATCCGCCGATTGAAATACATCCAGCTGATGTCGCGATTGACGGTATTTTTTCTGATTATTTTTTTTATCATCTCCTGTTTTCTTTCAAACAGCGAAAGTAGGCTAGAGGCATTACATTAACGTTTCATTTATACTTCATAGGGATTACAATACCGTTACAGGAAAATTCATCCCGTGTTAAGCGTGGGATTGCGTATGTTCGCTCAAGCCTCTGACTTGTCGTAGCTAAATGTAGGTTTTACCGATAATAAATCGGCTTATACATCTACCAATAATCGCTAAAAGATCAACAGAATAAAAAAGGCCCAATGGCTTTTGCTTTTATAAAAAGAGTGTATATTTGTATCTCGCTTTTGCAAACCGGATGACTGCTTTTAGCTGTGTCCGAGGCAGGGAATGTAATTATTTGGACTATTCTAAATCCACTTATACTGATTCATAATCCATGAAAACAAATTATTGTTTATTGATATCATTCTTCGTATTGTTGCTTACTTCTTGTAATAAACCTAAAGTGAAATCAGAAATCTTTTATGCTAATAATTTCTATGTTGGTGTTCATGTTCAGTTTGTAAACTCAAAAATTGCTTATGGTTTTGGTAATGGCGAATTTGAAGACAACCCCAAAATAAAGCATTATATCAACAATAGAACGTCGTATGCAATTATTTACAAGTCGGTAGACGGGGGGCTTTCGTGGAAGGAGATTTACAGAATAAAGGATTTTTCATTTTATTCGACAGTATGTGAGCATGACAATATGTTATATATCAAACTAATTGACATGTCATTTACAAATAAATATATGAGTAGCAAAGTTGTTGCTATCGATTATAAAAAAGAAACATATAAAATGCTCAATTATACTTTTGATCGGATGGGGAATATATGGTATAGTAAAAATCGGTTATTCGTTGATTGCAATCAGTATGATAAAAATAAAATAATTTCGTTTGATATCTATCTTAATAACCTTGATTCGATTGACAGAAAAATGCCATTGTTTTATAATGATGTATGCAAAATCGGAGACAACAACTATGTTTTGACACATTCCAATCAATTATACCTCATTGAAGATCGAATATCTATTAATCTGACAAATAAAAAATATGAACAATTAGCTCGAGCAAACGATCATGAATTGTTGCTTTTCAGTCAGGACAAGGAAGATGATGCAAAAAAGGTATATATCGAGAAATACAATGTAAAAACTAAGACAATCACTCCTGTCTGTGAGTATAATGGATACACTATCATTGAAAAGTTTAAGGCAAACGATAAAGTGATAGTCGGTTTTATTGGTAATATTAAAGGCATTTTCACAGCGTACGATATGATTTATAGTTTAGACCATGGAAATACATGGAATAAATATCGACTCGATGAT
>JBJOOU010000176.1:0-22648 GCA_046051105.1 Bacteroidota bacterium
TTCAAAGATACCGGAAAGGAACAGCTGGATTGCTACATTATTATCACGCCTTCGAAAACGATTTCGGTATCTACCGAGCTGGAAGGGACGTATACAGCCGGATTTTGGGGTGGTGCCACCAACATCAACTACGTAAACAAGAATGCTTTCAACGGTGCAGAAACATTTAGCTTGCAGGGGAAAGCCGCTTTGGAACTTCAGAAAGATGTATTGGCACGAGAATTTGGAGCTCAGGCCGGAATAAAGTTTCCAAGGTTCATGTTTCCGGTGGGAAGTTATGATTTCAAGCGGAATATCCATGCCAATACTGAATTTTCGGGAGCTGTGAACTACATTTTCAGGCCTACGGAGTTTACTACCACCAATGTAAGCGCGGGAATGAGCTATTCGTGGAACAAAAAGCAATACCATCATAATTTTGAGTTGTTTGAAATCAATTATGTACAGTTCAAAGTAGATCCGGGCTTTGATGCCGCCTATCTTTCAACAGGATTATACAACCGATACAACTATTCCGATCATTTTATTATGAGTATGGGCTACAGTGGGTCGTATTCCACCTTTAATGCAGCCCGCCCGATGCAAAATTACTCGACGGTGCGCTATAGTATCGAGAGCGCGGGCAATCTTTTGTATGCTGTGAGCCATCTGTTGGGGATGAAAAAAACGGATGACAGCTATCAGCTTTTCAAAGTTGGATTTTCGCAATACGTAAAAGGAGAATACAACATCACCCGCCATCAGATTTTTGATAAAAACAATCGTTTTGTATATCATTTTGGAGCCGGTGTAGGTATTCCATTTGCGAACTCGAATGTAATTCCTTTCGAAAAACGATTCTACAGCGGTGGGGCCAACAGTGTTAGAGGTTGGGGCGAGAGTATGCTCGGTCCGGGAGCGTATAGTCGCTTTACCGGTAATAAAACACGAGATTTCAACCAGGTAGGAGACATTAAACTGGACATGAACATGGAATACCGAACTAAATTGTTCTGGAAAGCCGAAGGAGCTGCCTTTATTGATGCCGGAAACATCTGGACAATTGACAGTTACGAAAGCCAATCGCTGGGACAGTTCAAATTTGATTCGTTTTACAACCAATTGGCGCTGGCTTACGGGCTTGGATTGCGATTTGACTTCTCCTTTTTTATCTTACGCTTTGATGTGGGAACGAAATTATTCGATCCGTCGGAGAAACTACGCAGCGAACAATGGAAAACCAGATTCGACAAGGACAATTACGCCTTTCACTTCGCGATTGGTTATCCGTTTTGATGTTTCGCGGCCCGTTTTGCAGCGAGAATGGCTGCTTTTTCCGCCTTTCGCTCGCCTAACATATCGAAAGTCATGCGATGATACGGAGTTACACCGTGCAGGCGGATGGCATTGCGGTGTTTGGGAGTGGGATATGCCTTATTTTTATCCCAATCGTAGACCGGAAACTCCTGATGTAAGCGCTGCATAAGTTCATCGCGGTGCGTTTTGGCAAGAATGGAGGCCGCAGCGATAGACAAATACTTACTATCCCCCTTTATGATAGTCTGGTGATGAATATCAGCGTAAGGTTTAAACTTATTTCCATCCACAATAATAAATTCCGGACGAATACTGAGCTGATCGATGGCGCGATGCATGGCAAGTATCGAAGCGTTGAGGATGTTGATGTCGTCGATTTCGGAATTGCTCACTTCGGCCACGGCCCATGCCAGCGCATTTTGCTCGATGATGGGGCGCAGCGCATCTCTTTCGGCTTCGGACAGCTGTTTGGAGTCGTTGAGCGCAGGACAATCGAAATCGGGCGGAAGAATGACCGCCGCCGCCACCACAGGCCCCGCCAAACAACCACGACCCGCTTCATCGCAACCACATTCCAGGGTATATTGCGAGTAGTTTCGCTTCAGCCCCGTATCTTCTCCAAACAATGGCAGGTCATCGGGCGTGATTTTTTTCGATTTTCGCATGTTTCCACTTAGTTTTTGTAGTGTTGTTTGGATTCGTCCCACAAAGTAGGGGCAAGTTTCAGCATGGGCTGATAAAGAAGGGAATTATTTTTGGTATTGGCACTGATAAACGAGAAGCGAGTATCAATGGCATTGATTACTATCAGCAAAACACTGACGATTAGCCCGTATTTGAGCGCACCAAACAGTCCGCCAAGGAACTTATTGAGTCCGCCGAGAGCCATCGAGTCGAACATTTTCTCGATTGATTTTGCCAGGATGAGCAAACCCACTGCAATAGCAATAAAAAGAATAAGATAAGACAAAGGAGTGGCCGTTACGGGCGAGAAATGGAACGTACCCACCAGAATACTGCTTGCCACCGGTGCCAAAAGCTTAGCGCCATAGATACCCAGCAATATTGCCGCAAAAGAAGTGACTTCTTTTATCAGCCCTTTGAAAATGCCAAACACAAAACCCACCGCCATGGGCAAAAGAATCAGTAAATCGAGTTTATTCATTAGAGTTTTATAAAAGTTGAGTTATCAACACATAGCTACACAATAGATCGCCCACTAAGGATGTGTAAACATAGAACACATAGTTGTAAATGTTTTTCAAACATTTACTTTCGCCCACCAAAAATCAACAATTTAGGCTATAAAAAGGCAAAAAAGGCTATCAGTTACGACACATAAAATCAGAGACTTTAGAAAAGTAATCCCCATCTCACTAAAAATCGTACTAAAAGAACCGTTCGTCAGCGATACTATCATCACAAGGACGACAACACATGTGGAAAAACAGTAGAATGTATGATTTGCAAAGATAGAAAAAAGGATAAACATCGCCCAAAGTGCTAACAAATGTGATTTTTCGGCGATCAACTATCAATATATCTAAACGGGCAAGGGAATTAGAATAAAACAGAATGCTGAATATGTGGCATTTAGCACAAAACTATTTCCTATAAAAAGAAAATTGGCACGAAGAAGAAAAAAGCACATTAAAATTGGCACAGAAATTGGAAATTCCCCAACAAGAACGCTAAATAAAGTATTCACCCACTAAATAGGAACGAAGATGAAAACAACAGCAATGAGCCTTTTAGCAGTAATAATGCTGACAACTGTTACATTATCGGCTCAAAAGAGAATAACCGTAGAAGTTCCGACCGACGATATCAGCAAAAATCTCGATCTGAAAGCAGTAGCCGTTGCATTTGGCGAAGCCAAAACGATGGAAGAATTTGAACAGAAGATAAACGACGCAGATAGTCAGATTTCGAACCTGGATTTGAACAACGATGGCGAAGTAGATTATCTGAAAGTAGTGGAAAACTACAACCGTGGTGTACATACCATCGTTTTGCAGGATGTAATATCTCGTAGCGAATCGAAAAATGTGGCCACCATCACTGTAGAAAAAGGAAATAACGATAAAGCCAGTGTTGTGATCAGTGGTAATCCTGAAATATACGGCGATAATTACGAAATAGAACCGGTTTACCTGTATGTTCCACCGATTTTCTCTATTTTCTGGAATCCCTACTACAGTTGCTGGAGATCGCCCTATTATTGGGGATATTATCCACACTATTATCATCATCGTCCGATAGTACACACCTCAGTTTATATGAATAATGTGTACAGACATATGGGTGGAAGATATCATAATAACGATTATGGACGTAACGACTATTATGGATCAAGACACAACAGTAACTATGGAAGCAGATATTATAATAGCAGAAATTATTCGGGCGACGATTACAACAGAAGCAGCTATAACAGCAGAAATTACAGCAATCAGGGATCGAGATATTACAACAGCGCCAGCCCTTCTTACTCTTCGCGCAGCAATAGCTCATCGTGGGGCGGAAGCATAGGCGGAAACCACGGAGGAAACTCGTACCATAGCAATGGTGGAGGCCACGGAGGACGCAGATAATTGAATCCGACACCAGATCAAGCAGAGATTCTCTAAAAACAGATACTTTAACCAGAATTATCACGGAGGTATTATGAAAACAAAAGTAATGGGCATCATGGTAGCCTTATTCGTCACTACCATTGCATGTACCGCTCAACGCACAATTACCGTTCAGGCAACGAATGACGATATCAGCAACAATCTTGACCTGCAAGCCGTGGCCTCTGCATTTGGAGAATCGACAACGCTGGAAGATTTTGAGAACAAACTGAATGATTTTGACAGCAGAATCTCTAATCTGGACCTGAACAACGATGGTGAAGTAGATTACCTGCGGGTAATTGAGAACATGGACAACAATGTACACATGATTGTGATACAAGCCGTATTATCAAGGGATATTTATCAGGATATAGCCAGTATTTATGTAGAAAAACGCAACCGAAGGACTGTAGTACAGGTGGTAGGCGACAGCTATTTATACGGTCCGAACTATGTAATAGAACCCGTATTTGTATATACCCCTCCGATTTTCTCCTTTATGTGGTCATACAATTACAGATGTTGGTATTCGCCTTACACTTATGGATATTATCCGCGTCATTTCCGGTATTATCGTCCGTTGGAGATCAATATTTATCTGACTAACATTCATCGGCATATTAATCATGATCACCGGTATTATTACAGCGACTATCACCGCTACAATGATTACGACAGAATGCGCAGCAATATGAGTCGACACGATTATGCAACCCGCTATCCGGACAGAGACTTTTCGAGAAGGAACAATAGTGTAAGCAACAAACGGGATTTTGACAATGCCAGAGGGAATAACAGCATTTACGACCGCCGCCCCGGCAGATGGTCGGACAGTAATCAATCGGGCCGACAGGATAACCAGAATTGGGGAGCAAGAAGCAACAGCGACCGCAACCGAAGCGATTCGAATCAGAGCAATGGCATAGGTCGCAGCAGCAATGACAACTCCGGTAGCCGCAATAACAACAATAGCTACGGTAACCGCAGCAACGACAACAACACAAGCAGCAGCAGCCGCGGCAATGGAGGCTGGCAAGGCAATGATCGGGGCAATCAGAGCAGCAATAACAGTGGTAGCCGCAACAGCGACAACAGTGCTGTGACAAGAAGTAGCAATGGTTGGCAAATAGGCGGCCGTAGCAGTCAGCAAGACAATAATGTGAGGGCACAAACACAAAATTCGAGCAGCAGATCGGTAGTAACGAGCGACAATAACAACAGCAACCGTCCGCAAGTGAATCAGATTGAGAACAGACAGCCCCGCCAGCAACCGACAATTAGCCGGGAAGTGAGTCCGGTATCGCGCCCTGAAGTAAGAACGCAGCCATCGCGCCCAAGTGTTCAGCCATCAGCACAGGGAAGCAGACAAACGGAGCAAAGACCTGCAGAACGTAAAGTAGAAAGCCGTAGCAGCGACAATAGTTCAAGCCGCTCGGGTTCAGAAAGAAGATGAGATAATAAAAATAAAGATAAAGTCCGGTAAAAGACGAAAAACACACAGCAATAAATCACAAGAAAAGAAGAGGATTCCGGACACCGGACGAAAAGAAACTGCCGGAATCGAACCATAACGTAAAATGATAATAAAGGTATAAAGACTTGAAAATTGTTTAGTGGAAATGACCGTCGGACTGTTGTGAAACATCCCGGCGGTTTTTATTTTCGGGAAGTTAGAAAGGGTGAATTTTTCGCAAGTATCATCGATTTTTTGACTCGTTTTATACAGGATATTTATACTTTTGCAGAACACTTACTCACACCCACAAATATTTTTCTCAGTATGTCTATTCCTACAACCAGATCCAAGGCTCCGGCCGTTGTTAGCATCAATTCCGACCAATGTAATGGCTGTGGAACCTGTGTTTCGGTATGTAAAGACTTCGGATTGGAGATTTCGGACAATAAAGCGCGCGTTACAGACAATTCTATCTTAGGATGCGTCGGATGTGGGCATTGTATGATGGCATGTCCTACGGGCGTGATCGCGGTGGAGGGACGAACGCTGGCTCCGGTGCAACTTTTTGACTTGCCGCCGGTAGAAAATTCGGCTTCGTACGAACAATTGCTGGCATTGCTGCAACGCCGCCGGAGTATCAGGGAATTTCAAGACAAAAATGTAGACACTGAAACAATAAACCGCATATTGGAAGCCGCACAAACGGCACCTGCCGGCATTCCACCATCAGATGTACACGTATTGGTACTGGAAAACAAGAAGCAGGTGCGACTATTTGCCGAAGATTTCTCGTCCTACCTCTCTTCCATTCGATGGATTGCCTCGAATTGGTTCTTGAAACTGATGCGCCCCTTCGTGAGCAAACCGAACTACGAAATGATGCATGATTTTGCCAAACCGGTATTTGATATTTATGTAGATGAGATGGCAAAAGGCAAAAACTGGATCAATTATGATGCACCGCTGGCGATGTATTTCTACGGATCGCCTTATTCCGACCCTGCCGATCCGATAATAGCGGCTACTTACGCCATGATTGCCGGCGAAAGTTTGGGATTGGGCACCTGTATGCTGGGAGCGATGCACCCTTTTATACAGAATGGCAAAAAAGCACGCCAATTCAGGGAACGCTGGGGAATAAAATACCCATCGCGCGAAGGATTGGTGGTGATTTTCGGGTATTCGGCGGTAAAATATAAGCAGGGAGTAAAACGCAGCTTTGCGGATGTGAAGCGGGTGAAGTAGAAGGGGTGGTTTTTGAGGGGAATCGCATCGATTGGATTTTAAATGGTAGTTGATCTATCGAGAATTTGATTGATACGATCTTTTTATTCGCTATGAATAAGGGGAAAATGCAGATAGGCCTATTGTACTAAGGGTTGATGCGATGAAGTGCGATGGGATTTTGAGTTGGAACAAGCCCTGGCAGATAAAATAAGTGATAAAATCAATAGTTCTTATTGATATGTGTATAGTAGAGACAAGGCATGCCTTGTCTCTACGTTTTTTTGTAGATAACAGAATAAACAAATGGCTATACAGGGTATCAGGGAGGGGATTTTCTGATTTTTGGCAACAGAAAATCAAATTCATCACATAACTAATATTATGCTTATAAAAATACAATCAATTGTATTTCCATTAGTTGATAAAAATATTTTCATTCGGAACGAAATATTTTTTGGTTTATTAGTGTTGGTTTACAAAATTATTCATACATTCGCATTCTGAATAATTAAGTTGAAAAAAGCAACTGTATTTTGGATCTTTCTATGTGTTTTTGAATTGTAGTTTCTCACATTTTTTCAAAATATATCTGTATGTATTGTTTATCAACCTTGCTTCAACCAGAAGCATTTCTTTTCGGGAATGAGCCACAGCGCCTCCCCTATCGTTTATCAGATTATTTTTCTAGTTCACTATACTATCCTTTTGATTCGTCCGAACAGAGCGGACAAGATGCCGATTGGCATGTTATTGATTTTAAAGTTAGCACACACAATGTCTGCGCGAGCAGACATTGTGTGGTCGTAACGCTAAATTGATGTCATTTATCTCGCAGAAAAGGGTATAGTACAAAACGTATAGCATCGCCGCACACATTTTGTCAGCCCTGACAAAAATATTTCTCAGATTTTTTTTCAAGAAAATAGTTGCTGGAAGAGAGCAACGGTATTTTTCAAATACATATGGGTCGGAAGAAAAGCCGATGAACCCATTGGAATGGAAGATTTGCGTATTTCTTACACCGAACGGTCTGCGTTGAGGATGATTTATCCAATTTCAGGTAAAGAAACGACCATCGGGAAACGGAAACAGGGTATTTCGAAGAGAATTACATGAATTTCGAAGAGAAAAACGGAAATTTTGGAGAGAAAAATGGGTATTCCAGAGAGAATTATAGGAATTCCAGAAAGAAAACAGGGAATTTTCGGAAAGAATACAGCAATTTGGGAAAGAAAACATGGAATTTTTGGGAGAATTACAGGTATTCCAAAGGGAAAAACAGGAATTTCGAGAAGAATTACATGAATTACAAAGAAGAAATTGGGAATTTTTAGCGGAAAAATGAGTGTGGAATTTCTGATGTGTCTGCCAAAAAACCATTTTTAGCCAATATAAAACAGAAAACCGACGACCGACGGTCGAAGATAGATCGCAGAAAAATCATTTAAGCATACTGGCAGCCTGTTGCATGCAAACACCTGACAGCTATATAAATATTTATTATTGTTTTACTTTAAATTTAATCGTGTATGAATAGCGAAAAAATTGCGAAGCTGCACATGTATCTGACTGTGCGCATTTTTTTGAGATCGAATCCGGCTATTTTAGCCAAGTTGCCTAACGCCGAAGAGTATCTGGGGGAACTGGATGCTGCTATTTTGGAACTGCAAAACAATATTGCGCAGCAGGAAGCCGGAGTGGCCGAATTGAGAAGTGAGGAAGATAAGCTGTATAAACGATTGGTGGCAGTCATCATCGAAAACCAGGGAAAACTGAAAGCGTTTGCGCAGCACGAAAAGGATATGCTGATGCTGGACTTTTGCAAGAAGAGCAAAACGGTACTGGAGGCGATGAGCGAAGGCGATTTGGTGAGGTATGCCAAAACAATGCTGGGCTACCTGACTGCAAATGCGGAAAAACTGGTAAAATACCAGATAAAAGCGGAAGATACGGCTGCGCTGCAGAAAGTAACCAACGATTATGATGCAATTGGGCCGGAACTGACCAAGGCAAAGAGCGATTTGGATCAGACAAAGCTATCAGTGGGCAGCGGATACCAGAAAACAGACGCGATTATGGCCAAACTGGACATAGAAATGGAAATTGTAAAGGTATCGGACAGTGATTTTTACAACCAATATAAAAGCTTGCGCCACATCAACCGCAACATCAACAGTTGTATGCTGGTAGGGCACATTTTTGAAGCTGAAACGGGGAAAGAATTGCCCAACGCAACGGTAAGTTTTAAACTGAACGACAGCAATGATGAACCGATTGTGAAGCTATCGGCCGAAAAGGGAGGGTTTCAGATAAAATCGATAGCAGCGGGTATCTATACGGTGACGATTACTAAAATCGGGTACATCGCGCAAACGACTCAGCTGATCATTACGGGCGACGAAAAGGTGGTGTTTGATGTACATCTGGTGAAAGTGAGTACGCAAGGGTAAAAAAGGTGGCTGCCAAAGAGCTTTGCTCTAAATGAACAGGGCTCTTTGGTGGCTCAATTGAATAAAACCATATGCGAAAGCCGAAAAGCGATACGAGTAGGCAAGAAACACAAATAAAAAATTGAATACAATGGAAAATGAGAATGAATTGCAACAACAGGGAACGCCTGTAGTGGGATTGGGCGAATGGATGCTAACGTATTTGCTGGCGGCTATCCCGCTGGTGGGTGTTGTGATGTTGCTGATTTGGGCGTTTGGTGGAAATACCAACCCGAACAAGGCCAACTGGGCAAAAGCTTCGCTGATTTGGGCAGTGATTATGATGGTAATTTACTTTGTTTTTATGGCAATATTTGGTGCTGCTCTGTTGGCGGGCATGGGTGGCATGAGATAAAAGGGGAAAATTGTATATTGAATAGTAAAACATCCGGCTTATAAGACCTCTCCCTACATCCCTCTCCTCAAGGAGAGGGACTGCGGAGCAGAACGGGAGGGGGTGGACGGGTTTGGGGAACTGGCGTTTTTCTTTTGTTAGATATTGAAGATGAATGGACAGATAACTAGAAGATAAAGGGTCATTATTAGGCTCTTTAGCTATAAAATAATTGGAATAAGTACTATGAATAAACAAACACAAAAAAGGATAGCCATTGTATTGGTGGGACTATTGCTAATGATATCGCCATTTTTCAAAGAAGATGTTCATTTTAAATCAGAAATAGGAACAATAATGACGGGATGGGCAATTTTCATGTCTATATGGATAAAGAATAAATATGTAAGAGCGAGTGTATTGATCCTTGCAGTGTTTGTGATAGCATATCGATATTTTGCATAGACGTTATGCCCGCCGGCAGGACAGATAAAAAGGAATTATTGAGAGGAAAAGAAAAGGGATGAAAAGGAAGGAGATGTTTTTCTGGCAATAAATATATTTTGGATCGTAAAACATTCGACCGATGAGACCTCTCCCTACATCCCTCTCCTCGAGGAGAGGGACTGCGGAGCAGTACGGGAGGGGGTAAGTAGATCATTATACAAAACAGAATAAGAAATTACATCACACACTTAAAGAAGATACGAATGAAAAAACAATTGGCTGTTATGGTTATGCTTTGCATAGCATTAGCAGGAAATTCGCAGGGAATTGCGTTTGAAAAGGGGAGTTGGAAAGAAGTAGTGGCAAAGGCGAAGGCTACGAACAAGCCAATATTTGTAGATGTGTACACCTCGTGGTGTGGCCCTTGCAAAAATATGAGCAAAAATGTGTTTACGCAGGCTGAAGTGGGCAAAGAATACAATGAAAACTATATATGTTACCAAATAGATGCTGAAAAGGGCGACGGAATAGAACTTGCCAAACGATATGAAGTAAAAGCTTACCCAACTTACCTGTTTCTGAAAGCGGATGGTAGCTTGTTTTCACGCTCGCTTGGTTCGATGGAGGCCGAAAAGTTTATAGCAGTATCAAAAACTGCACTGGCTGATATGAATGACCCCAAACCTTTGTCGGAAATGGAAAAAGAATATCCTAACAGGAAAAACGATGCAGCCTTTCTGCTGGAATACATCAACAAACGAGAAAAACTTGGGAAAGAAAATGCTCAACTATTTGACGAATACCTGGCTCTGTTGCCCAAAGAGGAAAGAGTATCTGATAAAACGCTGGAAATATACGGAAAAGAAAAACGAAATATTGATATTCATACTCTCGCATATAAAAATTTACAAGAAAATATCAACTTAATAAGTCCAATTAAACGAGGAATAGCATATACATATCTTATTGGCTGCATTGATAATACATTCCGCAAAGCCTGCGATGACACAGATGAAAAACTATTGGAAGAACTGATAGTCGAAAATCAGAAACTACCCAATAGATCCATGTCTAAGTCGAAAGACGAACTATATATGAATTATTACCAAAAAATAAAAAACTGGGACAAATACATTCCATATGCTGCCAACTACTGTGAAGGATCATTGATGACCATTAGTGTAGATTCAATATTAAAAACAGACAACAGAATACTATTGCATTTTGATGAATCATCAATGACTCTGAAGCAGGCAGGATATGATTCGGCACAGATTGCAGAACTACGAAATGGAATCGCACATGTTTTCAGAAACAAAAACAGTGAGGCATTGAACAACATAGCATGGACATTTTTTGAACGAACAAACGATCCGCTATTACTGGAAAAGGCTTTGCTATGGTCAGGACGGTCGGTGGAACTAAACGACAAGAATCCGATGTACATAGATACCTATGCTAACTTGCTATATAAGCTGGGACAAAAGGAAAAAGCAATAGCGGAAGAAACAAAAGCACTGAATGCTGCTCTGAATGCAAAGGAAAAAACAAAATTCTATGAAGAAACACTGAAAAAGATGAAAGCAGGTGAAAAGACCTGGAAGTAAAACAGAAGAGACTTCGTACGGTTTGTAAAAGACAGGTCGCTCTCAGAAAAGAAGGAGATATTTTTCTGGCAATAAGTATATTTGAGACCGTAAAACATCCGATTTACGAGACCTCTCCCTACATCCCTCTCCTCGAGGAGAGGGACTGCGGAGCAGAACGGGAGGGGGGAAATGGAGAAAAGGAGAATTTTCAACATCAATTTATTTCCCCTGGAATAAAAATTATATCATCAACTTAAGAACAATACTATTATGGATAAAATCATTTCTTCAATTTTCCCCATTATCTATGCCGCACTGATCATTATGGTTCCGGTGACGATTATTTACTATGTATACAAATGGATGCAGGCGTATCTGGCTTTAAAGCAGGAACAAACTGAACTGTTGGAAGATATACTGGAGGTATTGCGAGAGAAAAAAGAAGAGAAAGAGAAGTTTTGAACGAATAAAATGCTTGCAATGGAGATAGAAATAAGGCCCGTAGACCTAAGTGATTTCAAACAGTTGATCGAACTGTTTCGGGAGTTTGCCACGTTTGAAAAATTGCCGGAGAAAATGACTAATACGGTGGAGAAGATGATGGAGGATCGGGAATATTTCCATTGTTTTGTGGCAGTCGACAGACAGAACGAAATAGTTGGCTATGTAACTTATTTCTTTAGCTATTATACCTGGATCGGTAAGTCGCTTTATATGGACGATTTGTATGTGCGTCCTGAATTCCGTTCGGCGGGAATTGGCACAATGCTAATCAACAGAGTGATTGAGTTTGCCAAAACGGAGAATTGCCGCAAACTGAGGTGGCAAGTGTCGGAATGGAACAAGCCTGCCATTGAATTTTACAGGAAACTGGGCGCCGAAATTGATGGTACAGAGCAAAATTGCGACTTGGTGTTCTAAAAAGAGGGAAAACTCGAGCTTTGGCTCAACATACTGCAATTACACAACGCATCAACTACAAAAACAACCTTTCAATCTATACGCTTATGTCATTAAAATCAATTTGGGACTCACTGACGGGACTTTTTGATAAGAAAGACCCGATGCCACTGATCACACTGCTGGGCAGAATCAGCAATGCCAACAGTACACACAAGGATATTACGCGCATAGCGATAGAAGTGCTTATTGCCGAGAAATTAGCCAATATTGACAAGACCACCACCGAGTGGCTGATAGAGGCTTCGAACGATCCGGACGAGAAACCGACTGATTTGTGGGCAGGACACTTTTACGGAGAGATACCTGATGGTAAAATGGGGAGCTATTTGTCCTTTCGGTTTGCCGGACAGGAGCTGAACGCAATGAATAACTTCGAAATGTGGTACGATGATGTGTTGGAACATGCCACTAAGCATCAATTGCAGGAAAAAGCAGTGGCGGCCGGCAGCGCTTTGCATTATATGCAGGACATGACGGCTCCGCATCACTTCCATAACCTTCCGGCAAAGCTATCGGACCTGATGTACGGCTGGGATACGCATTCGGCTTTCGAGAAAAGGGCGGAAGAATTGATTACTTCCAAAAATTATCGGGAAGCTGCCATGATAGAATTCAAGGCTTTGCCAGAATTTGATCTGCCTGAAGACTTTGGACGGGTGATTCATGAACGGGCGCTGAAAATAGTTCCCGATTTTCGGAAACTGGAAGATAGTAAAGAGTGGGATGCTATTATCGATCAGTTGCTACCATTGGCCATTGGCGGAACAATGCGTTTGCTGGAGGTGTTGTACTGATTTTGGGAACAATTTTTGATTGTAGAAAATATCAAATTCTAAACAGATTATACAGTAATGAGAGCACACGAGATTGATTACAAAATTTACGGAGAAGAAATGCAATACATCGAGATAGAACTCGATCCGCAGGAAGTAGTGGTGGCCGAAGCCGGCAGCTTTATGATGATGGACAACGGAATACGGATGGAAACCATCTTTGGCGATGGCTCGGGCAGCGAAAGTGGCATATTTGGCAAGCTGTTGTCGGCCGGCAAACGAATGCTTACAGGCGAAAGTTTGTTTATGACCGCATTTGAAAACACAAACTATGGCAAAAGCCGGGTAAGTTTTGCATCGCCCTATCCGGGCAAGATTATTCCCATTGATTTGACCCGTTTTCAGGGAAAATTCATCTGCCAGAAAGATGCATTTCTGTGTGCAGCCAAAGGAGTGCAGGTGGGCATCGAATTTACCAAGAAACTGGGAACGGGATTCTTTGGTGGAGAAGGCTTTATCATGCAAAAGCTGGAAGGTGACGGACTGGCATTTGTGCATTCGGGCGGTACGCTGGTAGAAAAAACGCTTCAGCCGGGCGAAGTGCTGAAAGTTGACACAGGATGCATCGTTGGTTTTACCCGCGAAGTGCAATATGATATTGAATTTATCGGTGGCATCAAGAATTCGCTGTTTGGCGGCGAAGGTTTGTTCTTTGCCACGCTGCGCGGCCCGGGTACGGTGTATATTCAGTCGCTTCCGTTTAGCCGATTGGCCGATCGGATCATTGCTTCGGCTCCCCGCGCCGGTGGAAGTCGTCGCGAAGAAGGGAGTATCCTGGGCGGACTGGGCAATTTGCTGGATGGCGACAACCGTTTTTAACAAGAAAGACTTCTTTCATTCTGGAAAAGCGCACTAACAATTGGTTAGCGTGCTTTTTTTTGTGTTGACAAAAGACTCCTTTGTTTTAAAAATATTTAAAATTAAACTCCAAAACAGGAGAGACAAAAAAACATGAGATGAAAATTTGATAAAAACAGACAAACCGATCAATCTACTTAAAAAATATAATTATATTCGCATCGCATTCGGCTCGAAGCTAAATTAAGCATCGCCAGCCTGACACCTATTATTTGTTTACAACACATTCGAGACCCATGACGCAAATTGTTTATGATAATCTGATTATCAGAATCACTTACACAAAAATTAATTCGCAAAATCGCGAAGAAATTCGTTCCGCTTACCACCACATTATCCTGAATGAACCTGAATCGGCAGAAATCAACGCCTATGGTATTGAAGTAATTCAGAAACAACATCCTGTTCAAACAGCATTAGTAGGAAATGTATATTGCATTTCTGAAATCAAAAAACACGCTCTACTCACCATCAATCACCAACTCATTATTTGCTGCGGAAATTCGGTGTACTGCCTGCGACTACCCGACCTGACGCCGCTTTGGACCAAAATCATTAATGGATCTGAGTGCATCGGGATCTACCCCTTCGAAAATGACTTCATTCTGCAGGGCGATAACTGTGTGAGTCGTCTCAATGCCGATGGAAAAGTGATATGGAAACGTATTGCCGGTGAAGATTTCTTTTCTTCGGTAGAAAACTCCAGCGAATTCAGAATAAGAAAAAATTACATCCAGATAAAAAACTGGGGGGAAAAGAACTATTACTTCAAACCCAACGGCCGACGGATAAAACCCTACTCGTTTCATCATCTTGCTGTAATGGCCGATCAGCTTTTCAGCAAATAGTTTTACAGAATATAGAACAAAAAACGCTATAATTTAATTACCACCCACAACCAAAGGAACTTTATTTTTGTTATTCATTAAAATGCAAAAGAAAGGTTCTATGGAAAAGCAAATGGATGTAATGGAAGCCTTTTACGCCGAAGTAAAAGAGCGCGAAAAATATTATTGGGAGTTTAATCTCCCCCTGACTGACGATTTATTTGTATTGGCACTAAAATGGATGCCTGAGTTGGTTGGCTTGCCCGAAATGAAGAGAAAGGAACTATACATGAGAGCATTTTTCAGAGTGGGGGAAGTAAGCAACTTTATGATGGATCGGATTTTTGACGGAGAGATGGACGATGAAGTAGATATAAGCCGGATGAATGTTCCGGATCAGCATAGCTTTCCGAAATGCAAAGAGACCGAACTGCTGTTCGACTGCTTTAATATGGCCAAAAAGAAACTCTGGATTTGCTTCCCGGAAATGACTGAATTCAGCGGTAACTCATTAATTTACATGAACAAATGGACATTCGAATGTATGGAACGATTTGTAAGCCAAATTAAAGATATCAGCGCTAATTGAACAAACACAGAGTTGATTAAGTATACAAAACAAAGCCTGCATATTTCGGAAAACCGAATGTGCAGGCTTTGTTGTATGACCGATAGAGCCCAATTATTTATACAAACACAAATAAGGTGTATCCTGGCTACATTTCACTTTGAACTTTACGTCTTTTGCTACCACGAAGCTTTCGAACTTTTTGTAGGTTTTCCATTCGGTTTCGCCTGGTTGCTGAATGGTCAATTCGCCGGAAATAACAGTCATCACTTCGATTGAGCCTGTTCCAAATTCATATTCGCCAGCAGCCATTACGCCTACTGTTGCCGTTCCCTCTACTGAGTCTAAGCCGATAGAAACTACTTTTCCATCAAAATACTGATTCGTTTTAAACATGATTTTTGTATTTATCGATTATATATATTCAAAAATTGATATTTTTCTGTAACTTTATGCAAAGATAATGATTTACAGTATTTTTCCAAAACATCAATTTGATGAAAAGTGGTGCTTAAGAATATTTTCGGCTAGCCCTGCTTTATCAACTGGTATAATTCATCCGCCGAAGCAGCAAACTGCGTTGCTCCCACTTCTTCCAACTCTTTGCGCGGACGGAAGCCCCACAAAACGCCTGTAAAAGGCACAGCGGCATTACTAGCTGTTGCAGCATCCACACCCGAATCGCCCACATACATCACTTCATCTTTGGACACTCCGGCCATTTGCACGATTTCTTCCAGAATGCCCGGGTTAGGTTTTACCGGATAGCCGTCGCGCTGCCCAAATACGGCGGTAAATGTCACTTCGGGGAAAAAACGCTGTACCAATTCTACCGTTGCGTGATGTACCTTATTGGAGGCCACACCTAGCTGATAACCATCGGCATATAATTTTGTCACCAATTCCGAAATGCCCGGATAGGGTTTGGTAGAGTCCTCGGAGTGAACATTATAATGGCGGATAAATTCCACCCTCAACATGGCCACATCTTCGGGCGAACGATGACCTTCGGGCAATGCCCGCTCAAGTAATTTGTTTACTCCATTGCCTACAAAAAAACGGTAAGCCTCCACCGGATGCGTTGCGTAGCCTTTTTCTTGCAATGCATAATTGGTGCTGTTGGCCAAATCCTCGATGGTATCCAGAAGCGTACCATCCAGATCGAAAATAACGAGTTTTATCATTCGGGTTATAATTTATACTGAAAATGAGTTGCAAAAGTAATCCATAATTTTCAAAGAGCACAGGAATGATTCCGGCTAATTTTCCATCCTTTTCATCAGAAACTATGATTTATGCTAACTAAAACAAGCAACTGCCAGCAGAAATATCATCATTTGGATTTTTTGCTGTAATTTTATCATCTAAAATACAGCAACCGCAATATAATGATCAAACTCAAACACCTAACACTGGCACTGCTGACGTGCTTCCTGTTTTTGGCAGCCACAGAGCTCACATCGCACTATCTGACGGTTCTTCCATCATTTATCAGTCAGTTGGTAAGATGGACAACACTAGCTGTATTTCTGGCACTTGCAATAAAAAAACGCACACTTTCGATTTGGATATTATTCTCAATGTATGCAGGCATACTTATAGGCATAACTTCGCCAGAAATTGCGCAAAACCTGCAAGTACTGAGTAAAATTTTCTTGCGGCTAATTAAAACTATCATCGCTCCTATCCTGCTCTCTACCCTTGTGGTGGGCATTGCAGGACATTCGAACCTGAAGCAAGTGGGACGCATGGGTTGGAAATCGATACTATATTTCGAAATTCTGACAACAATTGCATTAGCATTAGGACTGATAATGATCAACATTACTCAGGCCGGAGTTGGGGTACATTTACCTGCAGGATTTCACGAAGAATTGCCCAAAGCTGCCCCACAAACGTGGAAAGACATCCTGATTCATATCGCACCCGAGAATATTGCAAAATCCATTTACGAAGGCGAAGTTCTTCAAATTGTAATGTTCAGCATCCTGTTTGGCATTGCATTGGCTCTTTTACCTGCCGAACGAAAAGCGCCCTTGCTAAATGTAATGGAAAGCTTGGCTGAAACCATGTTTAAATTCACAAACATCATCATGTATTTTGCTCCATTGGGAGTAGGTGGCGCCATTGCATTTACGGTGGGACATTTGGGCGTAGGTATTCTGGTCAATCTGTTTCAGCTATTGGCCACACTGTATATTTCACTTATCATTTTTATTCTGCTGGTGCTGATTCCTATCGGATTGTACTTCAAAATTCCGATCCGTCAATTTTTCAAAGCTATTTACGAGCCCGCCTCCATTGCATTTGCTACTACCAGTTCAGAATCGGCGTTGCCATTGCTAATGGAAAATCTCGAACGATTTGGCGTACCACGCAAGATGGTGTCGTTCATCCTTCCAATGGGCTATTCGTTTAATCTGGATGGTACCACGCTCTATCTTAGTCTGGCCTCTGTGTTTGTGGCTCAGGCAGCAGGTATCGATTTATCTGTTTCGGAACAAATTATTATCGGATTGACCCTGATGCTTACCAGCAAAGGTGTGGCAGGAGTACCCAGAGCATCTTTGGTCATATTATTGGGCATTGTAAGTTCACACAATCTGCCTGTATGGCCGGTTTTAGCCATTCTGGGCATCGACGAACTGATGGATATGGCCCGCACTACCACAAACGTGATTGGTAATGCGATGGCAACCTGCGTTATTGCTCGGTCTGAAAAAGAATTTGATAACGAAAAAGCACTTAATTACAGCAATGAAAACTAATTACCGCCATTAGTAATAAATAGTTTTCAAGAAAGCAGGATCTTCAGATTGCTGTTGTATAATCATTTTCAGCCGATGAAAGGATACGGGCCGAAAATCGTTATTATCCACTCCCACATCGTATTGCGTACTGAAAAGATGGGTGCGCACAGTTTGAAATTCAGGGATGCCGCGTGTATGCAAATGACCAAATAGCTGCCAGGAACCACGAAACGAACTTTGCCAATCGACCATCGGATAATGGCAAAGCACCATGTAGTGAAATTTATGATCGTCGGCATCCTGAATCCGAATGTACATCAGGTCTTCCACCTGCACAAATAAGCTGCTGAGTAATGCCGGCTTGTAGTTGCTATCGTGATTTCCACGAACAAGTATCTTTTGCCCCTTTAGCCGGTTGTAAACCGCCACCAGATCGTCGGCAGGAGCAAAACCAATATCGCCCAACACAAATACCAAACCATCGTCGGGCACTACTTCATTCCAGCGGGCAATCATGGTTTCATCCATCTCAGTTACCGAGGCAAAGGGGCGTGTTGCAAATTGCAGAATACCTTCGTGCCCGAAATGCTGATCGGATGTGAAAAATATCTTCGAGCTTAGCGTATCAATCCTAAACATCAGCCACAGTTAGTTCGAATGTTCATGCACAATGAGCAGTTCTTGATTTTCTTCAAATTCTGCAATGACTTTACGCCATTCGTCAGGTACCTGGCAGCTGGATTTTTCCACTGCATTGAAGCACACCATCACTGTTTCGCACACACATTTTACTTCGGCAGTAACAGTATCAATCAGTTGTTGCCGCATTTTGAAACTTTTGTTGCCAATTTCCACCACCGAAGTTTGTACCGCCACCTGCTCGCCGGGATATACCGATACCATAAAACTAACGTGAATATCCACAATCACCACACCGGTTCGGCTTTTGATGGTCAGTTCGGGCAACACCTGCGCAAAATAATCGGTCTTCCCCAAATCGTAAAACGACAAATACACTGAGTTATTTACATGCCCAAGAGTATCGAAATCATTGAATCGCAACTGGATAGGCGTAGTATGCTTATATTGAATTGTTTCCATAATGAACTTTTAAAGAATGAACTACAAAGGTAAAGTCCTTTTTTGTGATGTGCAAACAACACCCACTTTATATTTTAGGCAAAAAAAGAAGCCAGACTCACTGTATATTTTGCGAGTCTGGCTAAAAACGAAAAAGAATGTTTTCCTACAAATCAACCGGAATAATCGCCTTAATGCTAATATTTCGACCCATGTTGTACACACCCGAACGCCCAGTCACTACATTTTCATCGGCATACTTAAGCCTGCTCAGATGACTCTGATAAGCCATATCCGTAAGGTTCGTTCCCACGATATACAACGAACAAAGCGTTTTTTTCTTTCGCACAACGTCAGTTCCAATGCCGGCATTCAGCAACGTATAGCCAGCAGTCGCTGTTTCCGTCCCGTAAGCACTGTAAATATCATTCTGCGCAAAGTACTTCTCGATACCGATATTCAAATAGGTATTCTGAAAATGCTTCCGACACACATTCAAGTCGAAGCGCAAATCGGAAGTCCATTTTGCCGGAGGCGTAAAGGGTAAATGACTCATACTATCCGGCTGATTGATCAATGCTGAATGAACATACGAAAAACTGTTTTCGAAATGTAACCAATCCCATGGATGTGGGTGAATATCCAGATAAAACTCGCCACCAGCCAATAGCGCATGTCCCTGATCGAACTTATACACAGGCACTTCATCGCGAATCGAATCGCCACCGGCATTGGCACTCAGTTTATGCAGGTAAATGAAATTATTAATCGTATTTGCAAACAAATTCAATCGGGCTGTCACATGATCATTGATCAATCCCAACTCATAATCCAGCTGCATACTTTGTTCCGGCTTCAAACGAGTATTTCCCGTTTCGTAGCGCAATGTTCCTTCGTGTACACCGTTGGAGCCTAACTCGCTAATATTAGGAGCACGGTAGCCTCTGGACAGGTTCAGCTTCATTGTCCAGTCTTTATTTACATGATAACTGGCTCCAAGACTTCCACTCACACCACTGAAATTCTTTGAAAAGGCCTCAAAGCGTAAAGCATTATTCTCAATAAGTTGCGACGCTTTCTGCGATCGGTTATCAACTCTCAATCCTCCACTCAGGTCAAACTTTCCAACAGTTTTATCGCCCATCACAAACAATCCGGCATCGAACAAATGATATTCCGGTACCAAAAACTCTGTGCCGAGATTCAGCGATTTTTGATACATCCCTCCTACTCCAGCCGAGAAGTTATAGCCTTTTGTTTCCGGAAACTGATACAACACATTGTAATTGACGGTATGTAGTTTAAAAAACAAGCCATAATCATTCGGCGCTGCCGGATCAGCATACTCCTGACGCTGATTTTGTTGATAGCCCACTGTTGCCTTCAAACTTCCTTCGCCCAGCAGCAGGTTGTTGCTCCACAAAGCTTTGTAATGATTCACATGCTGATAAGGCACCTGAAGCGAATAACTTTTCAGGTCATTGTTGCTCACTATTTCTTCGCCATCAGCCGTTTCGCGTATAAACTGACCGGTAAGGTCGCTTCTGTCGCCCTCAACAATACCTGGCTTCAATTGATAGGTACTCAGTGTAAGATGCGAATAGCCCCACCACGAACTTAGCCCTACAAGGCCGGAAAGAGCATGTTCAGAAAAACCAGAGTTAAACACGTAACCATCGTATTTATTCTGGTAAGCATGAGCCGCTTTGTTGCTATAGCGTATATCCCACACAAAAGTATTTTTATGACCCGCATAATCCAGTGAATAAGCTCTCAGTCCATTGTTGGTTTGATAATTGGCTAACACGTTCAACGACATTTTTCCCTGCGGAAGAATGGGCGACGAAAACAAGTTGATAACGCCCGCCATGGCATCCGAGCCATACATCAGGCTGGCCGGCCCTTTCAGAATCTCTATCCGGCTGATATTTGCTTCATCTACCTCAATACCGTGCTCATCGCCCCATTGCTGCCCTTCCTGACGCACTCCGTCGTTGACTACCACCACACGATTGTAACCTAAGCCACGTATTACCGGCTTTGAGATTCCACTTCCGGTGGTTATTTGCGAAATCCCGGGCTGATGGCTCAGTGCATCTATGATATTGGTAGATGAAGTTTGCTGCAATTCGGCAGTCGAAATCACCGATATAGGCGTTGGCAACTTTTCCACCTGCGTAGCAATTCCCCGCCCGGTAACAGCCACCTCTGCAATTTCAGTTACCGACTCTTCCATTGTAAAATTCACACGAGACTGCTTAGTTGGATTGACCGTGAGCGTTTGCATTTTGTACCCAACAAAACTAATCTGAACCAGCAGATTACGGGCGGGAAGATTTGAAACTTTATACCGACCATTGATATCGCTCACAGCTCCGGTCTTAAGCTCTGCGAAATAAACTGTTGCACCCACAATTGGTAGCCCATTGCTATCAGTGATTTTACCCTCAAGCACATTTGTTGCAGGCGGCAGTTCAACAGCATGAACCAACGGCATCAACAGTATTAGTATACATATATATAAGAATCGTTTCATAATGATTGTAATAATTAATTGCTTCGCCAAAACACTAAGTAACAGGAAATAAATAATGTCGTAATTTTTGATAGCTATTTTGAAATGGATTTTGGACATTAATGAGGACGTTTAGCGGGCTAAACAACCGAAAGAAGGTACAAAATACATTCAAAAGAGCATCATTGATTTATTAAGACTAATGGAATACGTCTAAAATGCGACATTTATTTGTTTCCTGTTACTTACAATGCCCTGACAAAGAAAATCCTTGTAAATAAGATTAGAATATAACGAATGATCACACCACCCATTTTTCCTCTGTAGAAGAAAGACGATGGAGTAAAATAAATGCATCGGACAAAAAAATATCAGCCGACAGGTAGAAAAATGTAATGTTGAAACTTAAATAACGGGAGGAGCTCTGAGCGAGAAAAAAGGAGCGCTGTAATACTGAATGGCCATCGGTACCAAAGAGCCAAGTTCTTGCGAAATCGCAAAGACGACTGTTGGGACTTTTGTAACCTCCTGATCGACAAAGGAACAGAATTCAAAATTACAAATCGAACAATCGTGATGATTGGGAGTTGAAATTTCTGCTTTTCCTGATGGAACTTCAAGCCGACTGGAAAGGTTGTGGTGAACGATCAGCACGTGAACCGGCTTCACCACATACGAAAAGAACAACAACGATGTAAGGAACATCGCTATCGTCGACTTTAGAAAATCTTTTTTACTTTTCATCTGTATACTGCTAATCTATGGCTTATGAAACAAAGGTACAATAAAAAAGTTTTC
>JBJOOU010000177.1:0-12751 GCA_046051105.1 Bacteroidota bacterium
CTCAATGCAGGTAAAATTGTAGAATTGACTGGACTTGAACGCAAAGAAGTAGACAAAGCCATGAAACAATTGAAAGCTGATGGTTCAATCATCTCGCCTAAAATATGTTACTGGCAACCTGCTTAAGCAGCTCCACGATCCAAGAAACTAAAAAAAACGACTGCTACAAACATAGCAGTCGTTTTTTTGTATATGCATTACAGATCAATCCTGTTCAATCAATTCGCGAGGCGAACTGGTTGCAACATGAAACACGGGTTGAAAAGCCTCACGGATACTTGTCGACAACCCTTCAGCATCAAGACCTAACATCCGGTAAAGTTCTTCTGGCGTACCATGTTCTACAAATTCATCCTTCACACCCAACCGTTTCACTTTTGGAGTATATCCATTGTCCGACATAAATTCTAACACCGCACTACCAAAACCACCATTAACAGTTCCATCTTCAATAGTTACAATATTTTTAAACTTCCGAGCCACTTCATGCAGCAACTCTTCGTCAAGAGGCTTTAGAAAGCGAATATCATAATGTGCGATCGAAACCTGATGTTCTTTTTCAAGCATTTTGATGGCATTGGCGGCCGCATTGGCCATCGAACCTATTGTTAGCACAGCGATATCATTGCCCATTTTTAAACATTCGCCCTTACCAATTTCCAGCTCGATCATCGGTTGACGCCAATCGACAATAAAGCCTTTTCCGCGCGGATAACGAATCACCATAGGGCCATTCGGCTGTAGTTGCGCCGTGTAAAGTAGGTTCCGTAATTCGATCTCATTTCGGGGAGCCGCAATTTTCAGATTAGGAACACAACGCATATAAGCCAGGTCAAACAAGCCATGATGCGTAGCCCCATCAGAACCTACGATTCCCGCCCGATCAAGACACATAATCACATTCAACTCCTGCAAAGCCACATCATGAATCACATTATCATACGCCCGCTGCATGAACGACGAGTAGATATTGCAAAATGGAATCATACCATCCTTTGCCAGCCCGGCCGAGAAAGTTACAGCATGAGCCTCGGCGATACCCACATCAAAAACACGTTTTGGCAATTCTCTTTGCATAATTGTCATCGAGCATCCCGAAGGCATAGCAGGCGTTATAGCCACAATTTTGTCGTTCTTTTTGGCAAGTTCCAATAAGGTTTCACCAAAAACATCCTGAAACAAAGGAGCCGATGGAGCATCGCTGGCAGCTTTGTTGCGCTCACCGGTTTCCACATTAAATTTACCCGGAGCGTGCCATTCAGTAGCTGATTTTTCGGCAGGTTCATAACCTTTTCCTTTAGTCGTGATACAATGAAGCACTTTGGGACCATTGAATTTTTTAATTTCGGACATAATCCGAACAAGATCTTCAATATTGTGCCCGTCAATTGGTCCAAAATAGCGAATATTCAGTCCTTCAAAAATATTATGCTGCTTGGTGAGTGCCGCCTTTACCGTATTATTGAAACTAATGATCCGGTCGCGCTTCCGCTCATTCATAATGCCAAGCCCTTTAAGTACTTTGTAAGTCTTATTACGAATCTTGTTATAAGCATGGGAAGTGGTGATATCCACCAAATATTGCGTAAACCCACCATGAATAGGATCAATCGCCATTTGATTGTCATTCAGAATAATCAACAGATTATTTTTATCCATCGAAGTATTGTTCAAGCCTTCGAAAGCCAGGCCTCCGGTCATTGCTCCATCGCCAATCACCGCCACTACCTGACGATTAGGTTCATTTTTAAGCAGCGAAGCCACTGACATTCCCAAAGCAGCAGAAATGGACGTAGACGAATGGCCTACTCCAAAAGCGTCATATTCACTCTCTTTGGGAGTAGGAAAACCGCACAAGCCACCAAACTGACGATTAGTATGAAACTGATCACGACGACCCGTTAGAATTTTATGCCCATACGCCTGATGTCCCACATCCCACACAATCCGATCGTAAGGAGTATTAAACACATAATGCAGGGCAACCGTAAGCTCCACTACGCCAAGGCTGGAGCCCAGGTGTCCGGGATTTTTTGAAACCTCATCGATAATGAACTGGCGCAATTCGTCGCACACCTGAGGAAGCTCCTCACGCGAAACAGCTTTTAAATCAATAGGGGAATTTATATTGCTTATATATTTGTAGCTTCTGGTTTCCATAGTAACTGAAAAATTGGTTGCAAAAATAATACATTTTCGCCTTGATAAATCCATTTAAAGGCTTTATATTTGAAACGGACGAGCATTTTATATAACACCAAAGTAGGAAAATTGCTCATTTTGGCCCGAAATCTGATTTATTCGAACAAAAACAGGCTTACATCTTACAGTTTATCGAAAAATAACATTTTTTTCTTCCGAACTATTTTGCTTTTTCGATCCATTGGCTTATCTTTGCAACCAATTTAAAACAAGGAACATGAAATTTTCGTACCTATATACAGTCATTCTACTCGTCGTGCTTTTGGTCAAAAATCAGAAGTGAGATGGTTATGTTTGTAGTATAAGTATGTCGACATACAAGAAAACCTTTCTCACTCAATGGAGAAAGGTTTTTTTTATGAAACAAATTTCAGGTTTGGCGGACAACAAAAAAACTAAAATTACTAACTAATTCAGCTGCCTGATCAGACAGGCAAAATAGTGATATGAAAAACGAATTACGCAGCGCTACCAGCACAGGTGGCCGCAGAATGGCAGGAGCCCGCGCTTTGTGGCGTGCAAACGGAATGGCCGACAACCAGTTGGGAAAACCCATTATTGCTATTGTAAACTCATTTACACAATTCGTTCCCGGCCACACTCACCTACATGAGATTGGACAGAAAGTAAAAGCAGAAATCGAGAAACTGGGCTGTTTTGCAGCTGAGTTCAACACCATTGCTATCGACGATGGAATTGCCATGGGTCACGATGGTATGCTTTACTCACTTCCTTCACGCGACATCATTGCCGACAGCGTTGAATACATGGTAAATGCACACAAAGCAGATGCCATGGTTTGTATCAGCAACTGTGACAAAATCACTCCGGGTATGCTCATGGCGTCAATGCGTCTGAATATTCCTACCATATTTGTATCAGGTGGACCGATGGAAGCCGGTGAACTGGATGGCAAACACCTCGACCTGATTGATGCGATGGTACAAGCGGCCGATGATTCGGTATCGGATGATCACGTAACTAAAGTAGAACGTGCTGCTTGTCCTACCTGTGGTTCATGTTCCGGTATGTTCACTGCCAACTCTATGAACTGTCTGAACGAAGCACTTGGGCTGGCACTTCCGGGTAACGGAACTATTGTTGCGACTCATGCCAATCGTGCTCAATTATTCGTTGATGCTGCAAAAATAATCGTAGAAAATGCTTACAAATATTACCGCGATGGTGATGCATCGGTACTCCCCCGCTCTATTGCTACACGTGAGGCATTCCTTAATGCTATGACACTGGATATTGCCATGGGTGGATCGACCAATACTGTACTTCACATTCTGGCCATAGCTCACGAAGCTGAAACCGAGCTGACAATGGATGATATGGATAAACTTTCGCGCGTAACTCCATGCCTTTGTAAAGTAGCTCCTAATTCACAAAAATATCATATCCAGGACGTAAACCGTGCCGGTGGTATTTTGGCCATTATGGCTGAATTGAACCGTGGTGGTCTTATTGACTCATCGGTAAAACGTGTGGATGGACTGACTTTGGCAGAAGCGATTGATCAATTTGATATTACAAGCCCTAACGTAACAGAAGAGGCTATCAATAAATATAAAAGTGCACCTGCACACCGATTCAATTTGGTATTAGGTTCACAAAACGTACAATACCCCGAACTGGACGGAGACCGAGTCAACGGTTGTATCCGCGACATGGAACATGCTTACACCAAAGATGGCGGTTTAGGTATCCTGAAAGGCAATATTGCATTGGATGGATGTGTCATTAAAACGGCTGGTGTAGACGAAAGCATCTGGAAATTCAGCGGCCCGGCTAAAGTTTATACTTCACAAGACACTGCCTGTACAGGCATTTTGGCTGGTGAAGTGGTAGCCGGCGACGTGGTAGTAATTACACACGAAGGTCCTAAAGGCGGACCAGGTATGCAGGAAATGCTTTACCCAACCTCTTACATCAAATCACGCCATCTTGGAAAAGCGTGTGCTTTGATTACTGATGGTCGCTTCTCTGGAGGAACATCCGGTTTATCTATCGGACACATTTCACCCGAAGCAGCTGCAGGAGGAAACATCGGACTGATTCGCAACGGCGATATTATTGAAATAGATATACCAAATCGCTCCATCAATGTAAAAGTGAGCGACGAAGAGCTTCAGGCTCGTCGTGAAGAAGAATTGGCCCGTGGAAATGATGCCTTTAAACCAAAAGACCGAAATCGTGTTGTATCAAAAGCACTGCGTGCTTACGCAAGCTTGGTAAGTTCAGCAGATAAAGGCGCTGTACGTTTAATTGACTAATACCTCAACCTGCTTCAAGTCAGGTTGTACACAAAAGATTTTCTTACTTTATGGGAAACAATAAAATAACAGGAGCACATGCGTTTATGCAGGCTCTTATCGAAGAAGGAGTTGACACCATCTTCGGTTATCCGGGCGGTGCTATCATGCCCGTATTTGATGCACTTTACGATTACGACAAACAAATTAATCATATTCTTACCCGCCACGAACAGGGTGCTACACATGCCGCACAGGGTTATGCCCGTGTATCCGGCAAAGTTGGCGTGGCACTTGTAACTTCGGGTCCTGCCGCTACCAATGCCGTAACAGGGATTGCCGATGCCATGTTGGACAGTACTCCGATGGTAGTAATTACCGGCCAGGTGGCTGCAGGTTTACTTGGAACAGATGCTTTTCAGGAAATTGACGTTGTAGGTATCACGCAGCCTATTACCAAATGGGCGTACCAGATTCGTCGTCCTGAGGATATTGCCTGGGCAGTAGCGCGTGCCTTTTACATTGCACGCAGTGGACGCCCCGGACCAGTTGTACTCGATTTGGCAAAAAATGCACAGATTCAGGAAGTAGAATACGATTACAAACCATGTACATTTATTCGCAGTTACATTCCGGTTCCTGAAATTCAACCCGATCAGATTGCTGCCGCAGCTGCGTTGATCAATGGTGCTAAAAAACCATTTGCATTGGTTGGACAAGGAGTTATTCTGGCAAACGCTGAAGCTGAACTGAAAGCATTTCTGGAAAAAGCAGATATTCCTGCTGCGTGGACTTTGCTAGGCGCATCGGCCATGTCGAGCGAATTTCCATTGAACAAAGGCTTTTTGGGAATGCACGGAAATGTTGGTCCCAACATGAAAACCAACGAATGCGATGTACTGATTGCGATTGGTATGCGTTTCGACGACCGCGTAACCGGTGATTTGAAAACCTATGCGAAACAAGCCAAAATCATTCATCTGGACATCGATCCTGCCGAAATTGGCAAAAACGTGCCGGTAGATGCTCCCGTATTAGGTTCGGCTAAAGATTCACTGGCAGCATTAACTGCGCAGTTGAACGAAGCGAAACATGCAGAATGGATTGCATCCTTTGACGAGCACGATAAAGTTGAATTCGAAAAAGTCATCCAGCGTGAAGTTTACCCTGAATCGGGCGAACTGACCATGGGTGAAGTGATCCATAAAATTTCGGAAGCTACCGACAATAAAGCTGTATTGGTAACCGACGTAGGTCAGAACCAAATGATGGCTGCCCGCTATTTCAACTATTCACAAACCCGCAGTATGGTTACATCGGGCGGTTTGGGAACAATGGGATTTGGTATTCCAGCCGCTATGGGTGCCAAAGTAGGCGCACCCGAACGTACCGTTTGTATGTTTGCCGGCGATGGTGGTTTCCAAATGACAATTCAGGAGTTGGGAACGATTATGCAGGAACAGATTGGTGTAAAAATGATCATTCTGAACAATCACTTCCTCGGCATGGTACGTCAGTGGCAGGAGCTGTTCTTCGACGAACGTTACTCCTTTACCAATATGGCCAACCCTGATTTTATTGCCATCGCCAAAGCCTATCGCATTGATGGTACTGAAGTTTCTGATCGCAACGATTTGGATGCAGCCATTGCCGATATGCTGAAAGACGACAAGCCTTATTTATTGGTAGTAAACGTGGAGAAAAAAGGAATGGTGTATCCAATGATACCAGCCGGAGCCTGTGTAACTAACATTATTTTGGGAGAGTAAAATCATGGAAACTAAATTATATACGATCACCGTTTTCTCTGAAAACACCGTTGGGTTACTGGGTCAGATTACCATCATTTTTACCCGTCGAAATATCAACATCGAAACTTTATCCGTATCGCCATCGGCCATCAATGGTGTACACAAGTTTACGATCACTATTTATGCTACCGAAGAAGTCGTTTCGAAAGTAGTAAAACAGATTGACAAACGTGTGGACATCCTGAAAGCGTATTACAATACCAACGAAGACCTGGTATTTACCGAAATTGCGCTTTACAAAGTGGCCACCGACAAGATCATGGAAAAAGGATCGTACGAAGAACTGATTCGCAAATACCATATCCGCGTGCTGGAAATTACGCCCGACTATGTGGTACTTCAGAAAGCCGGACATTACGAAGAAACGCAACGTTTGTTCGACGAGCTGAGCGAAACCATCGGGGTATTGCAGTTTATCCGTTCGGGACGTGTCGCTATCACGCGCTCAAAAGTAGAAAAACTCAGTGATATGCTGAATAATATCCAGACCAAATACGGCAAAGACTAAACATGTCGCTGCGAAAAGGATATGCCTTTGTGGTACAGCCACAGGATGTAGATTTTCAATGCAGGATAACACTGTCGGCACTCACGGCCATGCTGCTGAATACTGCTGACTACAATGCCAACGACAACGGTTTTGGGTTAAAGCATCTTCAAACCATCGATTGTAGTTGGGTTTTATCCCGCTTTGTATTGGAAATGGAGTATTTCCCATTGGAATACGAAGAGCTGACGGTGGAAACCTGGGTAGAAGAAGTGGGACGGGCGAGCACCTCGCGTAATTTCTGTGTGAAGAACGTCCAACAGGAAATTATCGGACACGGTATTTCTATTTGGGTAATGCTGGATATGAGTACGCGTAAGATCAAAGATCTGTCGTTACTGGAGAATATCTGGCAATACGTTCATCCGGAGTCAGTGCCCATCGATAAGCCTATCAAGCTGATGCCTGTAAAGGACGGTACAGTTTACAATAGCTTTTGCATACGATATAGCGACATCGACTTTAACGGACACGTAAGCACGGCACGTTACGTAAGATGGCTGAGCGATTGTTTTTCGTTGAAACAATATGAAAGCACCCGCATCAGCCGATTCGAAGCCAGCTTTATGAACGAGATGATGTATGGCGACCAGGTAGAAGTGCTGGGTGAACAGAAAACCGACAACGATTACCGGTTTGATATTCTGAATGGCGACAAGATTGCATGCCGTGCACGATTGGTATTTTCAGACAAAGAAAAAAAATAATTCAATAATATAAACCAAGTTTGTAACACACAGAGATATGAGATTATTATTTTGTATCTTTGCGGCGTTTTAAAATTAAAGTAAGAAATGGCAAATTATTTCAATTCGATTCCTCACCGTATTAAAGTACAGGAATTGGGAAAATGTGATTTTATGGAAAGCAGCGAATTCGCTGATGGTGTAAAAAAACTGATTGGTAAAAAAATCGTTATCATCGGTTGTGGTGCACAAGGTCTTGCTCAGGGTCAAAACATGCGCGACAGCGGTTTGAACGTAGCTTACGCATTGCGTAAAGAAGCGATCGAACAAAAACGCGAATCGTGGAAAAAAGCGACCGAAAACGGTTTCGAAGTAGGTACTTTTGAAGAACTGATTCCTACTGCTGACCTGGTTTCGAACCTGGCTCCTGACAAACAACACACTTCAGTAGTAAACGCTGTAATGCCATTGATGAAACAAGGCGCTACTTTGTCTTACTCACACGGTTTCAACATCGTGGAAGAAGGAATGCAAATCCGCAAAGACATCACCGTAGTGATGATCGCTCCTAAATCGCCTGCCTCGGAAGTACGTGCTGAATACCTTCGTGGTTTCGGTGTACCAACACTGATCGCTGTTCACCCTGAAAACGATCCTAACGGCGACGGATTGGAAATTGCTAAAGCATATTGTGTAGGTACTGGTGGACACAAAGCCGGTGTATTGCACTCATCATTCGTAGCGGAAGTAAAATCTGACCTTATGGGCGAGCAAACGATCCTTTGTGGTTTGTTGCAAACAGGTTCTATCCTTTCGTTCAACAAAATGGTGGAAAAAGGAATCGACGCTGGTTACGCTTCAAAACTGGTTCAATACGGTTGGGAAGTAATCACCGAAGCGTTGAAAATCGGTGGTATCACCAACATGATGGACCGTTTGTCGAACCCTGCAAAAATCGAAGCATTCAACATAGCTGAAGAACTGAAAGAAATCATGCGTCCTTTGTTCATCAAACACATGGATGATATCCTTTCAGGCGAATTCTCGCGCATCATGATGGAAGACTGGGCTGCCGGCGACAAAAACCTGTTGGGATGGCGTGCTGCTACCGGCGAAACTGCATTCGAAAAAACGCCTGCTGGTGACGTTGAAATCAGCGAACAGGAATATTTCGACAATGCTGTATTGATGGTAGCTTTCGTGAAATCGGGTGTTGAGCTGGCTTACGAAAGCATGACTTGCTCGGGCATCAAACCAGAATCGGCTTATTACGAATCGTTGCACGAAACTCCGCTGATTGCAAACACCATTGCCCGTAAAAAACTGTTCGAAATGAACCGCGTTATCTCTGATACGGCTGAGTACGGATGTTATCTGTTCGACCACGCTTGTAAACCGCTTTTGGCTGACTTTATGGCGAAAGTGGATACCAACATCATCGGTAAAAAATTTGATGCAGGCAAAGACGGACACGTTGACAACTTCGAATTGGTAAAAGTAAATGCTGCTATCCGCAACCACTCTATCGAAATCTGTGGTGCTCAACTTCGTGCTGCTATGACAGCGATGAAGAAAATTGTAGAATAATCTGCGATTACAAGATATCCTTATTTATAGGATGACTCGGAGTCATCCTATAAATAGAAACATAAAAGCTACTTCCTGTGATGGGGAGTAGCTTTTGTCGTTTTAAAAAAACGTTGGAATATTACCTCATCGAATCACTCCGGAGCTATCCGATAATAGCAAAATAGAGTACTTCATACAACTTTACTTCTGCTTTTTCTTTTCATCTGCGATCCCGGGCTCATAATCGATAGGCAATGAAGCCCCTGCCGACTTTACACCCATTTTGCCCCCAATTAAAATATCGTTGTTTAGTGCAATACCGTCAGCACGAACCAGGCAACTATCATTCTGAAATTCCAGATAAGAATTGTCGGTTTCATCATACATCCCTAACGGAATATGGATAGAACCATTTTTTCGAATTTCGCGGGTTAAATCCAACGGTACATTATTGTTTTCGCAGAAATAGGTAATATTTAATCTTTTATTTTTTAACCCTTTAATCAAATAGGTATTATCGGAAATACGGGTAATCAACGAATCTATTTTGCAATACTTCCGGTATTCAGGCGATTGCCAATTATAACCCAATCGGTCAAAAGCGAGTAAATAGCCATTTTTGTACAAGGAATGAGAAAAAAGTGATCGAAAAAAATGTTGCGTAGAATTATAATACACCTCTTTTCTATTTTGATCAATCTTTTTCTTACTGATAGTCAACGTATCGGAGCGGGGAACAAAGCAACTGTAATAGGCATAGTCCATTTTACTGATATCGTTCAGTTCGCCCACTCTAAATCGGGCAAGATCTATGGTTACATCATATCCCAACAGTGGCAACTCCATGGTGATGCCGGAGAGCGTATTCGCATAAAGATATTCAGCATACTGGATAATTTGCGTGCTGTCTTTCGACCAGCAATACCCATTTCCCAAAGTTTTCTTAAGACTCAACAATATCGTATCTGATTTATCCGGGCTACGATAAACAGTATCAATTTGATGCCAAAACCGAAGTTGAGGATCATTTTTTATCACCGCCGCTTTCCCCCACTTATCGGAACCAAGAAAGAGCTTTACAAATTCGTTAAAGTTCTCATTTCTTCGGTTTCTTAGCTTTTTTACCGACCCTTTTAAAGATGTATTCTGCTCATTGAGTTTTACTTCCAGCGTGTCAAGTCTGATTTCACTTTTTTCCAACTCCACAATGATGGAATCTGAACTCTGAAGCAATTCAACAACTTCGCGTTTGTAGTTGATATGGCTAACCACCAGTTGACATGGATACAAGAAACTCGTAATAGCAAATTCTCCTTCATCATTAGTATAAGTTGACCTGGAAGTAGAATTGATAAACACAGAAGCCTTCGCCAACGGCTTATGATCAATTGCCGAAAAAACTTTACCTCTTAAAACTTGCTGTGCCGAAACCGATAAACCGATCATCAAAAATAGAAATACAATATTCTTTTGAAACATAGTGGAGAGCAAATAAAATAAAACTTGAAATAGAAAACCGAACAAAGTTAAACATTTATCAATCAAAATGCAAAAAACCCCTCAAATTGACCGGATTTTTATCCTTCCTCCACGCAAAGATTGGTTAACTTTGTAACATAATCAATCAACATCCGGCCTATGACCCGCATTCAAACAATACTCGCAACTGGTTGCATTGCTTTTGCTCTCGTCAGTACTTCCTGCCATCCACTGATAGAAAAAGGAGTTTATAAAACCGATCTGAAAAAAGACGTGGAGCTCCGCACCAGTTACGGCACTATCGTGTTCCGCCTGTCGGACGAAACGCCCCGGCACCGCAACAACTTTATCAAACTCGTCAACACCCATGTGTACGACAGCTTGCTGTTTCACCGGGTGATCAATCATTTTCTGATTCAAACCGGCGACCCTACCAGCAAAACCGCTCCCGCCGGCACCGAGTTGGGCGATGGCGACCTCCCCTACCCTGTGGCTGCCGAAATTAATACGCACCTTTTCCACAAGCGGGGCGCCATCAATGCTGCCCGCAACGGCGACGAAGAAAACCCGCTGCGCAACTCCAGCAGCACACAGTTTACCATCATCAAGGGGCGCGTGTACACCGACAGTACACTCAAAGTGGCCGAAAATCGGCTCAACTATATGATGGCCTACAACAATGTAGTCCGCCGTTCGGCCAACAAAGCCCTGGTGGAACAGCTGAACCTGATCAACAATGGCAAAATGCCCGCCGACAGTCTGGTCGGCATCAAAGCCAATCTGAAAAAGCAAACCGAAAAGGAATTGCTCACCCTGCCCCGCTATCGCATCCCCGATGAGCAGCGAAAAATCTATATGACCGAAGGTGGTGCTGCCCACCTCGACCAGAACTATACGGTGTTTGGCGAAGTGATCAGCGGCATGGACGTGGTAGATAAAATTGCAGCCACCAAAACCGACAAGCGCGACCGTCCGGTGGATGATGTGCGGATACATTCGGTAAAGATGATACGACGCCGATAAGTTGAGTTGTACTTTGAGAAAGCTAAAGCTATTTTTCTTTCGAAAAATAGCTTTTTTTATACCTTAATGCAATAACTTTATTAATATTGGGTTATATTTGTACTTGATTACATCTTTATAATTAATTAGCGGAAACCGAAAAGCTTGAGAGTAGGTAAAAAATACAACTCACACAAATGAAAAACAAATTCAGCATTATTGCAGCATGCATCGCCCTGACATTGATTAGTTGCGACAAAAAAGAAGACGCGGTAGCTTCTGCCGATAGTTCAATAACTACAAGCGGAACAATCACAGGACAAATCACCAATTATTCTGATAACTCAGCAGTGTTAGACTCCGTATATGCCGAAGACATTGACAGCACAAATTACCCTGGCAGTGCAAAAATTGCAACAGACGGCAAATTCAGCATATCATTAAAGACATTGCCCAAACTACTCGCGATTAGCTCTATGGAAGGAGTATCCATAAGTGACACCGCTGCATTGACCGGCACTGTCCAGTTAAATTCTTCGGTAGATGACGGCAGAACCGGATATATTGTACGCTGCAACTATACCAATCCTACTAAAGTAACTTCCGGCATGGCAGCATCAATCTTTGTATATTCCGACCGTGCAGTCACAATAAAAGGAACATATTCTGACATATATAAAGATCGGGGTATTACAAACAACGAGACAATAGTATATAATGTGAAGCTTCAAAAAGGGTGGAACGAAGTTGTACGCAAGGTTGACGAAAAAAGCTCTACGAGCACAACTTATACATTCAAAGGAACGGTAACTTCCACCATCCCGGCTGATTTTAAATGGGTATATTTGAATAGTAGTAATGGTCCATTCACTGTCAAACAACAAGCTAAAACAGCTTTTATCCGCAAGGACGCATTATTCTTCACTAAATAGTATTGGGTTAAGACAGATCCTACAATCAAAAAAAACAGAAGAATGAAAACTAAATTCAGCCTTATTGTGGCATGCATCGCCCTGACATTGATCAGTTGCGACAAAAAAGAAGACGCGGTAGCTTCTGCCGATAGTTCAATAACTACAAGCGGAACAATCACAGGACAAATCACCAATTATTCTGATAACTCGAATGCTTTAGATTCAGTGCGAGCTGTTCAGATGTCAACTGTTTTAGGCAAAGCCAAAACCGCAGCGAATGGAC
>JBJOOU010000178.1:0-6006 GCA_046051105.1 Bacteroidota bacterium
CCACGGCTATTTTGTTTATGATATTAGCCATGATTCTCTTGCTGAAACGATCTCCCGCCAGAAAAGCGAATCAATTATTGGCTACATTGTTTATACTCATTGCTGTGTACAGCGAATTAATCAACCTGCATTTTACGTTTGTACAAACCAATAATATTAACTGGTTGTCATTCTACCCACCTTTGGATGGATTAATCATGATGCTGATGAGCCCCTGCTTGTACTTTTATGTGCTCTTGCTTTTAAATAAACCCGTTCCACTGGCTCGTTGGAGCACCTGGTTGCATCTGCTCCCGATTCTTCCGGTTGTACTGTTTACTATTTACTTTCTATTTCAGCCTGTGCCTTATCGGGTAAACTGGTTGATCAATGATTTTCATCATGGAAGTAAAGAGATGATTTTTATTAATGTCCTCCTGTACCTCCAAATTATTTTCTACCTGATTATCAGTTATCGTGCAGTAAAAAAGCAGCAAACCGCATCGGTAGATATGGATGCGGATGGATTTATCACTAACATCAACTGGATAAGGCTTTTTTTACTGGTCAATTTAGGGGTTGCCGTTCTCTCTCTTCCGTTTTGCTTTCTGATCAATAATGAGCGTACCAATATTATGCTTGGGCAAACAGCCATGAATGTGGATTTTATTTTCCTGTTTGTTATGACTTTACAAAAAGCCGGAGTGTTGTCGACTGAGAAAATCGAAAAAAAGAAGAATACGAATCCTTTATCCGACGAACAGGCGCAGGAATATTGGACAAAGCTTACCGAAACGATGCAAACCGCTAAACCTTACCTGAACAGCGAATGTACGTTGCGAATCCTGGCCGAACTAACCAACGTCCCCGAGCATCAGCTTTCCAAATTACTAAATGCTCATGGAGGTATATCGTTTAATGATTTTATCAATGGCTATCGATTGAACGAAGCCATTGTGTATTTAGAAGAAACGGGTAAAAACCGAAAAACAATAGATGCAATTGCACACGAATGTGGCTTTGGGTCGCGTGCTACCTTTCATCGGGTTTTTAGTAAAGCCTATGCTGCCAGTCCCAATGCCTATCGCAAAAAAATGGATACAAAGAAAAATGCCTGATTCATCTGTTTTACATCGTATTTTGTCTCATTTTGCTATTTGAGACAAAAAAAGTTCGGCACAATTCATTCTTTTTTTTAGTTCTCACTTCCTCCCGAATTTAGTGAATTATAGTTCCTGTATAAGTATTCAATCTCCATAATTATAGTTGTTTATGGGCAATTGCTGGTAGCGGTTTATTTCATTTACTTCTTCTCATTTATTACATGTCCAAATATAATATGTCTCATTTTCCGAAATGAGACATTTTTGTAAATATTTGTAGGTATGTTTGTGTGAAGATGATTCATCCAAATGCTTTTTCGTCGAATCATTTTCGAATGTGGATAAATCATTTTCGGAGGAAGAGATGTCATTTTTTTTTGCAGGAATATCAGGACGCTTTGCAGGGATGTTTTTAAACCAAGTTTATTTGGCCGGAAAGTTTCCGGGAATATCTGCAAACTTTGGCAACATTCCTGCAACTAATGTTGATAAGGACGGAAAGTTTAAAAACATATTGTCAGAACCATATTACTTCCCAACAGACAAAAATAAGTTTCCCGCAAAGTTTGAAAACATTCCCGCAAAGTTTACGGGAATGTTTTCAAAGTAGAATAAATGTTCTGCATACATGTAGGGGAAGTAACCGTACAAAGCTGTTTTTCAGAAAGGTAAGGCGTGTTGATTCGAAAAATAATACTATAATTTCCTAATGTTCAACTTTAAATAGTAAAACTATGTCAGATTACATCCCTCAGTCCGATGCCGACTTTCATGTATGGCAATTTAATTTAATCGAGTTTATTGCGGCTAATGCTACTGCCTGGGGCATTCCGTCCGAAGATGTTACTGCACTTAAAGCCTTGCAGGCACGATGGACAGCTGCCTACGACAAGGCCAGCAACAAACAAAATCGCACAGCTGCCGATGTGCAAACCAAAAAAGAGGCCGGAATTGCCTTTACAAAAGAAATTCGTGATATGGTGCAGCAATGGTTGGTTCGCAACAGCAAGGTAACCGATGCCGATCGTGTAAAAATGGGCGTTACTGTACGTACCTCTACTCATGCATCTATTCCTCCCCCCGCAACATTTCCGATAGGGACAGTAGATTTCTCCATCCGTATGCAGCACAGCATCTCGTTCTACGATCAGATGGCAGCGCATAGCAATGCCAAACCTGATGGTGTGTCAGGCTGCGAAGTGTATATGAAAATAGGAGGCGATGCTCCTAAAAGTGTGGACGAAATGCATTTTCAGGGCACTTGTTCTGCTTCACCTTTTGTAATAAAATTTGTAGCTTCACAGGCAGGTAACACGGCTTATTACTGGCTTCGTTGGGTCAACCGCAAAGGCGAAACCGGCCCATGGAGTACAGTGGTAAGTGCGATGATTGTGGGGTAAACCTCAACCCTCAACTCAAAGAGAAATGGAATGAAAGTCGGTTATACTATTGTTAGCGCAACGTAACCGACTTTCGCCATTCACAAAACCTAATAGGAGAGGGGATATCAAAAGTAAAGAAAGAAGAACGATGAAAAACAACGATCGAAATCAAATATAACAACTGAATATACAAACACTTTAGACAGCAATTTATGAAGGCGTATTACTTATTATTTCTTATTTTTTTTCTTGTTTCATGCAATAAAGGGGGAGTTGACAATGACGAGCTGGAAATACCCAAAAGCTCACTGACGGAGTTACAATATAAAACCGGAACTGGAAATTCGAGCACTGAAGTTAATAGTTTGTTGGGATACGGATTCGATGCTAAAGGATTTTGTGATACTGTTTCCGCCAGAGGGAAGGTATTGGATTTATTTGGTCTGGACAACAATATTCTTAAGGGCAATCCGAGTACATTTTATCCATTCTTAATCAGTGGAGGAAATTTGGCAGACTTTGCCTTGAAAATCAAAAATGAAGAGTTTACAAATTACTCCTCCATAGCATTTAACGCACATATTAAAGCTCTTTACAAACTGGCATTCAACAAAGATTCAATGAATCCGAACGATGCATATGCTTATTATGCAGCAACATGCCTTTATGCTCACTATAATCTATACATAACAAGTAATGAAATCAAAACTACCGAAAGTTTTGATAACGACCTAAAATTACTCAGCACCAGTGAGCTTATTTCTAAATATGGAACACACGTTTTGACTAACATCTATATTGGCAGCAAAATAGAAGCTTTGTACCGTTGTATAGGTGATGCTAACGCAGCTGAAGAAGGAATATATAAAAGGATGAGACAGTTTTTGGGTGGTACAGCGGGCATAATAAGAAATGAAAATCCAGTGTCAAAAGCAACGGACGAGCAGTTGATATACAACAGTATTGGAAGTAAAATAAAAATGTGTGGATTAATTAATGCTACAGATAACAATTCGGATAACATAAGTAAAAACCTGTATTCGGCATTTGGCAATAATGTGAAATCACAGTTTATGCAAGTTGGGAAAGATGGTCTGCTACCACTCTATGAGTGTATCAAAGACTCCAATAAAAAGCAGGAAGTGAAGGCCTACATAGAAAAATATTTATCTACAACAACTAACTGATACCCTGGTTTCGTGAATTGATTTTCTACTTAGTTCGGCCAGGCGTCTTCGTGGCCTAACAATAAGAGCATAAGTTATGAGGAAAGAGTTGTACAATAAAATAGCAAACTATAGATCATGAAAATCAAAGCACAAATTTTTCTGTATGTCTTATTATGTGCAATAGGAGTGTCGGCACAAAGGCATGAAAGTTATACACCTATATGTACGGTAAATACCAATGGCTGGAAAAAAATTCCAACAATTCCGGTTGATATGAGATGTATAGTCGCCTATATTCAAAGACAACCCGGGTGTGTAAAAACGTATAATTTAGATGCCAATTTTAATATATGGTTATATACCAGTTTGAAAAAGAATAAAACCACTTGCAAACACAAACATACTTTCGATAATTATGATCTATCAATGTATAATCTAATTTCAATTCTTTATGGAAATGGAGATGCATGTGATATGACGTTGGATTACAATTTATATAATGATGGAAGTAGCCGGCCTGCTTTTATCGTAAATGTTTTAATACCGGAGTCTAGATGTAAAAAGAACTCAACCTTATCAAAAACTTTTTTGGTGTTGAAAAAGGATTGCCCAGTAAAGCCAAAAGTTTGCTTGATAAATCACTTGATAGGATTGACAGATAATGAGAAATGAGAATTTAATTTATATGAAAGAGGCTATTTACATATTTTTCATTAGCTCTTATTTCCGCAAGTATGAAACGTTTTATTAAGAATGATTCATTGCGATTAAGTGATTCAAACAATAAAATATAAGATTAATCCGTTAAACGTAGTTCAGTAGATTTAGTTCACCATGCCCCTTTTCGTCCAGGTCTGTACAATTGCAGTTGGTGCTTAGCGTAAGTCTGAGTGAAACGGAGACTTGTGCTGGAAATGGTAATCAGTTTGTAACTGCATTTTGGATTATCAGTTGCAAACTGCATTGGTATTCAGTCCAAGTTACGCTTCGCTAAACTTGAACTATCCACTGCCTACAAACTTGGATGAAAGAGAAATCATGAAAATCAAAACACAAATTTTTCTGTATGTCTTATTATGTGCAATAGGAGTGTCGGCACAAAGGCATGAAAGTTATACACCTATATGTACGGTAAATACTAATGGCTGGAAGAAAATTCCAACAATCCCGGTTGATATGAGATGTATAGTCGCATATGTCCAAAATACGGAGAAAAACAGGATTAAGTATTTTGTAAACTCTGATTTTAGAATTGATATTTTTACACGTTTGCAAAACCATAAGTCCAAATGTAAGCACAAACATTCTTTTGATTATTTAGACCTGGAAAAATACAATCTATTTTTTATTGAATATGGGCATGGTGATGCATGTGATATGACTATGAATTATAGTTTATATGACGATAGTAATGAACGTCCCGCCCTAATAGTTGATGTTTTGATACCTGAATCAAGATGCAAGGCCACATTTTTTTTGATTAAATGTTTTCTTGTCCTCAAAAGTGATTGCCCGGTAAAGCCAAAAGTTTGCTTGATGAATCATCTGGTCGGAGTTTCAAACCGATAAAATTTTAAAATCATTATTATCCAATTCAAATAAAATTATGGCAAAAACTAAATGCAACTTAAAAATCTGTGTTCTGTTACTAACAATTTCTGTAGGATTCTCAGCATGTAAAAATGAGGAAGATTTATCAGTCCTACCACAGGAAACTCAATCAGGAAAAAATACATTTGGCTGCAATGTAGAAGGGAAAAAATTCTTTGGTGGTTATCTTGTTCATTTTGGTATTCCCCCTTTAACGGCTACTTATTTCAGTAAGCAAGATCTTTTGACTATAAATGCTGACGGTAAGTTTGACGATAAGAAGCAGGGGAGTATGGGCATGCAAGTATCTAACCCAAAAGTTAATGTAACTTTAAAAATGAAGAAAGTAATATTTGATTATTATCCTCAAAACTTTCCTGGTACTAGTTCTATATTTACGGAGTTTGGAATATCTGGCGGTGGACAGATATTTATAATAAAGTTTGATACAATAAACAAGATTGTGAGCGGAAGATTTAGCTTGACAGGTAAAGGTGCTGTTGATATTGATCAGTTTACGGGTAATGATTCAATAAGAATTACCGATGGGAGGTTTGATATAAAGTTAGAAATGGATAATAATTAATATCGAAAATAGTGCTGATTATTGAACATTGTAAGGAATTGTATTGAAGAACTCTCGAACCATAGATAGATATTGCAGAGGGTGTCCAAAAAGTTTTGGGCACCTTTTTTTGTTACAAGTTTTCTTGTATATCTGAATAGTTTTTGCTATATTTAATGCACTTATAACTAATGTATTATGGCGAAAATTCCATTTAA
>JBJOOU010000179.1:0-45178 GCA_046051105.1 Bacteroidota bacterium
TCAGGCTGAGGATAATATGGAGGCAGCAACGCTGTTTTTGGACGAGGCATTGGCACATATCCGTGCCGGTAAAGCGAACCCACGTATTCTGGATGGTATCAGAGTGGAATATTACGGATCGCTGACTCCGCTGTCGAGTGTTTCCACCATCTCAACTCCTGATGCAAAAACAATCAGCATCCAGGCTTGGGAAAAAGCACTGATTCCGGTGATTGAAAAAGCGATCATCAACTCGGAAGTGGGAATTATGCCAATGAACAATGGCGAAACGATTCGTTTGTCAATCCCACCATTGACCGAAGAGCGCCGTCGTCAGTTGGCCAAACAGGCAAAGGCCGACTGTGAGGATGCAAAGATATCTGTACGTAATGCACGTCGTGATGCTATCGAGCAGTTGAAAAAGATGATCAAGGATGGATTACCCGAAGATGTGGAGAAAGATGCCGAAGCTTCGGTACAAAAGATTCACGACAAATACATCAAAAAAATTGATGAAATGTTTGCTGCCAAAGAGAAAGAAATCATGACTGTTTGATTTCGGTGTTTTGGTATACTTATAAATGTACAGACAGTCATCTCAAGTACTTGGGATGACTGTTTTTTTGTTTTCAGCGATGCGCAAACTTCTATTCGCTTTCTTTCTGCTGTGGCATACCCTGCTGGCCATTGCCAGCGAACCGGCCGATACGCTTGTGCAGTTGCGCAGGAGCATTCTGGTAGTGCCCTCGCTGGCCCACCAGCCCGAAACCAGTTGGGCCGGAGGGATTGCCTACGGAGTGTATCTGAAAAGCAACGACCTGAGCCGCATCAGTTCCATTACTGGTGGGGTGACCTACACTTTACGGAATCAGTTTGCATTTAGTCTTACACCGCGTATCTTTTGGGGGCAAAGTCGGTGGTACATTTATTCCAACCTCAGTCTGAAAAACTACCCCGATTTCTATTACGGCATCTCCAATCGGCCTACATCTGTGCGGCAGGCTTTTAGGTCACGAAATCTTTCCGTACTTTTGCAGCCGCAGATTCAGGTGGCGCCTCATCTGTTGCTGGGCGTGTCTGTTGCCGGGCGATACGAGCGGGTAGATCCAATGGGTACCACCGACACGGAAATAGCGACGCTTCAATCCCGTTTCGGCTCCGAAGGCTGGAGTCCGTATGCGCAACTGAGTCTGGGAGGACTGTTGGCCTATGATAGCCGTGATAATCAGTTTTACCCGGTGCGGGGCGGTTTTCTGAAAGCGGTGGCTTCGGTGGCTTCGAAACATTGCGGTAGCACTTATTCTTTGCTGGATGTATCGGTGGACGGAAGAAAGTATATTTCCTTGTTTTCCGACCATGTAGTGGCCATGCATGCTTGGACAAATGCAGTGTGGGGCAACAGTGGCGTACCCTTTCAGCTACTGCCTACCCTGGGTGGGCTGGATGTGATGCGGGGTTTGCAGCGCGGCATGTACCGCGGAACTGTTGCTGCAGCGCTTCAAACAGAATACCGGATGCCCGTGTATGCAAAACTAAAAGCGGTCATATTTGCCTCGGTGGGCGATGTGTGGAACAAGTCCGGTGCCGGGCTGCAACCGAAATTTTGCTGGGGTGCCGGGTTGCGGTATCCGCTCAACGATGCCCGGGTACATTTGCGGATGGATGTAGCGCGCGATACCTACGGCGGACACTGGCAGTATTATATTACCGCATCCGAAGCTTTTTGAAACAACAGATTAATAACAAAATGATCGATAACGAATAACCGGAATCTTTTTTCTTTTGGAACTGATTTCTTCTTTTTCGTATCTATAAAATAGAAACAATGCGTGGTTTAGTAGTTCGTAATACAGGTAGCTGGTATCAGGTAAAAACCGATGAAGGCGAAATTGTTGATTGCAGAATCAAGGGTAATTTCAGGATGAAAGAAATCAGGAGTACCAATCCCATTGCTGTGGGCGATTTTGTCGAATTCGAGAAAACGGTGGATGGTACGGCCATGATTCATCATATCGAGGATAGGCGGAATTACATTGTGCGACGATCGTCCAATCTGTCCAAGCATTCGCACATCCTGGCTACCAACCTCGACCTGGTGGCATTGGTGGTGACGATTAATTATCCCGAAACTTCGCTGGTGTTTATCGATCGCTTTTTGGCGACTGCCGAAGCCTACCGCGTGCCGGCCTGTATTGTGTTCAACAAAACGGATCGCTACGACGAAGGCGAGTTGGAATATCTCAACGGACTGGAGAGTTTGTACACATCGCTGGGTTATCCTGTGTTTAAAGTGTCGGCGCTGAATGTACAGAATATCGACACGCTGCTGGCGTATCTGGCCGGAAAGACCACCTTGTTTTCGGGCAACTCCGGTGTAGGGAAATCCACACTTATCAATGCCATAGCACCTTACTCCATGGCCAAAACCGGCGACATTTCTGAGTATCACAACAAAGGGATGCATACCACCACTTTTTCCGAAATGTTTGAATTGCTGTCCGGTGGGCATATTATCGACACGCCGGGGATAAAAGGTTTTGGCACCATTGATATGGAAGAAGTAGAAATCGGGCATTATTTTCCCGAAATATTTAAAGTATCGGCCGATTGTAAGTTTGGCAATTGTACCCATGTGCGTGAGCCGGGCTGTGCCGTGATCTCGGCGGTTGAAAATCATTATATTAGTCAGTCGCGCTATCAGAGTTACCTGAGTGTGCTGAGCGATTGCAAAGAGGGAAAGTACAGGTAGTGGACATGGGGCAATCCCGACTGCGCTTATGATGTGTAAGCGAACATTTGCATATTGTAAGTACTTTTCATTCATGTATTCAAAAAATACATCATATTTGCATAATGTTGCACATTTAACTATCAATTTATTCGAAAAACTGTCATTATTTGAAAAATATTAAATACATTTGTATCTAAATTTCAATTTTTAATAGTAACAGATAGTAACTCAGGTAAAATATATATCATGGCACAGCATCAGATCGACAGATTAGACAAGAAAATACTTCAACTCATTTCGCAGGATGCGCGTATTCCTTTCCTTGAAGTTGCCCGTGAGTGTAACGTTTCGGGGGCAGCTATTCACCAACGTATACAAAAGCTACGTAACACCGGTATTATCAAAGGGTCGGAGTTTGTGGTAGATACTTATAAAGTAGGTTTCCAGACCTGTGCTTATATTGGTATTATTTTGAGCGATATCAAGATGTTCAATCATGTGGTGGAGGAGTTGAAAAAAGTGCCTGAAGTGGTGGAATGCCATTATGCTACCGGAAAATACTCCATGTTTGTAAAGATCTATGCAAAAGACAACCGTCATTTGCTTCAGATCATTCTCGAACATCTTACATTGATCGAAGGTATTGCCCATACCGAAACCTTCCAGATATCGCTGGATGAAATCTTCCGCCGTCAGCTTTCGGTGTTTGAAGTCGACGAAAACGAAGAAATGTTAGAAGAAGAGTGACGAAATCGAATATCCATAAAAAAAAGACAACTTGTAGTAAGTTGTCTTTTTTTTTGTAGCAATTGCCGAATATGAAGCTGTCAGTGGTTAAAAAATGCTGTTTTTAGCCCGGGTTTCCGAAAAAAATGATTAAAATGACTAATACGATGCACACATTTGCCGAAATGCGGCGTTATTTGCAGTAGAGTGCATGTAATTTTTAAAGGTGAGTGTATGTATCGCAATTTAACTATAGAAGAAGGCCATCGGGAGGTGATGATTGCTTTCAATTCGCTACCGATTAGTAGTGTTGTATTAGACGCGAATTATAAATTGGTAGATGTAAATAACAGGGCTCTGGAGTTGTTTAATCTTGGCAGGAAAGATCTTGTAGAAGCGCAGAAAGTTATTGATCAGAATGAGGGGATAGCGGCTTTGGTAGACGACCTGAGTGTGGGGAAAGATGTATTTATGCGTAGCTCGGTGATTCAGTTGCCCGATGGGGGAGCGATCCCGGTTACACTCAATGCAAGCATGTTGTACGGAAATCCCAAACTCTTCTTGTTTTTGTTTTATTAAAGGTATAGACTGCAGAGGGTAAACCCGAGCGCCAATACTGCCGCCTGGCAGTATTGGCGGGTCTGCGGTTGGCCATACTAAAACACATATCAACCCCTTCTGTGCTTTATTTATCCAGTTTTAGCACAAGTCTTACACCAAGTCCTACGCGGGTTTCCACTTCTGTCAGGTTGTCAATGCTTAGGTATTTGCGCAGTGAGCTGATGATATTATTCAGCGATGCTTCCTTTAGTTTGGGTTGGGTCACATTCCAAACGCTTTCCACAATAAGGTTTCTGTCCACAAATTTGCCCAGGTTTTGGCACAGCAGGTTCAAAACGGCCGATTCGTAGTTGTTCAGATTGATGTTTTCGCGGGCGTATTTCAGCGATCGTTCCTGAGGCACAAAGGTGAAATTGCCAAACGAAAAAGAGTCATGCCGGTGGCTTAGCAACATTCGTTCGATTCGTTTTTGAATTTCCATGATTTTGTAGGGCTTGCGTACATAGTCGCTGTTTTCGATGGCAAACCCCTGCTCAAAGTCCTCGTTGCCATCCCGGGAGGTGGTAAACAGAATGGGGACGATGCTCACCATTCGGATAATACGGCTCAGCTGAAATCCATCCTTGTCTTCGTTGAGCATAATATCCATAATCACCAAATCGGGGTTAAAATCCGATAGTACTTCACTCATCATTTTGCCTCCCGTAAGGTACTTTACACTGTAATTGCTGGCCTGCAAAACGCTGGTGAGAGCTGTTCCCAGGTTTACGTCATCTTCTATTATCAGGATTCGTTTCATGGTTAAAAATGTTGATTGTCTGTATTCTGGTTAATTGTAAGGCAAACTGAGGGTGAACTTGCTGCCGGTTCCTGCTGTACTGCTTACGCTGATGCTGCCGTGATGTTTTTCTACAATGGTTTTTACGTAATTCAGCCCGATGCCATAGCCTTTCACGCCACTGAGCGACTCGTGCGCACGGTTAAACTTGCCGAAAATAGCAGGCAATTTGTCCTGAGGGATGCCGATTCCGTTGTCGCTGATAGATACGAGCACCCGGTCGTCCTGTTCTTCCACATCGATATCAATCTCCACCGCATCGCCCGAATATTTAATGGCATTGTCCACCAGGTTGGCAAAACACTGTTGCAGCAATTGCTCGTCGGCACTGATGGTGAGGTATTCTGATTGTATATGTAAACGAATGCTCACGGGTTTTAGTATCGTTTCCGAAAAACGGCTTTGGATGTCCGAAAGCATATCGTTGAGCACCACATTGCGTTTGTTCAGTTTTAGTAATCCTTCTTCGGCTCTGGAGAGCGCCACTATCATTGTGATGGTATCATTCATTTCGGCAGTAGCGTGGGTCGATCGGGTGACCATCGGTTGGTGGAGTGCCGGATTTACAAAGGTGCACGGCAGGGTCATAGCGTCCAGATTCACCGACAGGGCAGCTACCGGGCGCTTCAGTTCATGCGCTATCGTACTCAAAAAGTCATTTTTAAAGGCCACCAATTGCTTTTGACGGGATAGTATCACTAAAAGATAACGAAAGGCGATAAGGCAAAGTACCGATAGCAACAGGGAGGTAATCAGCATGATGCCCATTCGTTTCAAAATGAAACTAAAGGGATTGACGAGGGTTAGTTGAAGAGCCTCCTTTTTTTCAAAATCAATAGGGAAGAGCTGCGAGTGTAGTTGAAAGAACGAATGCGGAATCGCACTCTTCGACCGTTTTACTGTCGCTTTGGTTTTCGGATCACAAATGCTGATGTAATATTCCGACGATATGTTTTGCGCCTCCAGAATGATGCCCGCCACCGAGTCGACACGTTCCAGGTTGAGGGGAGTGGTTCTGCTTATCAACATATTGATCGCCAGGTTCAGCATGTTGCTGTAATCATTCTTGTTTACATTCATTTTGTCAAGATTGATCTTTTCAATCGGCTTTTCGTTGTTCTTCGCATTGCGTACTTCGGCCGGTGGCTGTATGGTGTCGGGCGTATCTTTGGGAATGCCTGCCGTTGCTTTTGAGTGCATTTTACTTCGGATATCCAGTTCTTTTTTAAAGGCATTTTCAAGGATAGCGTCCGATTCGCGGATAAGTCCCTCGCGTGTGGTTTTATAGTAATCGTACACTAAAAACGATTGCGTGGAGAATATCAAAAGAAGAGAAATGCTAGCTATAAATGTGAGTTGTTTGGGCGACATAATCTTAAAATTTCTGTTTGGATAAAATTGGCTAATGCTACTATAATGCTCATATCATACGGATATCAAATGCCTGAATGTCTGTGGCTGTCAGTGGTATTTTGGGCGGCTATACGCTTGCCGTGTCGTGTGGGAGCCAGCTGGAGCGATTCATATATGATAATCTGTAAAAATTACTCTTAAATATTAGTGAAATTAGTAGCTGCCTGTTAGATGATTTGTGGCGAGTTGTGAGATAATGATCGGTGTAACTTCGATACCTTCGGAATGTTATTAACCTCTAATTATCAGTAGTATGAGTGATGTAAAAAATGCCGGTCAATTCAAACGGATTGACAACCAAAAGATGAATGAAATTCGCGGTGTCGTTATGCCGAAGTAATCATCGATGGAAAGCCAGTGGTGATTTGGATTCCCGAGTAAACCCGTTGAATCGAACCCCATCCTGAAGAACAATATTCGGTTGGCTCGTTTGCCGGCCGAATGTTCTCTATTTTACATTCTCACAAACATCTCACAACATCCTCACAAATATATTCAAAATAGATAGAATCAGCAATTCATAAACTCGAAAACTGACTCGAAAGCTCTCCTTGTAGCAAATATTGCCTTCTAATTGTGGCATTAATTGCCTCAATCTCCTGCTGTTTGTAGATTTTTCTAACAGACTTTATCTGAAATATTAGATTCTTGTTAGATAATTCGTAGAATCTTGTGAGATAGTTTCTCCGAAATAAATGATAACATTGCAACGCCAATTTTTTGGAACCCCGGCAGGCGTTGTACGTACATTCTATTACTTCCCTCCCGGAGCCAAAGGGCTGGCGACGGTTAACATTCTGTTTTTTAATGTATAGTGAACATGACCTTGGTCTTTTTCAGATTCATTCATTTCCCGTGAATGAGTCGGACTGCAATGAAAAATGATCTTCCACAGAATAGCGCCCGATTAACCCGGGCAATATTCTGTGGATTTGATCCAAACCATAAAAAAAACGCCACTGATGCCAGCGGCACCGGGCGAACTTGAATTTTGTTTGTTGTTTCACCCTTAAATTTAAAACTTTCGAAGAAAATCAACTCTGTTACACACATCGAAACCAGGCCGGAAGCCTTCTGACCGTTTCCGGGGTACATTCGTCCGCCCCGCCGCCCAAGCGTTCGGCCAGAAGATTAAACGTTGTTTAGAACGGGGATCGGTATTGATCTATCAATACAAGCGAAAATTAAAAACAAATACATACTTCAACTAAAAATACGATGCCCGAACTCATCATCACCGACAAGCTCGCTTATCTCGAAGAGCATTATCCATTTGGAGATGTGCCACAAATGACAGATAAAAAGATTTGCATCCATTGTGGCAAAGTAATCACCGTAGGCGACTACAAAGTATATAAAGGCAGCAACGATTTTGAATACATCTGCTGCCCCAACGCGCCGGAGTGCAACGGCACGGTGATCGACTGGATAGATATGAAATAAGGACAACCGAACGACACATTGTTAACTATAGCTATTGAATTGAAATCACTATGGACTATTATTACCTAAGCAAACAAGCGCGGGATAATGGCGACCATGAAATACACAAGCAGGGTTGCCGTTACATGCCTTTGGAACGTTATGTTCAAGCTTTGGGGCAGTTTACCCACAGTGTGGAGGCCTTGAAAGAAGCCAAAGAGCTGTTTCCGCAGGCCAATGGCTGTTTTTATTGCTGCTTCCACTGCCATACCGAGGGATCCAGGCAGGAGCAGCCGTCAGACAATTTGTATTAAACATAACGTGAGTTCGATATAAGGAATCACTTAATGTATAGATAATAAGGGCAGAAATGCTTTTTGGCCTTATGCAACTAAAGGTTTTTTCTTAAAAGTAATAGTCGGTTAGATTCCTTAGTAGCCAATAGGATGTATCAAATCAATATCCTTTGTTGATATTCATGTGCTTATGCAGTGTGATTTATCGTACCCACGTTAAACATAAATTTTTTATTATCACTTTCAGAGAAAAATGCCGTATTATTATTTAGACACCCGTCAGATGAGTAATGGTGAATATGATATTCACCGGAGTACTTGTCATCATTTGCCTTGTTGCAGCAACCGCGTTGAGATAGGAAGTTTCCCCAATAGCAAAGAAGCGCTGGCCGAAGCTCAGAAAATATATCCCGAAGCTGCGTGTTGCTATCTTTGCTGCGACGACTGGAAGCAGCGATGATTCCGGCAGCGGGGTTCTTTGTTTACCGCATTTGTTTTTTTTGCACCTACGATTGATACGAACCGTTTAAATAAAATGATTACTATGGCACTTTTACCTCCCTCCAAACCCCGCCTGTCGGCCGATGCGCTGCACCAGGCCATTGCTCCGTATGCTATCGACCGGGCACTTTATCTGCTCATCATTGTTGGCATTCGTGGCTATTATCGCAATTCGCTGGGAAAACCCGGCACCAACGACCGTGGACTGTACGACGATGCTTTGTTTGTCGACTCCACCAATGTGACTGCTGCCTTCAACGACAACACCGACCCTTCTGTTGCCCGTCCCGGCGAAGCTGTTCTTCAGCCCGGGGCTTATTTTGCTCACCGGCTGGATATTCACCACGGTGCCAAAGCGGCGTAACCGGCCGTATGCCAGCGCGAGGGCGATGTGGCGGTGCTTCGCGATGGTGCACAACAGGCTGTAAAGGGGCGGTTTGGCATCAATATCCACAAGGGTGGCAACCGCACCACGGAAGCGAGGGCTGTCAAACCCTTCCTCCCGATCAGTGGAAATCGTTCTACGAACTGGTGAAGGGCGAAGCCATCCGTCTGTATGGTAAGGCTTGGAATCAGCATATTATTCCCTATATCCTGATCGAAAACAAAGGGCAGTTCTAGGAATTGCCTGTATTTGTTTGCTAAAACTTTACGGTATCGGTAGTGAACAGGTGCGGAGATTTGGTTTTCCATTTACCAACCAACGCTACATTTCTTTGCGAGATGCCAAAGATATTGACAACCTGCCACCAAAAGCCGGAATATGCTCACTTTTATGTATTCGAGAAGTAGCCTGCCCACTATCGATATGCGGGATGTTTTCGAGTTTGAACGCACACTCACCCTACTGTCAGAATGAAGCAAAGGGCTGCGGTGGCGAAAGTGCAGTTGCTCGCAGACTGCGGCTGTTGTGTGGTGGACTTTGATTTGCCCGGGCCAATCAGCGACAGGGCGTGGAAGGGGCTTTCTTCCCGAGAAGAACTAAAGGGAATGGCTGAGATTCGTTCCAATAGTCGGTCTTTGTTTTGGCGGGTGTTTGCACCAGTACGGCAAATGACGCAGGGGGCGGCCGACTAATTTCGGATGGAAACGAGAGGAGGCATTTCGATTGAAAAAATGCCTCCTCTGTTGGATATTAGTATTTGCTGTAAGCTGATTTTACGTAGGAAATCGTTTGGTTGTAGATGGGTTTGGTGAACTCAACAAACAAATCCTGATTGACCGGCAGGTTTTGCGGACGTTGTTCGCACTGACGCTTTTGTTGGTCGGTCAGTGCTCTGTCGTCGCCGGTAAAAGTGCCCCAGGTGGTGTACCACACGTAACTGCCGCTAAAATTCCGGAATTGCAGGTCGCGGTTGTTTGCAGCATCAATGATGCGGAGGCTCAGGGTGCCACTCGAACTAATTTCGCGACGGATGGAGATGAATTTTGCTTTTACGGTATTGTAGCTGTTGTAGGTTTTTCCGTTTACTTTCACTGTGCCTACTACCACACTGTCCCGTTTCATGTCTGTGCTGTTCGAGGTTTCCCGCACATCGCCAATCGAAAAGTCTTCAAAATTCAGCACAATGTACTGATGAGGGTTTGTCATGTTTTCGGCAGCGGCTTCCTCGGGCGAATAAAAACGCACGAAGCGGTTTCTGGTGACCTGGCTCATTTCTGAAAGCAGATTTTTGAAAAAGAAATCCGCCGAATACTGGTAGCGATTGCTGGTAAAGGGTTTTTGAACGATCACACGCAGGGTAGCATAGTAGCGGGCTTGCTCAATTTTTGTTAGCACATCTTTGTAGCCATTCACATATTCGTTGGATTTGTTGAAGTACTGGAATGCGACGCGTGCCTGTTCGAGCGTGTTGGCTTCGATGGCTTTTATGCCCATTTGGTAAGCCTGTTCGGCCGCACCTTGTTTGGCTGCGCTGAGTTCAGCAATGTATTCGGTGGGTTGCGGTATCATTTCCAGTGCTTTGGGGCAGGCATAGATGGCTTGGGCCAAAGCATTGATGCGTTCGTACTGATACACCATCGCATCATACATATCGGCATTGTTCGCAATTTTTGCATTTTCAATCTCGTGTTCGGCCGTTTTTTTTGCCAGCGGATAAGACTTGCTCAGTACGAATTGTGCCTTGTCGTTGCCCGGGCGTGAACGCAGGCGCTCGATCGCTTCCAGACAGGCTTTGTAATAGTCACCATGTTTGTAGGTGCTGTATCCGGTACTACAGGCGCTGATGGCCAGTGCTATTACCGAAAGGATCAAAAGAGGTAGCTGTTTCTTCATAATAGGCGTATTAATGTTTTTTTTATATTCTAATAACCAAAAACGGTTTCCAGCCGTTAGTTGTTTACTGCTAACGGTTAGAAACCGCTTGTTTCTAACTTTATCAGAGTTTGTATTACATTCTTTCAGGTACTTCAATGCCCAGCAGCGCCATACCCGACTTGATTACCTTGGCGATAGATGCCGAAAGTACCAGACGGAATTGCTTTAGCGCAACATTTTCTTCACGCAGAATCGAGAAATCGTGGTAGAACTGGTTGTACTCTTTTACCAGATCGTAAATGTAATTGGCAATCAGCGCCGGACTAAATTCATCCCCCGATTGTTTTACCACAGCAGGGAAGCCTGTCAGCAACTGGATCAGATAGCTTTCTTTCTCCGAAATATTTAATTCACCTTCAGGTAAATGGCTGTAATCAATGCCCTGATCGGCGGCTTTGCGCAATACCGATTTGATACGGGCATGAGTGTACTGGATAAATGGACCAGTGTTTCCGTTGAAGTCAATCGATTCTTTCGGGTTGAAGGTCATGTTTTTGCGAGGATCAACCTTTAGAATGAAATATTTCAGAGCTCCTAAGCCCACCATGCGGGCGATAGTCGCAATTTCTTCGGGTGTGCAGTTGTCGAGTTTTCCAAGTTCCTGCGACGTTTCGCGGGCGGTATCAATCATTTCTGCCATCAAATCGTCGGCATCCACCACGGTTCCTTCGCGGCTTTTCATCTTGCCTTCGGGCAACTCGACCATACCATACGAAAAGTGTACCAAACTTTTTCCCCATTCAAAGCCGAGTTTGTCAAGGAGGATCGATAGTACCTGGAAATGGTAATTTTGCTCGTTTCCTACCACGTATACCATTTTTTTGATGGGGTGCTCGTTGTAGCGTAGTTTGGCGGTGCCAATGTCCTGAGTCATGTATACCGAAGTGCCGTCGGAGCGCAGCAAAAGTTTTTCGTCCAGTCCGTCGCCGGTCAGGTCGGCCCACACTGAGCCATCTTCTCTGCGATAGAAAGCGCCCATTGCTTCGCCACGCTCTACTTCCGATTTACCTTCAATATAGGTTTCGGATTCGTAGTAAATTTGGTCGAAGTTAACGCCTAGCTGTTTGTAGGTCTGGTCAAACCCGGCGTACACCCATCCGTTCATGGTTTCCCATAGCTGACGAACTTCGGCATCGTTGTTTTCCCATGCTAAAAGCATTTTTTGAGCCTCCAGAATCAGTGGAGCTTGCTTTTTTGCTTCTTCTTCAGTCAGCCCTTTTTCCATCAGTTCTTTGATCTCGGCTTTGTAGGCCTTGTCAAAGACAACATAATATTTCCCAACCAAATGATCGCCTTTCAATCCTGTCGACTCAGGGGTTTCGCCATTGCCAAAAAGTTTCCATGCCAGCATCGATTTGCAAATATGGATACCACGGTCGTTTACAATATTGGTTTTGAATACATTCCAACCATTGGCACGTTGAATTTCAGAGATGCTGAATCCCAACAGGTTGTTGCGGATGTGCCCCAGGTGCAGGGGCTTGTTAGTGTTGGGCGATGAATATTCAATCATCATCATGGGCGCATCTTCTCCCGGAATTTTGATGCCGAATGATGCGTCGTTGTTGATCTCAGTCAGCTGGTCCAGCCAGTAAGTTTTACTGATACTCAGGTTTAGAAATCCTTTGATTACATTGAATGCCGATACTACCGGGCTGTGTTGCATCAGGTATTCTCCGATTGCCTGTCCGGTTTGCTCGGGCGATTTTTTGGCTGCTTTTACAAAGGGAAATGTAACAACAGTAATATCACCTTCGAATTCTTTTTTTGTTTTTTGTAGCTGAATCTGGCTTTCGCCGGCTTCAAGCTCGTAAAGCGCTTTTACAGCATCGATTACCAATGTACTAAGTGTCGATTCTAAAGTCATGTGTATCTTTGTTTTGTCTATAATTTCGTATTAAGGACTGCAAAGATACAAAAAATAGGTGTATCGTCTGTGATAAGTGATAGATTTTGAGCTTATAGCAGATGAGTTCTCGTGCTGTTTTATTTGTACTAATCCCGATTGGATAGAAGGCCGGATTTCTTGTTATGGAGATACAAAAATGCTTGATATATTCCTAAACACAACTGGTTGGACACTACAAGAGAACTGCTGAATCACTAAAAAAACGAAACTATTGATCGGCTTTTTTTAAGGCAAGTGTAAAAATTCATATCTTTGTGCCCAAATTAAAGCTGAACAGCTGAAAGCTAATTGCAATGAAACGAGCTATATTTCCCGGAACTTTTGATCCGTTTACGATCGGACATTACAGCATTGTCGAGCGCGGACTTACTTTTTTTGATGAAATTGTAGTGGCCGTCGGGGTCAATCAGTCCAAAAGAACACTTTTTGATCTGGACAAACGACTGGATATTATTCGTCAGGCATTCAGGAATGAACCCAGGGTTACCGTTCAAACCTACGACTGTTTGACTGTCGATTTTGCCCAGTCTGTTGGTGCCGGCTTCGTGTTGCGCGGGTTGCGCTCGGTGGGCGATTTTGAGTACGAACGCACCATAGCCGATGCCAACCGCAAGCTGACCGGTGTGGAAACAGTGATCCTTTTTACCGAGTTGAAGTATTCATACATTTCTTCTACAGTGGTTCGGGATTTGATTGCTTACGGAAAAGATATTTCCGATTTTTTGCCTCCGAAGGTGAATCTTTGATAAATGAAATTGATATTTTTTGTTGATAAATTAGAATATATGAGAAAAAATATATCTGGTGCCTTATTGATGTTGGTAGTGCTGTCTGTTTCTGCAGCTGCTCCTAAAAAGACGGTTGCGGTAGATAACAGGAGTTTTAGAATAAGTAAAAATTTAAATATTTTCAATTCTCTTTATCGGGAATTGGATCTCAATTATGTGGATACTTTGAGTTACGACAAGATGATGAAGGGTACCATTGATAATATGTTGGAAAAGCTCGATCCCTACACCGTATACATGCCCGAAGAAGAAACGGACGACCTGAAATTCATGACCACAGGTGAGTATGCCGGTATCGGGGCAATGATTATGAAGTCGGGTAAAGATGTTTGTGTGTCTGAACCTTATGAAGGGATGCCAGCACAGCGCAACGGGCTTCGTGCCGGCGATGTGATTTTGGAAATTGATGGAGCGAGCATGGTTGGTAAGTCGGTAAATGAGGTGAGTGCTAAACTAAAAGGTACACCCAATACGACCATCAAATTGAAGATAAAACGTCCCGGGGAGAAGAAAAATATAGATATATCCTTTTTGCGAGAGAAAATTCAGATAAATCCGGTTTCATATTATGCTCCGGTCGGAAGTAAGGTAGGGTATGTACTGCTGGCTGAATTCACTGACCGTGCTGCAACTGAGCTGAAAAATGCGGTTGCTGAATTGCAAAAGACGCATCAGATAGAATCGCTGGTGCTCGATTTGAGGAGCAATGGTGGCGGATTGGTGGACGAAGCGGTGAAAATACTGGGCTACTTTCTACCCAAAGGCACCGAGGTAGTTACTACGAAAGGTAAAAATGAAGAAGCGCAGCATACCTATAAAACTCCCACAGAGCCGATTTTTCCTGACATGAAGTTGGTTGTGTTGGTGAACAGGGGCTCGGCATCGGCTTCCGAAATCTTGTCGGGAACCATTCAGGATATGGATCGCGGCGTGTTAGTTGGCGAGCGCACCTTTGGTAAAGGTCTTGTGCAGAGTATTCGTCCACTAAGTTATGGAGGACACCTGAAAGTAACAACGGCGAAATACTATATTCCAAGTGGACGCTGCATTCAGGCCATCGATTATAGTCATCGGAATGAAGATGGCAGTGTAGGGAGAGTGCCCGACAGTTTGACTCATGAGTTTACTACCAAAAATGGCCGTAAAGTGCGTGATGGGGGAGGCATTGTACCTGATTCATTGACAAAGGACGAAAAATCGTTGAATATAGCCTATTATATCTACAGTCAGAACTTGTATTTCGATTTTGCTACTGATTATGTTTTAAAGCATCCTTCCATCTCGACTCCTGGCAATTTTGTTCTTTCGGATGAAGATTTTAAGTTGTTTGCTGATTATCTCAAAGAAAAGAAATTCAGCTATAGTACACAAACTCAAAAATCATTTGATGAGTTGTTGGAAGTGGCAAAGTATGAGGGACTCGATAAAAGTGCAAAGGCTGAAATTGAAGCTCTTAAGGCTAAGTTTATGCCTGATGTACAGCGCAACCTGCAGGAAAATAAGGCGGATGTGGTAGAGATGCTGACCCTTGAAATATTGAAACGTTATTATTACCAAAAAGGAGTAATTCAATACTCGCTGCGTGATGATAAAGATCTTAAAATAGCACTAAAAGTATTGGGCAACTCAGAATTGTACGATTCCATACTGAAAATAAAGAAATAATTTAAGCAGAACTCCCTGATTTATCAGTGGAGTTCTTTCTTTTTGATTAGTAATCGGTACTTTTTTCATTATCTTTGTAACCGTAAGGTTAAAATGAGACATTTTAGGATACTATACCGCTATTTTATACATTGGGTCACTGCGCGAAATACTAAAGGATATGGTGTGCATTCTCCATTTCTGTTTTATTTTGTAAGGACTGTGCTCCGCGAAACAGCCGGATATTATGCTTTTGATGTTATCGAGGGGCTTCGTAATCGACTGTTGGTTGATAAATCGTTGGTCAAGATAAAGGATTTCGGTACAGGCAAGGATCGTGAAGAAACCATTGCTCAAATAGCTTCAAAGTCATTGTGCAGTCCTTTGGAGGGACAGTTGCTGTTCCGAATGGTCAATTACTTTAAACCTAAAGTGATACTGGAGCTTGGAACCTCTTTGGGGATATCCACCGCATATATGGCATCGGTCAATTCGAATAGTTTGTGCTATAGTTTGGAAGGAAGTTCATCGTTGGTGAGTAAAGCGGCAGAACATTTGAAACTGTTGCGCTTAAACAATGTGGTGCAGGTTGAAGGAAATATCACAGAAAACCTTGAAACCGTTCTTTCTGAATTGGCAGCTGTTGATTTTGTGTATGTTGATGCGAATCATCAATATGATGCCGTGGTTGATTATTTTGAAAAATGTCTTTTGAAATCACACGAGGAAACAGTGTTTGTGCTGGATGATATTTACTGGTCTCAAGGCATGGAAAAGGCCTGGGAGTATGTGAAAAATCATCCTTCGGTGGTTTCTACCATTGATGTTTTTTATTTTGGAATAGTATTTTTGAAAAAGGACTTGCCTCCTAAGCATTATAAAGTAAGATGCTGATTGAAAGGCAGGCTAATGGAAAATTTTGCTGTAGAGAAGTATGAAAGTATATACAAAAACCGGTGACAAAGGTACAACCGGATTAATTGGCGGAACACGCGTAGACAAGAATGACATCCGCCTGGAGGCTTATGGAACCATTGATGAGCTGAATTCGCATATCGGTGTGCTCTCGACTTATGAAATGGCTGACGATAATTTGAATTTTTTGCGCTTTGTTCAGAACAAACTTTTTTCAATAGGGTCACATTTGGCTACGGACAGAAATAAGGTCAATCTGCATACTGCCTCGATTATAGATCAACAAACCATATTGCTGATCGAATCAGAGATCGACCGATTGGATTCTGGGTTGCCCGAACTTAATTATTTTATATTGCCGGGAGGTTCAAGAGCTGGCGCTTATGCTCATGTTTGTAGAACTGTTGCACGCCGGGCAGAGAGATGCACCTATGATGTGATTCTTCAGAAATATGAAATAGAAAACGAAGTTTTGGTGTTTCTGAATCGGTTGTCAGACTATTTCTTCGTGCTGTCAAGATACCTGACTTTTATTTCAGGTGGGCAAGAAATTTATTGGAAAACGCTTGAGAAATAAAAATAATTTCTATTTTTGCAGAAAAATAGAAGAATCTCTAACTTATTTACTTTAAAATTGAGCTGATTATGTATTGGACATTGGAACTGGCTTCTAAAATTGAGGATGCTCCCTGGCCTGCAACTAAAGACGAGTTGATAGATTATGCCATGCGCTCCGGGGCTCCGTTGGAAGTTATCGAAAATTTACAAGAAATTGAAGATGAGGGGGAAATATACGAAAGTATAGAAGATATTTGGCCCGATTATCCAAGTAAAGAAGATTTCTTTTTTAACGAAGAGGAATATTGATTTGAAGAAATCCATGCGTTGGATTTCTTTATCGAGTTGACTGTAAAATAGACGTAAAAAATCAAGCCGGAACAATTTTATTGTTTTTTTTGAGTTTGATTTATTACAATATGTGGTTTTTTGAAAAAAAGTTTCAAAAGCCGGTAATAGTACCCTATGAATAGATTTTTTTTAAGTGTAATTATCTCACTTTTTGGCATAGGAACTGTATTTTCGCAATTCGATGCACAATTCAGTCAATATATGTTTAATATACCTTCATTTAATCCTGCAGCGGTAGGTGAAGGTGATCTTATTCAGGTAATGCTTCAGGGGAGATATCAGGGATTGAGAGATACCACTGGTACTTTAGGAATTACCACCTCTAATATGGGGATCAATTCTCCTTTGAAAATTGGTAATTCAACTCATGGAGTAGGTTTTAGAGGAGTTGTAGATAAACTGGGTCTGTTTTCTAATAACAGCATGTACCTTCAATATGCCTATAAAGCTAAACTGAAGAGTGGTACTCTGAGCTTTGGTGCTGATGTTGGTGAAACAACAGTTGGCTTTCTGGGGTCAAAAGTCAATTTGGCAGATATTGATGAATATCATACTTTGACTGATGCCCGCTTGCCACAATCTGATGTGAGTGGTGCCCGATTGGATATAAATGTAGGTGCATTCTATTCGAGTTCTGGATATTTTGTAGGTTTGTCTTTTAGTCACATCACATCACCTACAATTATATGGGATAAAGATAAAGAGTACAAGATGAAAGGTGCTGTCTATTTGACGGGAGGTTTTAATTACATCCTGCCAAATAAAAAGTTTATTCTGCGCCCAACGACATTAATAAAATCAGACTACAGGTCTTATCAGGTAGATGTGTCAACCCGGTTGGAATATGATAATAAATACTGGGGTGGGTTGTTTTGTCGTTTGAGCGGGCTTGGACTTTACGGAGGTGCTAATATTGATAATGGATTAGCACTAGGGATATCGTATGATTTACCAACATCCAAATTGTATAACGGAACACTTGGAACTGTAGAAGTGCTTGTCTCTTACAATTTTGCATATGTGTTTGAAAAGCGCAATACAAGGTACAAAAGTATTCGTATCTTGTAATACCGAGATAATTTATTATTAAGATAGATAATAGTGTATAAACAAATCAAAATAGAATGAAAAGAATTCTGCCAGTAATTTTACTATCTTTCCTGTTTGTTGCTTGTAATAAACCTACCGGCGAATTAATTGGAATTGGAACAAAAGGTGCTTTTGAAGAAGCCCAGCCGTATGGAATGGTATTTGTGAAACGAGGTTCGTTCCTGATGGGAGCCAATGATCAATCTGCCATTGGTGGTATTAATGACAAGGCTGTAACTGTCTCTGTAGATGCTTTCTGGATGGACGAAACCGAAATCACGAATGACAAATACAAGCAGTTTGTGCATTGGGTTCGCGACTCGATAGCCCTAAGAATGTTAGTTATGGGCGGAAAAGAGGAGTATCGCCTTAAACTGAAGAATCAAACGGAAGAATTGACTCCTGATATTGCTCCATTGAACTGGAAACTGAAGGACAAAATTTGGGCATCAAAAGATGAAGATGCCAGAAAAATTCTAGATTCTTTGTATTTTACAGGAAACAATACCCTTGGAGGTAAAAAACAAATTGATCCAGGAAAATTGAGATATCGATATGAGTGGATAAATTATGATCAGGCAGCATTATTGAAAAATAAATATAATGTGAATACAGGAGCTTATCCGGCTGGTGCAGTGGCACGCGTTGATACATCATGGGTTGAAAACGGAGTGATCAGAAATAAGACGATTTTACGTCCGTTACGTTTCAGAAAAGACCTGATTTCTTCAAAAATTGTGAATGTCTATCCGGATACGGTGATGTGGTTGCGCGATTTTCAGTATGCATATAATGATCCTAAAATGCGCATGTATTTTTCTCATCCGGGATTTGCTAATTATCCGGTTGTAGGTGTTACATGGGAGCAATCTCAGGCATTCTGCCAATGGAGAACAAATCTTTTCAACAATACACATGCTGTAAGCGCTCAAGACTATCGACTTCCGACTGAAGCAGAGTGGGAGTATGCTGCAAGAGGTGGACGCAAGATGGCTCTTTATCCATGGGGTGGAAATTACGTACGTGACGAGCGTGGATGTTTCCTTGCGAACTTCAAACCAATGCGTGGTAGTTATACCGATGACCAGGGTGCAACTACAATGAAAGTAGCTTCTTTTGAACCAAATGATTTTGGACTGTATGATATGGCTGGTAATGTTGCTGAGTGGACGTCTTCTGCATATGATGGTTCTTCAAGTCTATTGGTTTCTGATATGAATCCAAGTTTTCAATACAATGCAAAAAACAATGACCCGGACATTTTGAAACGTAAAGTTGTAAAAGGAGGTTCGTGGAAAGATATTGCATACTATCTGCAATGTGGTGTGAGAACCTATGAGTATCAGACCGAGAGCAGACCTTATATTGGTTTCCGTTGTGTAAGATCTTATAATGGAGAGTAATCAAACCTAGCTATAATAAATCTGAATTGTAGAATAAAAAAATTAATATTATGTCACAAAACGAGAGTAAATTTGATATTTGGTGGGCATCTCCCAAGGTAAAACGTGTGGTAGGAGTCGTATATAGTTTAGGAGCAGCAGTGGTTATTGTAGGTGCTATGTTTAAAATCCTTCACCTACCGGGAGCAAGTTATGTACTTGGAACGGGGATGACTATTGAAGCAATGCTTTTTGCATTAGGAGTTTTCGATAAACCCCACACAGAATTTGATTGGCACAAAGTATTTGATTTTGACAGCGATGAAAAAATTATGCCACAAGCATCTAATCCTATAGCATCTAAAGCCGGAATTGTTCCAGCTTCAGAAGTGTTAAGTTCTGATGACATGTCGAAATTATCAGTTAGCATTAAAAACTTGTCACAAAATGCGCAGCAATTGTCAACCATAACAAATGCTGTAGCAACAACAGAAGATTATGTTCAAAATTTGAACAATGCTTCTAAAGCTACTGCCAAGTTCTCTCAAACTCAGGACTCGTTGAATGTGGCGTCTGATAAGCTTTCAAGTGCTTATGCAACAATCACTGCAGATATGGATGGCGTTGTGAAAAATACCAAGCAATATTCTGCAAAGATTGAAGATGTAACAAAAGGCCTAAGCTCGGTGAATTCAATTTATGAAATTCATTTGAAAAATATTCAACAGCAATCAGAGTCCATTGTAAAGCAAACTGAACAAATTTCATCTGTAAGCTCTAAATTAGCAGCCGTTTCGGACGAAACAAATAAAATCAAAACAGCTACAGCACAGGCTGCCACTGAACTCGAGAAGTATAAGGAAGCTACTACAAAATTGGCAAAACAAATTTCTGATTTAAATCAGGTGTACGGTAATATGCTGAATTCATTGAATTAATTACTGTTTATAACTTTTAAAGAGGAAATAAATGGGAGGAGCTAAGAATTGTCCGGAAACTCCGAGACAAAAAATGATTGGTGTGATGTATTTGGTGCTGACAGCAATGTTAGCATTGAATGTATCGAGTAGTATTCTGGAAGGGTTTTCGATGGTTGATAGCAGTTTGCATACCAGCATTGAGTCATCCCTGTTCAGAAACAAGAAAGCCTATGAGGATTTTAAAGAGCTAAACAGCACAAATCCCGAAAAATATGGTCAATGGCTGGCGAAGGCAAATGAAGTGAAAGTTAAGTCTGATGAGCTTTACAACTATATTGAAGATTTCAAAAAAGAAATAGTCAAAATGGTTGATAATGATGATGCTAACGATAGTGCCTATGTAAAGCAAATTAAAGACAAAGCGAATCTGGATAAACCGGCTGAATATGCTATTCTGAAAGGTAATGGTAAGAAACTGAAGGATAAAATTGATGGATTTTCAAAATATCTTATTGACTTGTCTGCAGGAGATCAGGTAAAAGCGAATTTGTTTAAGTCGATTTTTTCAACTTCTGCAATTAAATCACCCGACGGTTCAAAACGTCCCTGGGAAGAAGCTATTTTTGAAGATGTGCCTGTTGCGGCGGTAGTTACAGTGTTGACAAAGTATCAGAGTGATGTTCGTGCGGCAGAAGCCGAAATGGTTCAATTCCTGAAAGGACGTTCTGATGCAAGCGATTTACGTGTAAATAAGCTTCAAGCATTAGTAATACCAGAGTCAAAGTATGTAATCAAAGGCGATCGCTTTAAAGCTAAAATTGTACTTTCTGCTGTAGATACAACAGCTAAACCAACTTTCTCAATCAATGGTGCCGGTTTGCCAACATCAAAAGATGGTATTTTCGGATTATATGAAGTGGGTTGTTCAAGTACAGGTCAGAAGAAATTTTCTGGATCTATATCCTTCAAGGACAATTACGGTAATACCAAGACAATGCCATTTTCTGATGAATATATGGTTGGTGAACCCACTGCAACGATGTCTAACGAAGATTTAAATGTGGTATACCGTGGTATTGATAATAAATTCAGTGTTTCGGTACCTGGTATTGCAGCAGCAAATATTGCTGTACGTGTTGACGGTGGATCTGCTTCACAAACTGCTCCCGGAAAGTTTATCATTCGTGCACAACGGGATGGAGAAATTAAAATCAATGTATTTGCCAAGATCAATAATAAGGAGCAACAAATGGGCGGTGCGAATTATCGCGTAAAATATTTACCAGACCCAAAAGGATTCCTTATTGCTAGCGATGGTAGAATTATCAAAGGGTCGCCTACTATTTCGGCTCTGAAGAGTAGTACATTGTCAGCTATGTATGGACCTGATGAATTAGTGAAAGCTAATTTTGACGTAAAATCGTTTATCGTTATTGTAAAAGGGTTGTCGCCTCAAACTGTAAATGGTAATAGAATTCCAGCTAATTACGTAGATAAAGTGATGAGAGGTGATATGTTTATCATCACTAATATTAAAGCGGTAGGCCCCGATCAACGTGTACGTGATTTACCGGCAATGGTATTTCAATTATAAAATAATAAATACAAGAATATGAGAAAACTGTGTGTTATTTTACTTTTTGCTCTTTTATTTGTTGGAGGGCAAACGGTTAAGGCTCAAAGTAAACCAATTTCTTTTCTGGAGAAAAACGGTACAGTTTCGCTTCAAAGTGCTGTGCTAGACTCTCTAGCTGATACATTGGCTGTTGTTAATCATCGTTGGGACGATGTTGTATGGTCAAGAGTGGTTTATAGAGTGATTGATATGCGCGAGAAGCAAAACTATCAGCTATATTTTCCCAAAACACCTAATGACGAGTATAAAAGTCTTTTTCGGGTAATTCTGGAGGCTACTTTTAATGATACTCTTAAGGCGTACAGAAAAATAGAAAGAGATATTATTCCACATTACACAGAAGTAATCAAGAAGGATACTTTGATTTCGGTGATGCGTGAGGCTGTGTTGGATCAGACGACAGGTAACCTTAAAGATCCGAAAGATTATGATTTGGCTGTGTTTGACCCTGTAACGCAACAGACAAAGGTCAATCAGAGTAATACAAACTATTTATCATTTGTAGAGAATCAATACAAGTATCTAATACAGGAAGTTGTGTTCTTTGATCGTCATATGTCGAGATTGTATTCAAAAATCATCGGTATCGCTCCAATGATGGGTAACAATGCTGATAATGTGACTACTTACAGAGACGGTCCAAATAAAGTCACTGAACAAAAGGACGTTTGGACGTATTTCTGTAATTCAGTCTTGTGCTGGTTTTTGTTCGACGAGTTGAAACCTTATCTGGCAAAGCATTATGTAATTCCGAGTGGAAATGATACTCAACGATTGACTTATGATGAATTTTTTACTCAAAAACTTTACTCAAGTTATGTTTTGGGAGATAGTAATTTGAATAATCGTATGATTCTACAAAGTTATACCGATCCGGATAAGATTAGAAAAGAGCAAAACAGAATAGAAACTGAGCTTTTGAATTTCGAACAGGATTTGTGGGAATATTAATTAAGAAGACGACTTTTAAGTCGTCTTTTTTTTGCCGCAAAAAATATATCAGCTAAATACTGTACTTTTGCACAATAAATCTGATTTAAAACATGAAGAAAATTGTAATTGCAGATAATCAGGATATCTCGGCTTTGGGTTGGCAATATATAATTGCCAAACAAGGAAATCATGAAGACGTTACTTTTGCGACTGACAAAAAAGAACTTATTGCGTATCTGAACGTGAATCCGGATTCTCTAGTTATTCTCGACTATACGCTATTTAACTTTGAAAGCGTAAACGAGCTGACGATACTCGATGTCAGGTTTCCCGATACCGACTGGATTCTGTTTTCCGACGAGCTCAGCGATGAGTTTCTTAGATCGATCTTATTTAATAGCCAGTCATTTAGCGTTCTGTTGAAGGATGCCAGTGCGGAAGAAATTGTTACTGCTTTAAAGTCAGTTTCAAGGGGTAGTCGATATATTTGCAATCATGTAAGTAATATCTTGTTGGATAGCAGCAAAAACCAATCAGTGTCGCCTATCAGGCAAGTATTGACCAGTACTGAGCAAGAAATTTTAAAGGAAATGGCACTTGGTAAGACGACCAAGGAAATTGCTGCTAAAAGATATGTAAGTGTGCATACTATTATGACGCACAGAAAAAATATTTTCCGCAAGATCGAAGTAAATAACGTTCACGAAGCTACAAAATATGCCATGCGAGCCGGAATCGTAGATATGGCAGAATATTATATATAATTTTTTATAGATGGAAATTGCATCTTTATTATCAGGTGGCGTTGACAGTTCGCTGGTAGTTCATACTTTAAAAGAGCAAGGATATGATCCTACTTTGTTCTACATTAAAATAGGTATGGATGATGACGAATTGTTGCATTGTACTGCTGAAGAGGACATAGAGATGGCTTCTTTGATAGCCCGTAAATATGGCTGTCGACTTGAAGTTGTTGATTTACATAAGGATTATTGGGACAATGTTGTTGACTATACAATCAAGACAGTCAAAAAAGGCTTAACCCCAAATCCGGATGTGATGTGTAATAAACTGATCAAGTTTGGTGTGTTTGAGCAAAGGGTGGGTAAAGATTTCGATAAGACTGCCACGGGGCATTATGCTACCACTACTGACATTGATGGAAAAACCTATTTGTCAACAGCTAAAGATCCGATCAAAGACCAAACCGACTTTTTAGCACAGATTGATTACCTACAGGTTTCAAAGCTGATGTTTCCGATCGGGCACCTGATGAAGAGCGAAGTACGTGATCTTGCTATCAGAGCGAATTTGCCCAGCTCCAAGCGCCCGGATAGTCAGGGAATTTGCTTTTTGGGTAAGGTGAATTATAATGACTTTATCCGTAGATATCTTGGAGAGAAGGAGGGTCCGATCGTAGAACTGGAAACTGGTAAAATCTTGGGTACTCATAAAGGGTACTGGTTTCATACTGTTGGGCAACGGAAGGGTTTAGGACTGTCAGGCGGTCCATGGTACGTGATTCGTAAAGATGTTGACGCTAATATCGTATGGGCGTCAAAAGGATTTGATGCAGAAGCTCAGTATGGGTATGAATTTACGATGAGAGACTTCCATTTTATTACAGAGGATTGTTTTGGAACAGCTGGAAGTGGCGTTGATGTTACGTTTAAGATACGGCATACACCCGAATTTACAAAGGGTAAAATATACAAAGCGAATGATGGATATCATTTAGTGTCGGAACAACGATTGCAGGGCATTGCTCCCGGCCAGTTTGGAGTAGTCTACGATGAACACTCCAAAATCTGCATTGGTAGTGGTGAAATTAAATAGCTGTAGAATTTAAGAAGTGTATCCTTGGGTATGCTTCTTTTTTTTTAGGTGCCTTTACTATTTCGAATTGAACATAATACAGTCAGAGTGGTTATAAACCTCAGATATATAAGATAATGTTATGACAAAATCAGCAGATGATTATTTTTTAGAAGGATGCGGCCGTTGTTCGCTGGGCGGTACGCCAGCTTGTAAGGTTCACCGCTGGAGCGAAGAGCTATCTTTGATGCGTCAACTAGTTTTAGAGTGTGGGCTGAATGAAGAATCGAAATGGGGAATGCCCTGTTATACGTATAAAAAGAAGAACGTCGTACTGATTGGGGCTTTCAAAGAATACTGCTCTTTCAATTTTTTTAAAGGTGCTCTGTTGACAGATGCAGCGTCTGTTCTGGAAAAACCCGGAGAAAATTCGCAATCATCAAGATTAATACGCCTTACTGATACTTCAAAACTGGTTGAGTTATATGATGTGCTGAAATCATATGTTTTCGAAGCAATAGAATTGGAAAAGGCGGGTAAGAAGGTTGAACTTAAACAAACCTCTGATTATGAGTTGCCTTCAGAACTTCAGAGTAAATTTGCAGAGATGCCGGAACTCAAAATTGCTTTTGAAGGATTAACCCCGGGTAGGCAGAGGGCTTATATATTGCATTTTGCTCAGCCAAAGCAGCGAAAAACGAGGGAGTCACGAATTGAAAAATGCATCCCTAAGATTTTGAGTGGTAAAGGATTTCTTGATTAATGATCGGATAATAAAGGCACAGAGAAAACGTTCTTTGTGTTTTTTTTTGCTTCAGACAACTGCTTGTAAATATATATTGAAATGATTTTGTAGTATGATTTAAACAGGGATATAACCTGTTAGGAATGTATCTGAAATATGTGGAACGTACTTTTGCCACATAAAATTGAAACAACTCTATAAAAACAAATTATTCTACAAATGAAAAAGAATTTCTCACTCATGGCACTGCTTGTAGCAGGTGCATCAGTTTTATTCACTTCGTGTGATAAATCAAAGGATCCCACCCCGACAACCACAACTGGTTCGAAAGAAGTCGTTATTAAATCGAATATTCCTGTTGGAGTAACCCGTCATTTGGTTGCCGATTCTACCTATGTATTGCAGGGCAACATTTTTGTAAAAGGTACAATAAAAATTGATGCAGGAACCATTATCAAAGGTGACAAACTAACCAAAGGAACATTAATTGTATTGCAGGGCGGTAAAATTGATGCTCAGGGAACTTCGACTAAACCAATCGTATTTACTTCGCGTATGGAAGCTGGTTTGCGTGCTGCTGGCGACTGGGGCGGTGTGATTCTGGTAGGGAAAGCTCCTGTGAATCAATCAACGGCAACGGTTGAAGGTTTGACTCAAACCTTGAAATATGGTCTTGATACTATTCCTGCATCTCAAAGAGATGTAAATGACAATTCGGGTATCATGCAATATGTACGTATCGAGTTTGCTGGTATTGCCCTTCAACCAGACAATGAAATCAACGGTCTGACATTCTGTTCGGTAGGTGCAGGAACTACTGTGGATCACATTCAGGTGTCATTTAGCGGTGATGACTCTTATGAGTGGTTTGGTGGAAATGTGAAAGCGAAATATCTGATCGCATATTGTGGTCTTGACGATGATTTTGATACTGACTACGGATTTAGTGGAAAAGTACAATATGCTTTGGGAGTACGTAGTGCACGTATTGCTGACGTATCAACGTCTAACGGATTTGAATCAGATAACGATGCTACAGGTTCAGTAGGTCAACCGAAAACAAAGGGTGTTTTCTCGAATGTAACATTGATTGGCCCATACAAAACTACAGCCGATGGTAACGTAAGCAGCAATTTTGGTGCAGGTGCACACATCCGTCGTAACTCTTCTTTATCGATCATCAACTGTGTATTTGCAGGCTGGAACACTGCAGGTATCAAACTGGATGGAGATTTGACTTATGCTAATGCAAAAGACTCTCTTACTTTGAACATTAAAAACTGTGCAATCATTGGTAATAAGGCAAGTACAGCTATCGTAGGTGTAGGTACAAACTGTACCAATACCACAGCTTTGGCTCTTTACAACACTTCGGCTTACAGCAACATGATTATTGCCACAAATGCAACAGCAAAAATTGCTGCGAATGCAAAAGATAGCGCAGGTATTGCTAATTCATTCTATATCTCAAGCAAAACAGGTTCGGCTGCTATCCCAACTTCATTCCTGCCTGCAAGCAATTCACCACTTCTTACAGGTGCTTTTGATGTTTCTACTTTGAACAGTTTCTTCGAAAAAACATCTTACATCGGTGCATTTGGAACTACCGACTGGACGAAAGAAGCTTGGGTGAATTTTGATCCACAAAATACCGTTTATTAATCGTTCTTGACTGATACTGAGCAATAGACGTAAAAACAGAGAGGTTACACCCGTAACTTCTCTTTTTTATTGAAAGCAACTTTGTAACACATATTAAATTTATACTAACCTCCAATTTATATGTAGGAGTTTATATAAATTTGTAGGTGAACCCTAAATTCAAAACACATGCGTAAAATTTTTATATACATTTTTATCGTTGTCGTCTCCGCAAATGGCTGGGCACAAAGGAGCCGAATTATCCAAAGTGATGGTTTGTTCTTCACCGATTCCACTCAGACTGCGCTCTACAGCGGAGAGTTTAAAGAATACTTTGGCAGCGGTGCTTTAAAGCTGGAGATGAACATCAGAGACGGAAAGCCTGAAGGTGCCTATATAGTCTACTTCGAAAATGGTAAACCCAACGAAGTGCGCTCCTATCGCAACGGCGATTATCACGGCCTGTGGAGAACTTACAATGAAGCAGGCTTGCTGATATCCGAAGCTGAATACCGTAATAATATGAAGCACGGCACCTGGCATGTATGGGACGATAGCGGTGTGATGCGCTACGAAATGCATTATGATAAAGGAAAAAAATCAGGTACCTGGTATGTTTGGGACGAAAAGGGGAATCAGGTTTCGAAAAAAGACTATTGATCGTGACGAGTTTTCATCTGAATGCATACATTCTGTAATGTATTTGTAGTGAGTCTGAAATATCTATTCGCTTACTTTGTAACCATTATTCAGAATCAATCATTTTTGTTGTGTGAGCAAGGCATGACATTTACAAAAAACAAATTCAGACACATGAAAAGAACAACTGGCTTAGTCGTTTTCTTTGCCTTTATACTGATTTCGGTGGCAAATGCAAAACAAAACCCATCATCCGAATCGAAAGCAGAAAGCGTTTCGGCTGTAACACTTAAAGGTGTAATCCTGGACAAACAGACCAAAGAATCTTTGGCCGGCGCTACCATTATGGCAAACGGAAAAAAGATTTATTCTGATTTGGACGGAAACTTCGAACTAAAAGACATGAATATCAATCGCGATGAGAAATGTACCCTGACGATTTCCCTGATCTCGTACAAAGATATTACGGTGAACGTAGATTTGAATGCGAATAAAAATCTGCAAATCAATTTGGTACAGCAATAATAAAAGTACAGTGATAATGAAGGAAGCTATCTCTTAAAAGGGGTAGCTTTTTTTGTTTTTGACGATGGAAAGTCAGATGTGCTTTTGATTTTGTATGCTGCGTATTGTATGTGTCGTTGTTCTGCACATTACGGGTCTTCATAAAAATGGCTGAGCAGGAGAGGTTTGATGTGTTTTCTTGCATAAAAAAAGCTGCCTCCACGAGGCAGCTTAAGTATAGATGGGGGAGCTTACAATTTCCAGTTAATTCCCAGTTGTATTGTTCGTCCGGGGTTGTAGGACTTATTGGTTACTGTTGCCGATTTGGCTTCTCCATTTTTTGTGTATTCATACGTTTGCTGCGTTTTGATATTCTGCGAAAGCAAATCTTTAATGCCCAATTTCAATTCCAGCTTTTTGCTCAGTTTTTTATTGAAACTAAAGTCGACAACATGGCGCTCCATCTCGTAAATATCAGGTGTTACCACTGTTCCCTGGTTTAGTTCTGCAGCTACAATAATACGTTTGCCCATTACATTGTACATCAGCGACGATGAGATGCCTGCTTTGTCGTTTTGATAATACAGTCCGGCATTTACTACATAGGGCGACTGTCCCTGCAATGGGCGGCTTCGTTCTGTTTCGGAACTCGCAAAATCCACATTGCTATAAATCAGCGATGTGTTCATGTTCAGACTAAAGTTCTTCAGCCCAATCATGGCCAACGACTTTTTAATTTCCAGTTCCAGACCATAATTAGTGGCGCCTACAGCATTGTCAAATGAGAAGTTTGATCCAGTTCCAATGCTAATCATTTCAATCGGATTGGAGAAATGTTTGTAAAATGCGGCCACTGAAAATGTTTCATTAGGCGTTGGATAGTGCTCGAAACGAAGATCGATATTTTGTATTTCGCAGTCTTTCAGCTTCGGATTTCCTTTTATTGTATATTTTTCGGTAAAGTCATAATAGGTAAAAGATGAAATTTCGCGAAACTCCGGGCGGTTGATTGTTTGAGCATAGGCCAAGCGGAAAAGACTTCTGTCTGTGATATTATAGGATGCATTTACTGACGGAAACAAATGAAACGATGGCTCATTTACATTCACCGGAGTTATTGCATCATAATATCCATTCAGCGTAAGATGGTTGTACTCAGCACGTACCCCACCATAAACGTTTAGCTTGCTCAGTGGTACGTTTAAAGCCAGATAGCCGGCTCCCAACATATTGCGGGCATCGTATTTATTCGCAAGATTGGTTTCTTCCACCACTGTCAGTACTTTATCGGTGCCTAAATATGGTTCTGTAAACAAAGTTTCAAAACTAAGTGCATTGATTTCCGCATCGGTCAGGCTGCTTGTGTTGGTGGCTTTGTAGCAAATACTGCGTTCGGTGTAATCACGGCTTTTATACTCAAAGTAACCTCCGGTTTTGAGCGTAGGCTGCACATTCCCGATTTTTAATTTTTGTTCGTAATTGGCCGCTGCGGTGGACACATATTCATGGTTGGTCAGGTACAATCGTCCCAGCTCATTGATGCTCGCAACTACAGGTAGTTGGTACAAATATTGGCCATCACTATTTTCTTTCATGCTCCAGTTCTGTCGGTTGGGCTCAATTCGGTTGGCATACGAGAATCCGGCGTTCCAATCCAGTTTCTGCGCTTTTTCCTCATCCATCTTTACCAGTCCGCATAGCTGCCCCGAATAGGTAGTGCGACTAGAGTATTGATTGCTGAAATAGTTGAAGTTTCCGCCTCTGTTTGTGTTATAACCCAGCGTGTTGGCTGATTTGTCCATGCCGATTTGGTTCAGAATATTTTTAAATTCAATTCGGTTGCCATTTTTAGCTTCATACGCCCAGTTGTGCATAAAGCCCACCCGAACATCATGGGTGTAAATGTCGGCTTTGTATTGGTACGAATAATTAGGAGTTTCGCTGCCTTCGTCGTAGCCTTCGTACATATTGTTTTGCATCCCCGAGCGTGTACTATAACTATTGTTGTAAGTCAACGAGGTCAGCGTGCCGAGTTTTGCCTCGTTGCCCAGTTTCCACTTTCTGCCGTGTGTAAAGCTGAGCTTCTGGTTGGGCAATGCCGTGGTTGGGGTGGCTATCCAGTTGTTCCCCAGTTTCAGTGCAGCTGCAGTTTGAGCTGCTGCCCCCACATTATTCAGATTCGAAGGAAAACCCGCAGGGATATTTCTGGCCGAACTTCCCAGCCCGAGCACATCCGCAACATGGGTTTTAAGGTGGTACGTGTCTTTAAAGGAGGACTGATCATTGTAGCCTATGCTGTATTCCAATGAGCTAAAATTCTCCTCAGGAATGTTTTTTGTGAAAATTTTGATGAAGCCACCGGTAGCCTCACCAGGTAATTCGGGTGATCCGGTTTTATAGATCATCATATTGTCAATCATATTACTGGGAATCGCATCAAATGAAAATGCTTTCACGTCGGTTTCGCTACTGGGAGTGGCGGCGTTGTTGAGCCAAACATTGTTGTAGCGTTGATTAAGCCCACGTACTACCACAAAGCGATTGTCCTGAATAGTTACACCGGGGATGCGTTTCACCACTTCAGAGGCATCGCGGTCGAGAGTTTTCGTGATTTGTTGTGACGACACCCCGCTAACTACCTGTAACGAGGCTTTTACGCTTTTCAGCATCGATAGTTCTGTATCTGTTCGTCGGCGTGCTACCACTTCAACCCCTTTGAGTTCAAGGCCAGCATCGTCCATTTCGATGGTGATATCGATCGGATTGCCGGCGCCCATGGTTACTTTTACCTTTTGTGTGCTGTAGGATACAAAAGTCACAGTCAGGTTGTAGATTCCTGGTTTTAGGTTTTTGTAATGAAACTCACCGTTGATGTCGGTTTTTACGGCTTGTTTCGTGGATTCGAGCAATACGGTAGCTCCGATGAGTGGCTCTTTTGTTTTTTTGTCGATAACATGGCCGTTGATGCCGGCTTGTGCCCAGCTATTTGTAACAATAAATAATGACAGAAGCAAAAATGCAAGTCTGGATAGTAAGTTCATTCGATTGTAATTTGTTATACCTTAATTTCTTAGTGCTGCAAAAATACTCCGAAACTGTTTCAGCGAAGAGAAGACGGTGTTACAATTGAATTACGCGAAATATCTCTGTCACAGGTGTGACAGTGCTGATCGACCCTAAAAAAGAAACCGCCATCGGAATACATCCAACGGCGGTCGTCTTTTTTGAAACCCGAGGTTTCTTATTTTTTTACAGGCACATATCCTACCTGATCCACAATTTTCTGACCTTCGGCAGATAAAATGAAGTTCACAAAAGGAAGATATTTGCTTTCGTTTTTCTTTTCGTAGTAGAAAAACAATGGACGCGTAACAGGATAGGTTTTATCCATAGCAGTTTCCAATGATGGCTCTACGAAGTTTTTGCCATCGAAAGAAACATGGATCGCTTTTACTTTTGGGTTCAGGTAAGCTAAGCCTACATAACCAATCGCTCCTTTTGTTTGGCTTACCGACTGCACAATGGCTCCGGTAGCAGGCATGCTCAAAATACCTTTTGCATAGTTTTTATTCAAAAGAACGTGTTCTTTGATAAACTCATAAGTACCTGAACTGGTTTCGCGAGAGTAAGGAATAATTTTCAAATCAGCCCCACCTACTTGCTTCCAGTTTGTGATTTTGCCAGTAAAAATACCTTCCAGTTGAGCGCGGGTTAAGTTAGACACCCCATTGGATGGGTTTACAACGATAGCCAAGGCATCGTAAGCAATTACTTTTTCAACAATAGCTTTACCAGCTTCCTGACATTTTACTTTTTCGTCGAATTTCATTTTGCGTGATGCCATTGCAATTTCGGTAGTGCCTTCGATAAGTGCTGCGATACCCACACCGCTACCACCACCAATTACTGTTACCGATTTGCCGGTTTTCTTTCCAAATACTTCAGCTTCTTTCTGTGCCAATGGCAATACAGTGTCGCTACCTTTTACTTTCTGAGCGTAGAATGATGGAGCAATTGCACATACCATCATTACTGATAAAATTAGTTTTTTCATTTTGAATATACGTTTTAATAAGTTTGTTTTTAATTAGAATTTGTATTGAAGACGCAATGTGAATACGTTGTCAGTTACATTTTTGAAATAGCCTTTTACTTTAGTCGATTCGTTTGAAACGATATCATAATAGGCAGTGAGTTTTACGTTATTGTTCATGCGATAGATATAACCCAAGCCGAGAGTTGAGTAGGCTCCGTCAATTTTGCTGGTTGCTTTAGCACTGGATGGAGAGCCAGCTGGTAATATTCCAATTTTATCTCCCGACATGTTTGTATTTGGGTCGTACCAATCGTATTTTACTACAATCGAACTTTTAGTATCAAGAATATCCTGAACGAAAGTTATATAACCACCCTGGAACTTACGGATATAAAGATCATATACTCCTGCTGTGGCTGTCGCATCATATCCGTTGTTGCTGGCAGAGCTCTTATCTGTACCTGGTTGAGTACCGGTGATGAATTCTCCACGCAATGAGCTAACTCCAATTTTGGTAGCCATGCTGACTTGAGCATCGATTCCAAAATAAGCACGGTCGGTGTACTTGTTTAGTCCCACGCTATCCTTTACAAATGCATTGTTAGAAATTTTGTACTGTTTGCCGGTAAGCAGCATGTTTGATCCCATGTATCCTGAAACACCGATACCGTATTTCATTGTAGCTGTTGCATTGTTGTAGCTCAAGCGACCAACGAAGTCTTTTTTACTTTTGTAGTCTTTTGCGATTGCATTACCCGATACCAAACCAGCATCCAGTTTCAATACAGTCCATGGAGAGGTTTTTGGCGCCTGGATAGTCAGCATAGCTCCCATTGCTTTTTCATCAGGGAACAACGACTGAATGATACGGCTGCGTTCTGGCGATTCGAGGGATGAAGAGCTGTAGCCAATTTCAAATCCGAATGGATTGTCGAATACCCCGCCTTTTACGGTGAAGAAATTTGTCCATGGATCAAGTACGCTCAAATAAACGTCTTTAGTTTTCAAACCACCTTCTGAAATGTCGAATTCAATTACTCCTTTGCAACCAAAATCTTCGTAAGTTGCTTTCAAACGTCCACGACGGATACCATAGCGGTTATAGCTGTCGGCAGTTTTTTCTGGTCCGGCGATGCCGTTACCTACTTTCATGTCGTTTGATTTGTTTTTCAACGAATCAAGTTGAGAGCTTTGCCATTCTGCCTGAATGTATCCTGAGAATTTTAGTTTCTTCAATTGGAATAAACCATCTTCTACTGAAGTGATACGTTGCTCATGTACATTTAAAGTGTCAATTTTTTCTGCATCCTGTGCCGAAGCTGCAACAGAACTTATCAGTCCAAATGAGATTGCCAAAGTCTTGATAGAAATTTTCATGTTTCTTTTTTGTAATTGTTGTTTCTCGTCGTTTAAAAATCACGATGCAAAGAAACTACGACGATGTTACAAATAATTGCCAAACATATTACAATGATATGACATTATACAACTCTATGATTTTTTAGTCATGTGGTATACTGTCTATAATCAGATGTTTGTCTCGCGCGTACAATATTTATATGTACTCTTTCAAATGTAACATGTTTGTAATATATATGTAATTCTGCCTTAATGTCTATGAACTTTCTTTGCATCGAATAATAAACAAAGATTCATCGTGAAAAGATTTTTTGAGAAACTAATTGAAGGGGCATTGCTGATAAGTGGTAGCGTAACCAGCATTACCATTTTGTTGATTGTCCTTTTCTTGTTCAAGGAGGCTTCAGGCTTGTTCAATACACCGGAAGTAGAAGAAGGGTATGTAATTGCTCTGAACAAATCGAATCCCGTAAAGAGACTTAGTTCTTATCAGATTAAACAAATATTTGATGCAGAGATTACCAACTGGGATGAAGTAGGTGGCAAGGAAGAACCGATTGAAGTGGTTCGACTAAGCGACTTGACGAACTTTTACACCGAAGAAGAACTCGGTGCAAATTTTGAGCACATTCCCGAAAAAGCCAGCGAGCTTACCTCGAAACATCCGGGTATTATTTTGTTCTTGCCTAATCAATATGTGGCCAAGAACTTCAATGGTACTGTCATGGCAAACGAAAAAATCCAACCCGGCGACTTCTTCGGAGGCAAAGAGTGGTATCCTACTTCCAGCCCTTCTGCTCAATACGGATTGTTGCCTTTGATATTAGGAACCATTTGGGTGAGTTTAGCGGCCATTCTTTTATCATTGCCTTTCGGGCTTGCAGTGGCTGTATATTTGGCCGAGATAGCCAGTATGCGGGTTAGGAATGTGCTTAAGCCCGTGATTGAATTGCTGGCAGGTATTCCTTCGGTTGTGTTTGGGTTCTTTGGGCTGGTGGTGATTGTTCCATTTTTGCAGAAACTTTTTCACTTGCCTGTGGGCGAAACCGCATTAGCCGGTAGTGTTGTATTGGCCATCATGGCATTGCCTACAATTATTACTGTGGCAGAAGATTCAATGCGCAACGTACCCCGTTCGATGCGTGAAGCGAGTCTGGCACTTGGCGCCACACACTGGCAAACCATTTATCGCGTCATCATACATTATGCAAAATCCGGAATTACTTCGGCAGCAGTGCTCGGCATTGGTCGCGCTATTGGCGAAACAATGGCAGTGTTGATGGTAACTGGTAATGCTGCTGTCATTCCGCATTCGCTTTTGGAGCCTGTTAGAACCATTCCGGCAACCATCGCAGCAGAATTAGGCGAAGCGTCGGCCGGTGGAGGACACTACAAGGCATTGTTTGCTTTGGGATGCGTGCTCTTTGTTATTACCATGATTATTAGCATCAGCGTTGAATTTATCAATAAAAAGAAATATAGCAGATAGAATTATGACACCTGTAATACATACAAATACCGACAAAAAGAAACGTTTAACGCAAGCGGTGGCATTTACACTGTTCCGCCTGATGAGTTATTCGGTGGTTCTGATACTTTTCATGATTCTCGGTTTTATTATCATTCGTGGTATTGGAGTAATTAACTGGGACTTTTTATCGAAAGCGCCTGAGGAAGGAATGACGAAAGGTGGTATTTTCCCGGCCATCGTAGGAACACTGTGCCTGGTAATCGGTAGCAGTTTATTTAGTTTTCCTATCGGTATCATGTCCGGTATCTACATGAACGAATATGCCAGTGATAGTAAAATAGCCACCGTTATACGAATCATGACAAACAACCTGAGTGGTGTGCCTTCTGTTGTATTCGGATTGTTTGGGATGGCACTTTTTGTAAACACAATGGGGTTTGGCGATTCAATTATTGCCGGCTCGCTTACATTGGGATTGATGTCGTTGCCGTTGGTGATCCGTACCACCGAGGAATCATTAAAAGCCATCGATAATTCATACCGCGAAGGAAGTATGGCGCTGGGTGCTACCAAATTGCAAACCATTCAAAAGGTAATTCTACCAATGGCGTTTCCTAATATCATTACTGGTCTCATTTTGTCCATTGGACGTGTTTCCGGTGAAACGGCTCCCATTCTGTTTACTGTTGCGGCCTACTTCCTGCCCAAATTGCCCCACAGCATTTTTGATCAGGTTATGGCTTTGCCCTATCATTTATATGTGATATCAACCAGTGGTACCGACATCGAAGCTTCCAGAGGGATTGCCTATGGTACTGCACTTGTTCTGGTTGCCATTGTTCTGTTGCTAAATCTTTTGGCAAATGCACTACGACGCTATTTCTCGAATAAAGTAAAAACCAACTAAAATAGTTACAAAGTAAAAAGTTTGCAAAGTCATAAAGAGATTTTCAACTTTCAACTTTCAACTTTCAACTTAATTATATGCTAACAATTGATGCAAAGAACGTTGATTTCTATTACAGTGAATTTCATGCACTGAAAAACATCAACATTGAAGTAGAAAAAAATAAAGTAGTGGCCCTGATTGGCCCTTCCGGCTGTGGTAAGTCTACCTTCCTGCGGTTGCTCAATCGCATGAACGATCTGATAGATGGAACGCGTATGACAGGCTCCATTCAAATTGAGGGAAAAGATATTTATGCTCCCGGCATACATGTCGACGAACTCCGTAAAGAAGTAGGTATGGTATTTCAGAAGCCAAATCCATTTCCAAAATCTATTTTTGAGAATGTAGCCTACGGTTTGCGTGTAAATGGAATAAAAGACAAGTCCTTTATTGAGGAGCGTGTAGTGGAGTCGATCAAAGCGGCTGCACTTTGGGACGAAGTGAAAGACAAACTTCAAAAATCAGCTTTTGCGCTCTCCGGAGGACAACAGCAACGTTTGTGTATAGCCCGTTCATTGGCCATATCCCCAAAAGTATTGCTGATGGATGAACCGGCTTCGGCTCTCGACCCAATCTCTACTGCCAAAATCGAAGATTTGATTCATGAGTTGAAAAACGATTATACCATCATGATTGTTACACACAATATGCAGCAAGCATCGCGTGTGAGCGACAAAACAGCCTATTTCTATCTTGGCGAATTAGTAGAATATGACGATACCATTAAGATATTTACTAATCCTAAAGAAATATCTACTCAAAATTATATCACCGGACGGTTTGGATAGATTGACCGGATATTTGTTATCCTCAGCGAGGATCAGCAATGAAGGTGTTGTTAATTAGCATTAGAGAAATCAAAGTAACATTAAATACAATCAGGTCTTCAGTTCCCCTCGGGAGCCGGGGGTCATTCATCAAAATAGTATGAGACATTTAGAACAAGAACTTATCGCTTTGCGTCAGGACACCATCGAGATGTGGAAGCTTGTAATATCACAGGTACGCAATGCTGGCGATGCAATCTTAGGCTTTGACAAGGAACTAGCCCAGAAAGTGTCGATGCGCGAAAAAAAGGTAGATGCATACGAGTTAAAGATCGATAGTGTATGCGAAAATATCATAGCACTGCATCAGCCTGTAGCTATCGACCTGCGTTTTGTACTGGCGGTGCTGAAGATTAATAGCAATTTGGAACGTATTGCTGACTTTGCCTATGGCATTGCGCGCACGCTTATATCTACCCCGACATTAATACTGGATGCCGAGTTGATTTCACTTACCAATTTGCAAACCATGATTTTGGATGTGAACAAAATGTTGGCGCAAGGACTGGAAGCTTTTGAGAACGAAAAGTCGGACATCGCCGCAGCCATTTTTAGCGAGGACTATCAGGTGGACGAAATCAACAACCAGGCACCACGCATTATTGCTGATTATATTGCCAAGAGCCCTGACCGGGCGTACGAATGCCTGCAATTAATTGCCAGCATCCGCAAACTGGAACGAATTGGTGATCATTGTAGCAATATTGCAGAAGAAATTTTCTTTTACACCGATGCAAAAATCCTGAAGCATTCCGATAAAATATAAGAATTAACGCATTGCGTATACCGACTAAAGAGCATTAGAAAAAATGCTCTTTTTTTGTTATATTTTGGATCTTAGCTTTTGTTTTCAATTCCGATTTTGCTGTCAAAAGCGGAGTGATGAATTGATACTTTTTGATTTCTGATGCTGTAATTTTATGTGTATTTGTATCGAAACCGTCATTTTTTCTTGTTTTTTGTCGCAATAATGCTTGTTTTTGGTCTCATTCTGATTTCGAAAAGGTTAAAATTTCTCTTTCTTCGCAGACTTTCACTTTTGTTAGTAATTGAATTTTGAGCAAATCTTGTTTTTGTATAAGTTGTTGTGTGTGAATGGTATATGTTGGATTTGCTGCGAGGGTATTTGTTGGAATGATACGCCATTTAACGTTTTCTTTGGGGTGTTAGCTTCATTTTGACACAAAAAATCTGTATATTTTTTCTATTTATCAGCAAAAACCCTTGTTTTTTTATTTTTATTACTCTATTTTTGTCGAGTGATAAAATGAAAACTTGCAGAAAGAAACGCAATTTAAAGAAGATTAATAAACAAAATGTTAAATTTATGAGAAAACTAACGTTCTTATTGGCTTGCCTTTTGGTGGTAAGCATAGGTTTGGTTAATGCTCAATCTAAATCCATTTCCGGAAAAGTAATTTCCGCGGATGATGGGCAGCCGATTATCGGAGCTACTGTAAAGGTGAAAGGTAGTACAACCGGTACAATTACTAATGCTAATGGCGGTTTTAAAATTAGCGTTCAGGATGGCAGAAATCTGTTGATTTCATTTTTAGGAATGAAGACTGTAGAAGTTGCTCCTGTTGAAGGTCTTGTTGTGAAACTTTCGGCAGATTCTAAAGTAATGGATGAAGTTGTGGTAACGGCATTGGGTATTCAGAGACAAAAAAGAGAATTGGGATACTCTACAGTTAATGTAAAAAGTGAAGAGTTGACCCAGGCTAAAGCAATGAACGTTGCTACCAGTCTTCAGGGAAAAGTGGCCGGATTGAATATTGCTTCAATCAATAGTGGCGTTTTTGATGATGTGAAGATTAATCTTCGTGGTATTCGTTCATTGACAGGTAACAATAATCCTATGCTTTTGCTGGATGGTGTACCTGTAGCTCTCTCCTTATTGAGTTCATTGAACCCCAATGATATCGAAAATGTAAACGTTTTGAAAGGAACATCGGGTGCTGCTGTTTACGGACCAGATGCCAGAAATGGTGTTATTGTGGTAACTACTAAAAAAGGTGACAAAGCAGCTAAACCAGAAATTGCTATCAGCAATACTACTCAGTTTAGTTCTATTTCTTTATTCCCTGAATTCCAAACAAAATTCGGTTCGGGTGGATCGGGATCTTATATTCCTTATGAGAACTGGTCATGGGGACCTGCCTTTGATGGTAGCCTTGTTACTTTAGGAGAAACTCTTCCAAATGGTGACAAACAAACGATCAAATATGCTGCAACAAATGATCGCAAGAAATTTTTTGATACAGGTGTGACTATGCAGAACGATATGTCATATTCTGCTAAAGGTTTTTATTTGAGTTTACAGGATGCTCGCGTTAAAGGTATTGTTCCTAATGACGAAAACAGACGTACTGGTATTCGCTTAAATGCAAGTCATACATATAAAAATTTCACTGCATCTTTAAATACAAACTATAGCCAGTCCAACTACGATGTGTTTGATAACACAGCGATGGGAGATTATTATTCTGGTAATAATGTAGGTTTGAACGGTGGTTTGATGAACCTTATCTTCAGTACACCTGCTCAGGTTCCATTGACTTCGTATAAGGATTTTAAGAATAATGAGTATGCTCAATATAACAACTATTACAACCGTTACGGTATCAACCCATATATTGCGCTGGATACCTGGAGACGTTCTGGTAAAGACCAAAATTTAGTGACAAGTTTAGATTTGAAACTTGAAGCAACCAAGTGGTTGGATTTGAATTATCGTGCCGCTATGACTTATCAGGGATTGACATCTCAGAATAATCAAAAACGTTTGGTAGTTAACTCCTATGGTGCTCCAAGAGGTATTGATAATGTACCACAGGCTGTTTCTGTAAGCTCTTATATTGGAAACCGTTTGTCATCTGATTTCTTTTTCAATGCTCACAAAGAATTAGGTGATTTTAAAACAACATTCATTGGTGGTACTTATGTTCGTGAGATTTCATCAAGAACTACCGGTGTTGATGCAAGTAATCTGGTTATCGAGGATTTGTTCAATGTGTCAGCTCGTCCGGGCGAACTGGGTGGTAGTTCAACTACATCTAAAAACAGAATGTTCTCGTTGTACGGAAATGCTACGGTTACTTACAAAGGATATGCTTCATTGGAACTTTCCGGTAGAAATGATAAGATTTCGGTACTTGATCCAAGTAACAATAGTTTCTTTTATCCAGGCGTAAGTGCGTCTTTAGTGTTGACTGATGCTGTACCGAGCCTTCGTTCAGATGTTATGAATTTCTTGAAATTACGTGGTTCATGGAATAAAACAGGTAATGCGGATATCAGCCCGTATTCTTTAAGCTCAACCTTCTCTCAAGCTGATGGTTTTCCATACAATGGGCTTCCTGGCTATTCTGCCGATAATGGTGCTTTTGACAAGTATTTAAAACCAGAATTTATCGAAAGCTCTGAATTTGGTTTTGAAGCTTCTTTCCTGCAAAATAGAGTTAACTTCGATGCTACCTACTACAACCAAAACAATACCAATCAGATTGTGAATATTAGTGTGCCTCGTTCAACTGGTTATTCTACTGCTAACATCAATGCTGCTTCTTTCCGTAACTATGGATTCGAAACGCAACTTAAATTGACACCTCTTGTACAGTTGGGCGAAGCTAAATTGAATTTGAATATCAATTACTCATATAACAACAACGTAGTAAAATCAATTTACAATAACTTGAACGAATTGGCAATTGCTGGATATGCTATGTGTTCTAATATGGCAGTAGTTGGTCTACCTTCATTTGTGTTCAATGCTACTGACTATGTAAGAGATGATAAAGGACGTATAATTGTTGATGCAGTTACAGGTATGCCTAGTATTGCGAATGAATTGAAAAAGGTTGGTAATACTCTTCCAAAACATACAATTGGTATTAGTCCATCATTTACATGGAAAGGGATTACTTGTTCAGCTTTGTTTGAATACAAAGGAGGATATTATAACTTTAACATGATAGGTAACGAAATGGCATGGACAGGGGTGTCTGCAATTACCGGAGCTAATAATCGTGAGCGTTTTGTAATACCTAATTCTGTATACATGGACGCAGCAACAGGTAAATATGTTGAAAATACAAATGTAACTGTTTATGATGCTCAGGAGTTCTTTACCAGTGATAATTACAGAGGGGTAGCTACTAACTTTATAACCAGTGCAGCTTCGTGGAGATTCCGTGAATTGTCAATTACTTATGATCTTCCAAAGTCATTGATTTCAAAACAAAACATTGTTCAGTCAGTTACTATTGGTTTTGTAGGACGTAACTTAGCATTGTGGTTGCCAAAATCAAATGTTTATTCTGATCCTGATTATCGTGGAAATAATAGCTTCTTAACCGGTAATGTTGCAGGTATCGCAAATGCTACTGTTAACCCTCCAACCAGAACTTTAGGAGGAACTATTCAAGTTAAATTTTAATTAGGCTACAAATAAAAAATATATGTATATGAAAAAGATAGTATCGATTATACTTATTTGTGCATCTGTGCTTACTAGTTGTAGCGAAGATTTCTTCGATATCAACAAAAGCCCCAACAGCGCAATTGAAGAAAATATGACACCAAGCCTGGTGTTGCCACGTGCTTTACATAGAATGGCTGCTTTCCAAGCCACCCAATATGATTCCTATTCTCGCTGGATGGGGCATTGGGCTCGCTGTTCAGGTACTTATGGACCCAATACTGAAGAGGAAACTTATCAGGTGACTTCTACTTTTAACCGCATCTCGTGGACAACCATGTATGATATTCTTAAGGATGTTGATGTTATTGAAAAAAATGCAGTTTCAAGAAAAGAGACGGCTTATGAAGGTATCGCTAAAATTGTAAAGACAATTGGCTTTATGCAGTTGGTGGATCAATACAACAATGTACCTTATTCAAAAGCTTTTGATTTAGAGAAGTATATGTTGACTCCTTATGATAAAGGAGAGGATATTTATACTGCGTTGATTGCAGAGCTTGAAAAAGCAGATGAGCTTTTGAAAAATGCCAACATTGCAGATAACCTTGATATTAAAACTTCAGATATTGTATTTAAAGGAGATTTGGCAAAATGGAGAAAGCTGGGTAATTCTCAACGACTTCGTTTGATTATGCACTTAACCGAGGTAAAAGATGCTGCGACTCTGAAAGCAATGACCGATAAAATAGTAGCCAATGGTGCAGGCTTTTTAGGTGCTGGTGAAACAGCTTCTGTACAACCTGGATATGCTGCTGATGTTGATAAACAAAATCCATACTGGAATACATTCAATATAAATGATGCCGGAGGTCTTGATAACTACAATCGTGCAAATAAATATTTCTTGTTCATGCTTGATAAATTTGGTGATGCAAGAAAAACTTATTTCTACTCTAAAGCAGCGACTCCGAAACATGGTGAATATGTTGGTTTTGCCTATGGTTATGATTATCCAACAGGAACTGCAGATGCAGATAAAGATGGAGCAGCAAACTCTTCGAATGTAGCGGGTCCTGGTATCGCAACGAGTGCTTCAATGGCTCAGTGGTATTTTACGTCTTTTGAAAGTTTGTTCCTGCAAGCAGAAGCAGTTCAGAGAGGAATTCTTGCCGGCAATGCTCAGACTGCTTATGAAGCGGCTGTTAAAGAATCATTTGTATGGCTAAAGGTAGCAAAGTCTGACTCAGTAGTAAATGCATATTTGACTTCTACTATTAAAACAGCTCCGGTTTGGTCAGAAAACACAGACAAACTAGGCTTGATCTTAACTCAGAAATATATTGCAATGTTTGGGATTAACGGTTTGGAAACATGGACAGATTATCGTAGAACAGGTTATCCTAAGGAATTTAGTGATAACGGAGCACCTACACGTTTGTCAATATCTCCTAACCGTGGTACAAATGTTATTCCTGGTCGTTTGGTGTATCCTCAGGAAGAATATCAATATAATGCCGCAAATGTTTCAGCTCAGGGGAAAATAAATCCTCAGACCGATAAGATTTTTTGGGCTAAATAAAATAATTAAAAATCAATGAGATTATGAATAAAAGACTATATAAAGTTTTCTTACCTGGATTACTATTGCCATTGTTGTTATCTTCATGTTTGTCTGACACAAATATAAATGATCAGGAATATGGCTTAATCAACCTAAATAGTAAGAAAATTGTTGAGATAGCTACAGATGCATCTCATACTAGAAATATTATTTCTCTAGACTTAGGTAAAACTGATTTTGACTTTGAATTGAGATTGGCTGCAGAAAATCCAGCTGCTGAAGATATTGAAGTGAAATTAGAAGTGGTTAAAGATACTGCTGCTGTTAGAAGTGCGGTAAGAACCTATTTGGGTGATCAATATCCTGCAACAGGGAAAGATTCGGTACCTGATGAAGACCTTGTTCCGTTTGACTTCGCAGGTGCTAGTGTCCCTGCAACAATTGTAATTCCTAAAGGATCGAGATCGGTTAAGCTTCCGGTTAATATTGATACACATTTGTTGAAGTCGGAAACTCAATTTGCTCTATTTAGAATTAAAAGTGTAACTAATAGTGGATATACTGTAAGTGGAAACTTTGGTCAGGTTTTACTGAGTCTAAAAGTGAAACATAAGTATGCAGGACGTTACGTGCTGACAGGTACAAATACAGATTTAGCAAATGCTAGCTTTAAGCATATTACAGTAGGTTTTGCTGCCCTTCATCCTAATGAGCCATATACTGTTCAGTTACAAACATATGACGGGCAATCGCTTGTTCTGTGGGATGAGTTGGTATGGGAAGATTATTTGTATCCAATGACAAATGGTAGTGCATTGAGCGGTTATGGCCAGTTCTGTCCAATATTTACTTTTGATGCAAATGATAATATTGTAGCTGTAACCAACTATTACCCAAATGCTACTAATACTCGTAAAGCAGCAATTGACCCATCAGGTGTAAATAAATATGATCCGACAACAAAGTCATTCACAGTTTCATATTTTATGTTACAGCCTTCTGTAGTAGCTGCAGCTCCTAATATAAGGTGTAAAATTGTAGAAACCTATAAACTGGTTGAAGAGTAACTTTAAATATAAAAGAAAAACCGCAGTAATGCGGTTTTTTTTTGCCTTCATTCCAGCTAATTCATTTTTTATTGCTTGAGAAGAGTTTCATTCTGATTTTTATATCGAAGTAATCTCTGGAAATATGATAAATTTGTAGGTGTCAATAAGGCCAGATTAATTGTCTTACCATGATTACGTATATGTTAGAATGATATATATTCTAATAGAAGTTACCTTAAAACGATCGTTTTAAACTACCTCCAACGAATCCTTTTGGGTCTATAATAGTTGACTTTTTAGTGTACATACTATTGTTCCTCAGTGAAAAAGGATTTCTTGATATTGTTTGTCGACTTGAAAAAGGCCCACCGCAAATTTCGCTGACTGTTTTTTGAACTAAAATGTATCACTGCAATTTTCGGTATCAACTTTTTGAATAAAAATGGGTGGCTGCAAAATGCATGATTGCCTTTTTAAATCAAAAAGACCCACTGCAAATTTCGCTGACTGTTTTTTGAACTAAAATGTATCACTGCAATTTTCAGTATCAACTTTTTGAATAAAAATTAGCGGCTGCAAAATGTGCTGTTCACTTTCCGCAAGTAAAAGCTTCACAGAATTCCGGGAATCGGATATTATAGAAAGTCTCACCGGATGTACGAAAGCCGAGGGTAATAAATAAAAACACCCGCACTCAACAGGGCATCTTTCTGTAATTGAGGATGTCCTGAAGGGTGGGGGTGATAATGCAAAAAAGCAGGATATTCGATATCGACTATAGGTGCAGTCGGCAGCCTAGCGTAAAGTTTTTGCCGGGTTGCGTAAGTCCACCATAATCTGCATATTGTGCGTTTAGCATATTGTTGGCATCAGCAAAGAAATCAAACTTCTTGTCGGTCCAAACCAGGCGAGTGTCGAGCGTAAAGTAAGGAGAATAAGGTTTTAGTGCTTTGTTTACGTCAGTGTATTCACCAGCACGGTCGCAGTAGCCCGCTTTCCATGAGGCTGAAAGATTTTTCCAAATGTGGTGATCTATACTGATGGTTAGTTTCTTTTTCAGATAGTCTAGAGCATATTTCGAATCGTATGTTGCGGCTGTTTTATCCAATTGTAACCAGGAGTAAGCCACGGTTATTTTCTTGATGTAATTATCATTCAGGTAGTAAGTAGAGGTGATATCAGTTCCAAGGGCATTTACGTCAGTAAGGTTTTTGCTTTGCCATACTGTTTCTGTAGGTAATTTTACC
>JBJOOU010000180.1:0-4537 GCA_046051105.1 Bacteroidota bacterium
TTCCAATTTTCAAATCGATCAACACAAAACACTGTAATAATCGGTTGTAAAAAACCAAATCAACAAAGAAGTCATCACCATCAATATGAATCCGTTTCTGGCGAGCCATAAAAGCAAATCCATTTCCCAATTCAAGAATAAAATCGTGCAAATGATTAATAATCGCCTGCTCCAAATCCTTCTCATAATAAGCTGGATGAGCTTGAAGTCCCAAAAACTCCAATACCATCGGATCTTTGATTATCTCGAAAGGCTCTGTTGGAATCTTTTCCATACGGGCTACCGCCAATACGCTTTCTTTATCATTACTCAGCAATAGTCGCTCATATAAACCACTGTTTATCTGTCGTTCCAATTGCCGGGAAGTCCAGTTATTCTTTGACGCTTCTGCAATATAATATTCTCGCTTATATTCATCAGAAATTGAAATAAGCATCTTATAATGAGACCAATTAAATTGCGTCCGCAGTGTGGACGCAATTGGAAATGTACGGTAAAACTGACGATACCTTTCCAATTGACGAATACCAAACCCACTCCCAAACTCAGGCTGTAATTGTTCCGACAAATATTTTATCAGGTACGTACCGTAATCTGCTCTATACTTGCCCTGTTGCTCTTCTTCAAATATCCTCTTACCAATATGCCAATACATCTGCGTCCGTTCCCAATTGACCGAACGGACAGCATTATCCCTCGATTGCGAGATAATACTTTTTATTTCGTGAATCAACGATTGATGTACCAACATATAAATTCAGAAAATATTTATTTCTGCTTTAAGACATACAAGGTCTCAACTAACAACCTGCTTCCCTTTAAGGGTTAGGCGTTATTTTACCAGTGCTTTCATAAATTCATCGCCCTTCAGCACACCATAAGCGCCTTTGGCTGATTCAAACTCATCGTACACCGACACGCCATCTGGTTCTTCGCCCGGACGGTAGATAATAAACGGAACAGGATTGCTGGTATGCGTTTTTGTAGCACAGGGAGTTGGATGATCGGGCAGGATAGCAATGGCTACCGGCTCGTCCCAGGTAGAAACTTCTTCCAAAATAGGTTTCACCACGCGGGCATCCAGATATTCGATGGTCTTTACTTTCAACACTTCGTCGCCTTCGTGGCCGGCTTCGTCGCTGGCTTCGATGTGCAGGTATACGAAATCGTCGGTACGCAATGCATCGATAGCAGCCTGCGCTTTTCCTTCGTAGTTGGTGTCGTAAAGTCCGGTAGCGCCTTCCACTTCAATCACTTTCAGACCAGCGTACACGCCAATCCCTTTGATCAAATCCACTGCTGAAATCACTGATCCGCTGGTCAATCCGAAAAGTTCCATCAGCGTTTTCATATCAGGTTTGTAGCCCGGTGACCATGGCCAGATGGAGTTGGCTTTGTCTTTACCGGCTGCTGCACGTTTCAGGTTGACGGGATGATTCTCCAACAATTCCTGCGAGCGTAAAATAAGATTATTCAGTAGTTCAGCAGTCTCAGTCGCTTCGTCGGCAGTTGCTTTTATCATCACATCGGCAAAAGCAGTTCCGGGAACGTCGTGAGGAGCCGTACATTTGAGTTGTTTCTGACCACCTTTCACCTTCAGCAAATGGCGATACGAAACACCGGGATAAAAGCTGATGATGTCGTTGCCGAGTTCTTTTTCCAGGAATAGAATCAGTTCGGTAGCTTCTTCATTGCTGATATGGCCTGCTGAATGGTTTTTAATTTTACCATCAGCAATACAAATAAGGTTGCAACGCATGGCCATTTCGCCAGGTTCGATAGTCACGCCCATGCTTGCTGCTTCCAGCGAACCGCGTCCTTCAAACACTTTCGGCACATCGTAGCCCATTACACTCATGTTGGCAATTTCGCTACCCGGAGCAAAGCCTGCCGGAATAGTATCGAGCAATCCGCTGCGACCGAGTGAAGCTACTTTATCAATATTGGGTTTGTTTGCCACCTGCAAACAAGTTTTATTTCCAAGCGAGGCCATGGGCTCATCCGCCATGCCGTCGCCAAGTATTATCAGGTATTTCATATCAAAAACACTATCCTCACAATGATTTTGTAAAGATTAGTACTATAAAATTTCAATTAAACATTCAATTAATTCACTCACAAAGAGTGGGCACTTTACTCCAAAAATGCCTTATAATTAGGCAAAGCGTCTTCGAATTTCTGAATCGAATCGGCCAGCGAAATGTAACTTTCACCTCCGGCAGCGTTTAAATGACCACCTCCGTTAAACAACTCAGCAGCCACTTTGTTTGCTGGAAAACTGCCCTGTGAGCGCAACGAAATTTTTATTTTTTCGGGATCTTCGCGCATGAATACTGAGAAATCCACACCTGCAATAGACAAGGGAATATTTACAAAACCTTCGGCATCACCATTCTGGAAGCTGAATTGCTTTTGTTCCTCCGCATCCAGCGTGATCAGGGCAGCTTTATATTCGGGGTAAATTTTCATTTTATGATACAGACAATATCCCATCAATTTGATACGATCGGCTGAATAAGTATTAAACACCTTGCGGTAAATCTCATCCTTTTTCACTCCGATTTTCAGCAATTCGGAGATGATAGTATATATTTCCTGATTATTGGAATTGTAGGTAAAACTCCCCGTGTCGGTCATCATTCCAGTGTAGATACACTCGGCAGCGGCCAGATTGATTTTCGAGAAATCGCCCATGCGGCAAATCAAACGAAACACCAACTCACTGGTGGATGATATTTCGGGATACGAAACCGTCACTTTTGCAAAGTCGCCGGGATAGAGGTGGTGATCCACCAGAATTTTAGGGGCAGGCGCATTGATGACCGCATCGGCCATTTTGGCCATACGACTTGCCTGATTAAAATCAAGCGTAAAGATCAATTCTGCTTCTGCAAATAGCTGGTCGGCTTTTTCCTTATGGTTTTCGTAGTCGAGTACGCAGTCAGCTCCGGGCAACCATGCCAAAAACGCAGGAAAAGGCGTTGGTACAATTACGACAGGTTCTTTTTCAATAGTCATCAGGTAATGCCACATAGCCAGCGTTGAGCCCATAGCATCGCCATCGGGACCAACATGTGCCACTATAACGATTTTATCTACTGCATCAATCGCTTTTTTCACCTTTACAACCAGGTCTTCAGCAATAATTTTAGAAATCATTTGTCAGGTTTTAATTTGACTGCAAAAGTAGCAAAAAAATTAGGATTTTCGAGATATTTGTACAGTTCGCCACTAATCTTTCATACTTAAGCAAAAAGCACCCTGCTCTGCAACTGCATAAAAACGAATACCTTGTGAACGACAAACGGATCGGATATGATCAGTATACCATTGTGACACCGCCTTATCCACAATAATTTCTTTCGGTCGAACACATTCCAGAATACGATCCATCCTCGGTTTCACGTGATTTCCAATCACCAGATAATCAAGTTTTAATGGCTGAGTAGTAATTTTATGCTTCAGATAATCATCTGTCAACACCATTAATTGCTTTCCTTTAAAACTGAGAAAAGTTCGGCCTACATCCTCCTTTTGTTGATAAAACAAAGGAGCATCCAGCTTTCGATTCTGCCAATAGCATTTGGCAATGCGCTGAATCTCCACAGAATCTGTAGTATAAACTGTATTTTCAGTCCGATCGATCAGACTTATATGCGTACCTTTTTGCCCCGCATACACAATTAAATGCGCAGATGTCTGTGTTTGATATTCGGTAAAAAAACTCATCAGGCATGCAAGAAAAATCGAAGTCAACCCCACGAACAAAGGGGCAAACCTTCGATTAAAGTAATAAGCTGACAAACAGAAAATGGCCAAAAAGACGACCACTGTTTGGTTTATATCAAAAGACACATGCCACACCGAGTAAGGTAGATCTTGTATGCCTTCAATCAATCCGTTGAGCGCCAGAAGAGACCATTTCAACAACCACGCAATAATCGAAAATACGGATGGCAGCGCGGCTGTTGCCAATAAAGCCAATGCCAGATAGATAACCAAACCAGACAATGGGATGGCCAAAAAGTTGGTCAGCAGAAAATAATTCGGGAATTGCTGAAAATAAAAGAGCGTAAACGGAGCCGTTCCTAACTGAGCCGCCAACGAAACAGTGAACATGCTCCACAACCAACGGGTGGCCTTATTCGTAGGACTATAGAACTTTGCAAATATCGGTTGAAAAAAGATAATGCTCAACACAGCCGAATAGCTTAACTGAAACCCGACATCGTACAAATAGTTGGGATTAATAAGCAACATAAACAATGCGGAAGCAAAAATCGTATTGTACATCAATGATTTTCGCCCAAAAGGTTCCCCAAGGCTCACAAAACTAAACATCAAAGCCGCGCGGATAACCGCAGCCGACATGCCTGACAAAAAAGCATATCCCCAAAGGAAAGCGATGATCAATACAGCTTTCAGCACTTTCCCTCCACGAAACTTATTCAAAAAGCCCAACAAAAAAGCAATCACAACATAAACAATCCCTACATGCATCCCGCTTACCGACAAAATATGCATTGCCCCGGTGGCA
>JBJOOU010000181.1:0-6654 GCA_046051105.1 Bacteroidota bacterium
GAAGCCGCCAACCAACCACCTCCTATTATCTGTATGCATAAGTCTTTGTTATTCTGAACGAAGTGAAGAATCTGAAAAAATTTAGCGGACAATAGTAATATTTTATATTTTTGTATCGCAAAAAATTAAGTCTATGTACGAAGCACTACAACAACTCGATCCGATCCGCATTAATTTCTCGGCTACGGGAATGCACATCATTAATATTGTTCTTTGTTTTGTGATGTTTGGTGTGGCGTTAGGGATTGAAACTTCGCATTTTAAAAGTTTGATTCAGCAGCCCAAGCAAGCATTAGCGGGACTTTTTTCACAACTGGTGGCTTTGCCAGCCATTACTTTTTTGCTCATCGTTATTTTCAATAAGTACCTCACTCCTACTGTGGCGATGGGTATGATATTGGTGGCAGCCTGCCCGGGGGGCAATATTTCCAACTTTATGTCGTCGTATGCCCGCGCTAATACCGAGCTGGCAGTTGGTCTTACGGCTACGAGTACCCTTTTTGCCACGTTTACCACTCCTGCCAATTTTGCGCTCTGGGGTGGATTGTACAATAGCTACGTGAATCATCATGTGGCCACTTTGCTGCAAAAGCCTTTGCACATTGACACGTTTCAGGTGTTCGAAACCGTATTTATCCTGCTGGGAATTCCGTTGGTACTGGGCGTTATTTTTGCGAACAAGTTCCCGGCCATTACGGCGCGCATCAAAAAGCCATTGCAGAATCTTTCGCTTGTGTTTTTTGTAGGAATGATAGTGATGGCGTTTTTGAATAATATTGATTTGTTTCTGCAACATATTTTTTTCATCTTCCTGATTGTGTTGGTACATAATGCGGTAGGATTGCTGACCGGATATTCAATAGCATCGGTGTTCGGTCTTTCGGACAGGAACAGACGAACACTAACTATTGAAACCGGTATACACAATTCGGGACTGGGATTATTGTTGCTCTTCAACCCTAAAATTTTTCCTTACGATTTGCAAATTGGCGGAATGCTCTTTGTTGTAGCCTGGTGGGGCATTTGGCACATTGTTACCGGATTGGGACTAGCCGTTTACTGGCATCAAAAACCTGTAGAAGCCCACCTGCAGAACCATTGAATACGGGAATTTATCGTATTTTTGTACTCCTTTATCGTTTAGAATTTCTTTCATTATGTCGAAAATATATGATCTGACCACCAGTTACAAACTTGCGCGCGCTTATGTCAACCTTACGATTAAGCAATATTATGGCGATTTTGTAGTGAATGGTCTGGAAAATATTCCTGCGGATTGTCCGGTGATCTTTGCTCCCAATCATACCAATGCATTGATGGATGCGCTGGCCGTAGTGGCTACTGCGCCGAAGCAACGCTCGGTTACGTTTCTGGCTCGCGCCGATTTGTTCAACAACCCTACAATGGCCCGCATTCTTCATTTTGTGAAGATCATGCCCGCTTTTAGGATGAGGGACGGCGTGCAAAATCTGGGCAAGAATCAGGAAATTTTTGATCGCTGCGTGGAAGTTCTTCACAGCAACAATATTTTGTGCATCATGCCCGAAGGCAATCAGGAAGTGGAGCGTAAGTTGCGACCCCTGGTAAAAGGAATTTTTCGCATCGCTTTTGCTGCGCAAGAGAAGGAAGGGCGTGCACCGTACGTCAAAATTATTCCCGTAGGGCTTGACTTTGGTTCGCTGGAGAAGTTCGGCAAACATTTGATTGTCAACTTTGGGAAGCCGATTGAGGTATCGGAATATATGATAGAGTATGCCGACAATCCGGTGAATGCCACTAACCAACTACGCGACAAGTTGCGCAATGATTTGCACTACCTGAGTTTTGATTTGGCTTCGGAACATCATTACCATAGCTTCGAAACCACCACAGAACTGCTCAACAATACGTTTTTGGAACAAATGCAGCTCGACGATAACCACCTGAACCGCTTGTATGCCCGACAGGAAATAGCGCGGGTGCTGGTGAATATCGAAAAGAAAGAACCGGAAAAGGCGCAGCGCATTGCGCAACTCAGCAAGGAGTACAAAGCCGAACTTAAGAGGGCCAACCTTCGCAACTGGCTTTTCGAGAAACGAAAAGTACACAACAGTTCTATTTTTACTGACATTCTGTTGCTGGTGATTAACTTCCCCTTTGCAGCCTATGGCTTTGTGATGAATATTTTGCCCTTCTATGTACCGGTATTTATCCGCAAAAAAATTATTAAGCCGGAGTTTAGCGGATTTTTTAGCTCAATACATTATGCCATCGGCGTACTTTCGTTTCCGCTGTTTTGGTTATTGGAACTGATCATCTTTGGTACAATGTTTAAGTTTCATCTTTGGCAGGCATTTGTGTTTATCGTGTCGTTGTGGGCACTGGGGAAATGGGCGCTGATGTACTACAGTTTACTGCGAAAGGCACAAGCTAAAATTCGCTTTAAGGCACTAAGCAAAACACGCAAACAAAAAATTATTCAGCTACGCGAAGAAATTATTGAGTTGGTAGCGGGAAGATAAATTAGAAATGGCGACCTATGGTCGCTTTTTTTATCTTATCAATCCTACTACGATTAATGCCAGAAAGGTAAGAGACAGTACGGCATAGGCAACCGGAATTTGTGGTTCGGTATTGTTTTCGAAAATTTGAGGACGGAATTTGCGCAGCAAAGCATAGATAGCTGTGGCCATGACAGATCCGACCACGATTCCTCCTACGATATCGAGCGGATAGTGTACGCCCAGATACATGCGAGAATAGCAGGTAAGCAAAGCCCAGGTGAAAATGACAAAGCTATATACTTTTTTGCGGAGCAGCAAGGAAGATAATAGTGCGAAGCCAAAACTATTGGCGGCATGAGACGAAACAAAACCAAAGCGACCACCGCGATATTCGTTGACGATGTGGATGACCGATTGCAGGGCAGGCTCCTGCGAGGGACGAAGGCGTGCTACCCAATGCTTGATAAGACCGGAAGAAATTTGATCGGACAACAGGATGCAGAGCACAAAGGCGGGAATGATCCACCACGCTTCTTTTTTCCATTTGCGGATGATGATATATATCATGGCCGCATACAAGGGCAACCAGGTTAGTTTATCGCTGTAGGCGAACCAAAATCCATCAAAGAAGGTAGAATGGCAGCCGTTGATGGCTACTAACAATTGAGTGTCCCATGCAGGAAAGTTGATCATTGTATTCGATTTTATCGGAATGAATAAAGGCTGATGAAAAGAAAGGAAAGCAGGAAAAAAGTTGAACAGAGAAAACCCATTAGATTTTCTCTATATTTTCGACTTCCACCCATCCTACATTGCCATTGGCCAAAACAATTTCTACCCAGCTACCGAGCGATGTTTTTATGCCGACTTTTGTTCCTTCGTGAAGCGGGAATAAATCGGTACCGCTTTTGTCGGGGGAACTTTTGATGGTGACAACTCCGGTCATGATAACGGCTTCGTCGTGATTGACTACCTGCCCTTTGCGAATGCCTGAGAAAACGAGTGTGGTGATGCTGACAATGAGCAGCACTACTCCGCTATAGAATGAGGCTTTGCGCAGCAACAGCGAGGGGCCAAAAACAAATACAAAACCCAGCGCCAGCGCAGCGATGAAGAGCAGGAAACTGATGAGTAGCCATTGGTTGGAGCTCAAGCATTTGATGAAAATTTCGATCCAGCGACCTACAAAAAACGTAGGCGTTTGGAGAATATTGTCGACCACTTTTTGTTGAGCAATTTCGAGGTTGAATCGTGCGTCGTCGTATCCGGGATCGAGACGAAGGGCTCTTTCGTAATTGAGAATGGCTTTACCGGTTTCGTTGAGCTTATAATATGTATTGCCCAGATTGTAGTACAATTCGGGAGCCACACCTTGCTTACTGAGTATTTGCTCGTAGAGCTTGGCGGCATCGGCGTATTGACCTTTTACGTATAAATCGTTGGCAATTTTCAGATGGGCAGTTTGTGCAGTGGCAACAGTGCTCAAACACAAAATGAAGCTAAAAAATAGAAGTATTCGTTTCATCTGTTTATTATTGACTTTTTAGTTGTCAGATGGAACTCGCAAAACAAAATTATCATCACGCTCTATCGTGTCAGTGTGGATTCAATTTTGTTATGCTCGTTTCATATATTCGTTTCTGTGTCTGTTTTAGTTTTTCTTATATACATCTTCAAGTTGACTAATCGCTTTCACGGTTTCGTCGAAGAGATTCCCCATTTCCTGTTGCCCCGTAGCAGGTGCGTAGCGGGCAAACTCACAGGTGTTGAGAATTTGCAGGAACTCATTCACCAATGTTTCGTTTACCTGATGGGCGGCCAGTTCGGACTCCACTTTATCTTTGGTAAGCACGGCCACCGGAATAGAGAGCTTGTCGCTCAGGTACGTCCATACGGCTTTCAGCACCTCTTCGTAGAACTGATCTTTTTTGCCTTCGGTAAGAAGTTTTTGAGCCTGTTTGAGTCGTTTTTGAGCTACTTTGTTCGCTTTTTTGTTTTTCACCAATGAGATATTGGCATTTTCTTTGGCCTGATTGCGGAACATAACGAAGAGAACAATGGCCAGAATAAGCGGCAGGATGTACATCAACCAGCTGATGACCGAGCCAAATAGCGGAAGCTTTTCGGGCGCCACCTCCACATTGTTGGTAAATATGTAGCGGATGTCGTGTCCCAGTTGTTTCACATCTTCTTTGTCGACATAATTGCTTACCACCGCAGGGCCTTCGCCTCCGGCTCCTTTGTCTACCTGAATTTTATACACGGGCGTAGAAAGTACACGGTAGGTTCTGCTTTGCGTATCGAAATAAGCAAACTGTACCGGCGCGATGTCATAATTTCCCGAATGACGGGGAATCAGGGTATATTCGATCACTTTGTTTCCACTCACGCCCGATGCGGTAGTTTTGAAGTTGTTGGTTACTTTCGGGTCGTAGCTATCAATTCCGTTGGGGATTTTGAACTCCGGATTTTTTATCATCTTGAGGTTGCCCGCGCCGGCAATGGTCATCTTGAGTGTAATGGCGTCATTTGTTTTTACGTGGTTGGACGACAGATTGGCGTTGACATCAAAATGTCCGACAATACCGCTAAACGACGCAGGCTTAGGAGTAGGCAACGCGGCCACATTAATTTTCACGGCCGGAGCAGTGAGCAATTTGTTGACGTTGGAATAGGTATCGAAGAAGTCGTCGAAAATACTGCGCACCTGCGCGCGGCTTTGCACACGAATCACCGACTCGAAGGTGGCTTTACCAATTTCGATTACACCTGAGTGTTGTGGATAAAGTACCACCTGATAGAGCACAGCTGTTTGGTAATTTTTTCCATTATAGCGTTCCAATTGCAACTGGGCAGGTTTCTTTTGATCCAAATCCTGCTTCATAAAGCCATTAAAATCGGGCAACTTTTTAGCACCGCACTGAATAACGTCGACCAATGCATAGAGTTTGTAGGTCACCAAAATGGCTTCCTGTTCGTACACGTTTGTTTTTGAAACATTGGCACGGATAAAGATATTGTCGTTGGACACCGATGCCGACGACGAAGGTTGCGCCTGTTGAGTCTGCGCATTTCCTCCTCCCTGCTGCTGACGCGCATTGGCATCGGCCGGAAGCACTTTTATGCTCAGTCCGTTGGAAGTCACCTTCTTTCCGTCAACCGTGATACTTGCCGACGGAATGGTAAAGGTTCCCGTTTTTTTGGCTTGCAGCGTGTAGGTATACGAAACCTCTTCGGAAGAAGTTTGGCGGCCATTAATTATCTGAATACTGGAGCTGGTAGACGTGTAAGGGCCTGCCAGCACATCAAACGCAGCAATTTCCGGTGCACGAAAATCACGACCGGAACCTGTATTTATTGTAAATTCGATGTTGAAAGGCCGATCCATCACCACGGTGGATGGCCCCTGAGCAGAGAACCGCACTGCATCGGCGGCACTCACCATAATCGTATTTAAAATCAGTAGAGATAAAAAAATCAGTTGACGTTTCATCTGTGTTTATTTTTTTCAATTTTCTACAGCACGCATATTTTTGTTGGAAGCGAAGAATTCTTTTATGGAATTCAACCACCGCTCTGCGTTTTGTATTGTATCTATTCTTGTTGTTTAAAAATCTTTTCAAAAGGTCAATCCTGCACCTTACCAATCTTTATCCGACTTTTTAGGAGTCTTTGCCTGTACTTTACGAGCTTTTTCCTGCGCTCCTTTTTCGTCCTGCGAAAGAGCATCGAGTATTTGCTGTGCCTGCTCTTTGGACATTTGTCCTTTCTGAGGCTGAGGCTGCTGTTGGTTTTGCTTATCCTGATTGTCTTTGTTCTGATCCTGCTGCTGTTGTTGCTGTTGCTGCTGATCTTTTTTCTGATCCTTTTTATTTTGATCTTTCTTGTCCTTGTTCTTATCCTTGTTTTTGTTGTTCTTGTTCTGGTCTTTCAACAATTTCATGGCCAGCGCAAGATTGTAGCGCGTTTCGTTATCGCGCGGATTCAGCTTCAGGGATGTTTTATAGGCTTTTATCGCATCTTCCAGCTTCTTGTCGGCCAGGTAGGAGTTGCCTACATTGTGGAAGGCAGCGGCAATTTTGTTTTTATTGAACATGGGTTGCGCTGCTGCGTAATTGTATTTTTCGATGGCTTCGCTGTACTTCTTTTGCCGGAACATGGTATTACCCAG